>CAZANW010000078.1:0-7382 GCA_964486625.1 uncultured Halobacteria archaeon
AAATCCGCGGAAGAGAGGGCGAAGCCCCTCCCGGAAGACAGTCGCCGGGGGTGGGAATTGAACCCACGCGTCCCTTTCGGGACACAGGTTTTCCAGACCTGCGCATTACCGCTTTGCTACCCCGGCCCCCATTGGGGCATTTCCCTCCCCCTTCCCCCGGTTGAAAAATTTATGGCCCCCGTGCACGCTTCCCGGCGCGCAGGCCGGCGCCCGCCACGGCCCCCAGGGCCGCCAGGGCCAGCGCGACGCCCAAACTCAATAGCGCGAAGGGCAGCGCCCCGCCCGGGAGGCCCAGCGCGCTCCCGAGGGCGTTCGAGACCCGCCCCCCGGGGCCCGCCATCTGGACCCCGAGGAAGAGGAGCCAGCCCGCCGCCGTCCCCGCGGCGGCGAGAATCCCGGCCCGCGGGTCCATCCCGGGGAAGCCCGGCCGGAAATAATCGTGTGACTGGCCTCAGGGGGCCGAAAGGGCCTTGAGGACCTCGTCCTTGGCCAACTTCGGGTGGAGCCGGGGCAGCCGGCTGCGCCCCTTGGTCCCCTTGCCGGTGAAGTTCACCAGGACGAAGTCGAGGCTCTCCAGCCGCTTCAGGGTGTCGTGGAAGGAGGTGTAGCCGAGGCGGGTCTCGGCCTGGAACTTCCTCTGCAGGTCTCCGGCCCGGGCGTCGCTCTCCGCGATGAGGCGGAGGAGGACCTTTTCCTCCTTCCGGAGCCCGTGGAGCAGGGAGGCGGTGCGCAGGCTCCGGCTCTTGGCGAGCGCGTCCTCCACGTCGGCCACCTCGACCTTGCGGCGGGCCTGGGACTCGGCCCGGAGCGCGGCCCGGCGCAGCAGGTCGATGCCCACCCGCAGGTCCCCGGCCTCGGTGGTGATGTCCACGACCCGTTCGAGGACGCCGTCGGGGATGGCCCCGGGGAAGAAGCCCTCCCTCACCCGCAGGCCGAGGATATCTCGGACCTGGTCGCGGGTGTAGCGCGGGAAGCGAATCTCCTCGGGGACGAAGACCGAGGCCACGGGAGCGTCGAACCCGTAATCGAGTCTCTCCCCGGAGTAGATGGCGATGATTCCCACGGTCGCCCCCTCCTGGACCTCGTGGGCCCGGAGGAGGGCGTTCAGGACGTGGTCCACCTCCTTCTCCCGGAAGAGATACTGGACGTCGTCGAGGGCCACGACCATCGATTTCTTCTCCTCAGCGAGACGCTTGGCCACCCGCTCGAAGAGTTTCTGGAAGGAGTAGCCGCTGTGGGGGGGCATGTGGCCGAAGAGGGCCTTGAACATGTGGGAGGCCACCAGGTAGCGGGTGGCGTTCACCTGGCAGTTCACGTAGACCGGGACCAAGCGGGTGTTCTCCTCCTGCAACTCCTTGAAGAGGGTCCGGACCACGGTGGTCTTCCCCGTGGCCACGGTGCCGATGAGGAAGGAGTTCACCGGACGCCCCTGGCCCAGAGCCGCGGGCTTCAGAGTGAATGCAAGGCCGTCGATTTGGGAGCCCCGGTGGAGAATCTCGCTCCTGTCCTCGGGGAGGAACGTGGGGTCGAAGAGCTCGGGGCGGCGGAAGAGGGTCTCGTCCCGCATCAGAAGCGACTCGGCCATCGGACAAACCGCGCGGTCGCAGTCTTAAAGGATTATTGTCGGAGAGTGCGAGGGTCGCCGCTCTCCATTTTTCCTGGCCGGAATTTTGCCGCTTTTGAATTTTTCTCCCGACGGGGCGGGTTTTTTTTTCCAGCCGCGCGAGTCTCACCATGGAGTTCCGGCTGGAGTGGCCGCTCGATTTGGACGGGACCCTGACCTCGGGCCAGGCCTTCCGGTGGCGGCGCGAGGAGGGCCGGTGGCACGGCGTGGTCGGAGGCCACCGGCTGGAGGCCGGGGTGCGCGGCGGCTGGCTGGTGGCCGAGGCTGAGCCCCCGGCGCCGGACCTCGCGCCCCGCTACTTCCGGTTCGACGACAACCTCGCCGCCGTCCACCGGGCCCTGGAGGCCGACCCGCGCCTCCGGCCCCTCCTCCGGGAGCACCGGGGCCTCCGGCTGCTTCGGCAGGAACCGTGGGAGTGCGCGGCCTCCTTCATCTGCTCCGCCTGGAAGTCCATCCCGGCCATCCGGAGGGCGGTGGAGACGCTCTGTGAACGTCTTGGCCCTGTTTTGGCAAACCGAATCCATGGCTTCCCGACGCCGGAATCCGTGGCCAAGGCCTCTCCGGCGACCCTCCGCGCCTGCGGCCTCGGCTACCGGGCGCGGCTGCTGCGGGAGGCGGCGCGGCAGGTAGCGGGCGGGTTCCCGCTCGACCTCGCGCCGCTGCCGACCGGGGAGGCGCGGAAAAAAATCCGGGAACTCTACGGCGTCGGGCAGAAAGTGGGCGACTGCATCCTGCTCTTCTCGATGGACCACCTCGAAGCGTTCCCGGTGGACGTCTGGGCGGCGCGGGCGCTGGCGGAGTTCTACGGCGACCTGCTGCCCGCGAAGGTCTGGCGGGCGGCGCGGGACGGGGAAATCACCGGGCCGGTCTACCGCGCGCTGTCGGGGTTCGCGATGGAGCGGTTCGGGCCGAACGCGGGGTATGCGCAGCAGGTGCTCTACGTGGAGATACGGAAGAGGTGGAAGGAGGATTAACAGGTCTTTGGCAATCATTCTTCGTTTTCGACCCAAATCGCCATTCCTGGGGCCCGAACGCTCGCGCGCGCTCGGCGGCCCCGGCCTCGCTCGCTGCGCTCGCTCGGCCCAGCGCCGCTCCTCGCGCGTCGCTTCGCTCCGCGCTCGTCGCAAAAATGGCGCTGGGGGCCGCCGTCGCGCTGCGCTCGCTGTTGCGAGTGCAAGGGCCGCGCGAGCGAGGCGCCGGTCAGCGCCAATTTGTGGCGAGCCCCGAAGGGGCGAGCCACGGCGCTGGCGAGGGCGAGCGAAGCGAGCCCGAGCACCGGTGCCGAGCGCGCGGCCCGTCGAGAGACCCCTCAAAGCAGGAATCGGTTAAATAATCGAGCCCCTTGTGAAAAACCCAAGGAGTTTCTGACAATGGGGACAAGGGGCCATGACGGAAGGGTTTGAGGTCAATCCCGTATGAACTTTTTCTTGTAGCAAGTTGTTGGAGGTCAGCACACCGCTACAGTGCGGACACTTCGCCATCACCTTCCCGCTCTGCTTGTCCCTTGAATTTACCGCACCTTCGCCGCCAGCCAATCCCTCCGCTTCATCGCCCTCCGGGCCGCCGCCTCGACCTCCGCACTATCCCTTTCCCGGCACCCGCTCCACGATGCCGTCAAAGCCCCGGTCAAAACTCAGAATCCGGTCAATCCCGTGGGCCCGCATGAGTTCGACGGAGACGCAGTCGGCGAGACTGAGCTTCCGGTAGCGGCGGAACGCGTCCCACGCCTCCCGGAAGACTTCGCTGCCGTAGAGGAGGGTGATGCGTGGGGAGTCCAGGATCATCCGCCCGATGTCTTCGGCCATGTCCATGCGCTTCGCACGGGCCAAGGCCAGGGTGACGCTCTCGGCGAAGACGTGGTCCGAAGTGTAGAGAGCCCCGAACTCCCCTTTCAGGGCCCGCGGCATCAATCCGGCGGCTTCGCTGTGAAGCGCATCCTTCTGGTTGTGGAAAGCGACGAAGAGGCCGGTATCCAGAAACGCGCTCAATGCAGACGGCCCCCGTAGAGAACCTCGTCAATCTCCTCGGAAGAAGTCCTCACGCCCCAGTCGCGCGGTTTCCGAAGGACCTCCTCCAGGGGGTCCCTGCCCTTGCGGCGCGGCATGAACTGCTCCCGGTTCTTCCGCGCGAAATCCACCAGCCGGTCCACCAGTTGCTGGAGGGTGACCCGCTCGCCCCGGAGCACCATCTCGGCCCGGAGGCGGTCGAGCCCCTCCTTGGCCCGGGCGGTCACTTTTATGGAAGTTGACATTTCTACTTGGTAGAACGTTCTGCTACTTAAGAACGTTCCGCGACAGCCAATCCCGCCTCTCCATCGCCCGGCGCGCGGCGGCCTCGACCTTCGCGCGCATCTCCTCTGCATCCGTCGGGGGCCCCTCTCCCACCACCTTCTTGACGGGCGTGTAAGCAGATTCGCGGAACTTCACGTCGAGGGGGCGCAGCCGGCCTCCTTCCTCAGCGAAGGAGCCGGAGCCCTTCTCGATGCGGCCCACGACGCCCGACGGGACGCCATGCCTCTTCCAGAGGGCCTGCAAGGCCCGGGCCGCCGCGGGCGGGGCCGCCACCAGCAGGGAGTCCACCGAGACCCCGAGGGGGTCAATCTCCAATCCGTCCAGCAGCGCCAGCACCCGCCGGTTCACCAGCGCCCGGAACGCCCCGGGGTCCACCACGACCCGCGCTCGGGCCGCCCGCGCCAGTTCCGCCGCATCCCCCCGGATGCCCCCGTTGGTGACGTCGAGCATGGCGCTGACCCGCGCGAGCAGCGGGCTCCGGAAGAGCGCCTCGGCCGCCTTGGCGAACCGGATGTTGAGCGTCTCTTCCACCACTTCGGGTTTCCCGTGGTAGAGGGCGGTCGCGGAAATGGTCCCGCCCCCCGCCCCCTCGGTCATCAGCAGGAGGTCGCCGGGCCGGGCGGCGCGGCGCGGAAGGAGGCGCTTCACGAGCCCGACGGCCCCGACGCCCCCCGACAGGCGGTCGCCAATCACCATGTCGCCGCCGATGCGGAGGGTCGAGCCCGAAACGTAGGGGATGCGCGCCGCCTTGCCGAGGGCCGCGACCCCCGCCACGAAGTCGAACACCTTCGCGACGTCGCCGTCGTCCGCGAGGTGGATGTCGGAGAAGAGCGCCACCGGGGCCGCGCCGGTCACGTAGAGGTCGCGGACCGCCGCGCGAGCGGCGTGGAAGCCGGCGAGGAGTGGGAAGTCGGAGAGGCGAGAGTGGATGCCGTCCACGGCCACCGCAACCCCGGGGCCGCGGGAGACGCGGACCACGCCGGCATCATCGAGTTCCTTCGCGCCCAGGAGCGCCCGGGCGGGGCCGATGACCTCCGCGAGTTTCCGGTGGGCGAACTGGTCCCCGGCGCCCCGGGAGCCGACGCCGAACCGGCCCATGGTGACCCCGCTCGGCTCGGGCCGCAGGGGCGGGCCGACCTTTTCGGTGTTCCGGACCTCGGCCAGGACCGCTTCCGCGAGGGCGAGGGCGCGCTCGCGGGGGAGGGATTTCCATTCCAGGATGCGGTGGGCGAGGTCGGCGGCGATGGCGGGCTTGGAGAGGAAGCGGCGCGCGTGGCCTTCCAAATCCATCCGGAGAGTGGGCGGCTCGGAATTTAAGGGGAGCCGCGCCATTTTTCCCAACTTCGTCCACCTCCGACCGCCATGGGTCTCCTGAAGGACGACCGGGGCCGCGTCCCCTTCTCCGCGATTGGCGTCCTCCTCCTCTCCGCCGCCATCGTCACCGTCGCCCTGATGGTGAAACTCGACGCGCAGATTGCCCGTGAGACCGCCCGGGAGCCTGAAATCTCCGAGTCGGCCGAGTTGCTCGCCGCGGCCAAGGCCGATTTGGCGCACCTGCTTTCGGAGTCGGTCCAGGAGGCGGCGGCCGAGGTGGGGCGGGCGCCGGTGGTGGCGGGGTTCCCGGGGGGCCCGGAGAAGTGCGCCGAATTGAGGGAGTGCGTTTTCCGCTTCAACGAGGAACGGGTCCAGCGCAGGGCCCTCGCGCTGCTCGCGGACCACCTCGCCGGGTTCGACGCCACCTACCGCCGGGGCGATTCGGGGGCGGAGGCGCGGCTGCCGGGGAACTGGACGAACCTGACGCTGGAGCCGGTGAACATGACTCTCGCCCGGACTCTCCGGGCCCCTTTCGGGAGCCCCGGAGAGGGCCCCTACGCGGCCCACTGGGTGGCGCGCCTGCCGGTGGAGTTCACGGTCCGGAGCCCCAAACTGAAGGGAGGGGTTCGCACGGAGACCGCGGGCATCGCGACCTTCGTCCCGGGGCGCCACCCGCTGGTCCGGGACCTCGCCGAGGAGTTCGCCCGCGACCGCCTCGGGCCGTGGGGGCCGGTCTTCGGCTGGTTCACGGCGGGCTCCTTCGGGGAAACGTGGGTGAAGGGGTGGCAGCAGCAGGCCCCCTTCAACGCGCCGGGCGACGCCTACGGCGCCCGGGGGAACCCCGACGTCGAGAGGGTGCTGAACGCGGCCCTGCTGCTCGACGAGGGACTCCAGTTCCAGTCCGTGGACCCCGGCTCGCTGCGGGCGCTGCTGCCCGGGAAGGTCGAGCGGGCGCTCCAGGCGGCGGGGAACGCCACGGAGGCGGCGGGCGAGGTGGTCGAGGCGGGGGCCAAACTCGAAGAACTGCTCGCCGGTCCCGGCGCGGCCGAGGCGCGGGAGAGGATGCGGTTACCGAAGTCGGCCGACGAGTTCCTCGTCTGCCCGCTGGGCCCCGGGGCGGACATCCCGGCGGGGGTGGCCCGCGACTCCTGCCGGGCGGTGAAGGACGGCCCCAATGCGTGCGGCCTCTGCCGCTCGAACGACCTGCGGGCGCAGGTCCGGACCATCGCGGCGCAGGTCTATTCGGCCGAAATCCAAACCCAAATCTCCAGCGCGGCCGGGAGCGCGGGGGCGTGCCCGGGCGCGTCGTCTTGGCGCTACGCGGGCCACTCCTGCTCCGCGACGGCGGCGCCCCCGGGCGCGCTGGGGGCCGACCGGTGCTCGGTCGCCTACACCCGGACCTGCACCGAGACGAGCGGAGAGACGACCTCTACCTACTCCCAGTTCCGGACCGACTCCGCGGAGGCGCGCTTCGTGGCGACCGACCACGCGCGGACGGACCTTGACCTTTCCGCGGCGGGGCTGCCGGGGAGGAGCGGCTCCGACGTGGCGGGCGCTTTCTCGGTCTCGTCCTACGGGGGCCAGGCCGACCCAAACCTCGCCGACGCGCTTGACAAATACCGGGCCGCCGCCTGGACCTCCGACGCGCAGCGGAGCCTCTTCCAGAGCCCCGGGGCGTCGGGCTCCTACAACCGGCCGACGGTCGGGACCGACGTCCCGGGTTGGCTGGAGTCCGAGGCGCTGAAGGAGATGGCCTCGCTCCTCGGCCCCCTCGGGGGCGTGAAGACGAAGCCCGGGACCACCCCGGAGAACCTCACCCACTACGGGGACTACCTGCGGGCGGTGGGCGCGGAGTTGTCGGAGGGGGTCGCGGCGGGGGCGGCGGGGTTTGCCGACCGCCCACGGTTCGCAAACGACGGGCAGTACAAATCGGCGGCCGCCAAGGTGCTCTACCTCGCGCGGGCGTGGTATCTCGACGACACGGTGAGGCGGACCGTGGACATCGGCGACGAGGGGGTGGAAAACATCACGGGAAACATCGAAAATCTCCGGAAGGAGGCGAAGGGCGACGCCTCGACTTTGGACAGGGCCGGGGAGGCCCTCCGGAACGCGGGGGAGATTTTAAAGGGGGAGGCGCGGTTCCCGCTGGGATT
>CAZANW010000079.1:0-7289 GCA_964486625.1 uncultured Halobacteria archaeon
GAATTTTGGACTTTTGACATTTGGATTTGTTTCGGGTTTAGGATTTCGGATTTAGGATTTTTATCCGGCCGCTGGCCGCACCAGCACCGGCTCCTTCTTCTCCAGCGCCCCCCGGATGCGCGCGATGTCCGGCGAGTCCTTGGTGATGCGGATGTCCCCCTTCCGGCCCACGGTGGCGTTGAAGAGAAGTTCGCCGTTGACATAGACCCCCACCTGCTTCCCGATGAGGTCGTCGAGGCGGAGGACCATGTGGCGGTCGGTCTCCTCGATTTCCGGGACGAACTCGGGCCGGGCCCGGGCGCGCTTCATGACCCGCACGTCGATGGGGACCTCTAACTTCTCTTCGAGGCGGGCGAGGACCTTCCCCTCCTTCCCGAGGAGGAGCGGGGCGTCGGCCTCGGCCACGTGGACCACGGCGGCGTCCCCGCTGACGTCGATGCGGAAATCCTTCACCAATTTGCCGATTTCCTTGGCAATCTTCTCCTGGGAGGCGCGCGCCTTCTTCTTCCGCGGGGTCTCGACGGCCATCACCACCACTTGCTCCCCGTAGGTGTAGACCTCGAACTCCACCTCCGAGGTCTCGAAGTCCACCACCTCGATGACCGGCCGGGCCAGGTCGGCCTCCACCATGCCGTGGGGGACCCGGACCACGAACCGCAGGGTCGCCACCTTCTCGACCCGGCCCCGGTCGATGAAGACGACGGTGTCCACAACCTGCGGGATGAGGCCGAGGTCGATGCGCCCGATGAGCCGCTGGAGGGCGTCGATGGGGCGGGTGGCGTGGACCACGCCGATCATTCCCACGCCCGCGAGCCGCATGTCGGCGTAGACCTCGAAGTCCCGCGTCTTCCGCATCTCGTCGAAGATGGTGTAGTCGGGCCGGACCAGGAGGAGGATGTCGGCGGTCTGGGCCATCGAGCCCTCCAAGGGCGAGTACTGGGTGACCCGCTCGGAGACCTTGAGGTCGCGGGGGGACTCCATGGTCTTGACCACGTAGCCCTCTTCGGTGAGGAACTCGGCGACCGCCGCGGCGAAGGTGGACTTCCCGGCCCCCGGGGGACCGGCGATGAGGATGCCCCGTTGGCGCTCCGCGAGGCGCTCCTTCAGCTCCTCGCTCAGGCGGTAGTCGTCCAGGTCCACCTCGGCGATGGGCCGGACGGCGGTGATTTCGAGGCCGTCGGCGAAGGGGGGGCGGGCGATGGCGACTCGGAGGTCGCCCAGCTGCACGACCGTCGCGCCCTTCCGCTCAATCTCGATGAAGCCGTTGGGGTCCTTCTTGGCCGCCTCCACGACCTCGTGGGCCATCTCCTTCAGTTCGGAGACCGAGCAGGGTTCGGCCCGCACCTGCACGAACTTCAGCCGGCCCACGGTGCCCCGCTTCGCCATGGGGGGCACCCGCTCCTTCAAGTGGACCGACATGGTGTCGGGGGTGAAGAACTGGAGGAGTTGCAGGTTCTCCGGGCGCCGGCTCTCGGGGGGCAGGTAGATGACCTCCAGCCCCTTGGCCCGCGCCACCTCGGCCTGGACGGCGTCGCTGGTCATGAAGGCGGCCCCGCTCTCGATGGCGACCCGGCGCATCATGGCGTCAATCTCTCCCCCCGACGCGAGTTTCACCTGCTCCAGGGAGGGGCGCTCGCCCGCGAACACCAGTTTGATGCGCTTCTGGCGCGCGAACTCGGCGAGGCGCTTCAGTTCGTTGAGGCCGAGGAACCCCACCTCCTTGCCGGAGTTGGCCTGGGCCTCCAGTTCGGCCACCACCGCCTCGGGGACGACCACGGTGGCGTCGTCGAGTTCGCCGCGCTCGACTTTCCCCGTGACGCGCCCGTCGATGATGACGCTGGTGTCGGGGACGAGCTTCATCGCAGGCCTCAGGTTTTTACCTCTCCTCTTTTAAACCTCCCCCGTGGATTTCGAATATCGCCCCTTGCGGTTCTCCCCCATGGTCACAGCCCTCCTTCTCGCCTTCGGGACCGGCGGGGCGCTGGCCGCTCTCGCCTCCCGGAACTACTACCCCGCCTGGGCCGCTCTGGCCCCGTTTATCATCACTCTGGGGGGAGCCGTCCTCGCCGTCCCGTCCCCTCTTCGCATCACCGGGGAGGGGGTCTGGCTTCCGCGCTCGCTCATCGCCCGCATGGCCCGCCGGAGGAGGTTCTACCCGTGGGCCGAGGTCCGGGCCGCAGTCCCGCGGTTCTACGACATCGGCTTCGGCTTTATGTCCCCCTTCGCCTCCTCCCGGGGGACGCTCACCGAGCGGGGCATCGGACTGGAGACCGCCGACGGGAGGTCGTGGCTCCTGAAGTTCACCCCCCTCCGGTTCCAGTGGGTCCCGCCCGAGGGGGCCCCCGTCGAGCGGGCCATGGCGCTGCTCCGGGAGAGGGTCCCGCCGCCGAAGACACGGGACTACTCCGGGGAGGAGATTGCCCGGATGGAGCGCGAAGCCAACGCCCTCCTCGTCTCTTTCGGGTGGGTCGTGGCGGGCGCCCTCTCCGCGCCGGCGCTGCTGGCGGGGCTGGTGGCGCTCCTCCCGCCCGGGGCGCTGCCGGCGGCGCTCCTGCTGAGCCTCGCGCCGTTCGGATATGTGCTGCGGCTGAGTTGGAGCCGGGGACAGAAGAGGCACAAGGTGCTGAACGAACTTGCGCTTGCGAAGGGGCTTTAACCCGGACTCCGTCCTGCGTGGATGGGCGTCTCCCCGAAGGTCGCGGGTCTCTGCGGCCTGCTGGCGCCCCCGCTGAGTTGGGCCATCATCTTCACCTCCATCGCCGCAAATCCCTGGTTCCGGTGGCGGGACCACGCCCTGAGCCACCTCGGCTCGCCCGCCGGGACGATTCCCGTCCTGTTCAACTTCGGCCTCATCCTCACCGGGGCCCTCGGCATCCTGATGGCCGCGGGGCTCGGCGGGCTCGCCACCGACTGGCGGGGGCGCCTCGGGCGCGCGCTGCTGGCGGTCGCCCTCGGCTCCCTCGTCGGCGTCGGGCTCTTCCCGTGGCCCTACCCACCCGGGACGCCCCTCGCATCGTCCTCCTTCACCCCCGCCGCCATCGCCCACACGGCCACCGCGGCGGCGTTCTTCATCCTCACGCCCATTTCCCTCCTCCTCGCCGGGCGGAGCCGGGCCCTCCGCGGGGAGGGGCTGGGACGGGCCCTCCGGCTCCTCGGCATAGGCTCGCTCGCGGTCGTTCTCGCCTTTCCCGCGTTCGTGGTCGGCGCGGCGAACCCGGACGGGGTTGCGATTCCCGAGGCCCTCGCCGCGCTGTTCGTCTCGGCGGCCTCCGTCCTGTTCGGGTGGAAACTGCTGAAGGGGGGACTGCCGGGAACCTCCGCGACGGTTCCGGCTTGAGAAGAAGAATCCGGAGACCACCGCTTGTGGCGGTCGCGGACCGCCGCTGCCGCGTGTCTCCGGTTCGACCCGCCGAGCAGGCCTGGCCTGCCCGCCGGGCTGGCAGTGGAGCGCTCGTGCGCCCCCTGGCGGCGGTCATTCCTATTTCGGCGGAGGGCCATAATAAAGAAATCGCTATGCGGCGGATTGGTCGGGCCGTCAACCCGCCCCCTTTGTGGGTTGAGCCGGCCTCAGGGGGAGCCCGTGGGAGTTGGGGGTTCCCTGGGTGGTTTTTGACCCCGGCTGGGGAAATTTCAGGCCGCGCCCCTCTCCAGGAGGGTCGCCAGGGCCGCCATGGCCAGGTCGGCGGTGTCCTCCCCATCACCCCCGGGCCCGAGGAGAGAGTCGGCCGCCCGGACCGCCCTCTTCGCACCCTTGAGGAGCCCCCTCGCAAGGTCTCCCCGGGCCGGGGCAGGCTCCGCGGAGACCTCCTTCCGGGGGACGGGCGGCGCCGCCTCCCGGGGCTGCGCATCCGCGCCGAAGGGCGGTGCGGCGGGGGCGGGAGCCGGGGAGGTCGCCCATGCGAGGGCGGCGAGGAGCATGAAGACGACTCCGGCCGCGGCCACCGCGAGGGTCACGGCTTCCCAGGGGCTCTCGCGCCCGGCGGCCATCTTCATTTCCGGGGGGCTCCGTTGGGTCTCCATCGTTTGGAGAGATGCGAAAAGGCGGTATCGGATGCCTGCGAAAAACGGTGAAAAGAGGCTCATCAGACCCTCACCTCCGCCCCGCCCGGGCCCATGGTGAGGAGTTCGACGGGGACTCCCGCGCGGAGGGAGCGCCCGGGCTCACGGAAGACCTCCAGCAGTTCGGCCTGGCCGCCGCCGACCCTCCAGGCGAGGAGGGCCGGCCCCTCCTGGCCCGCGACTTTCGGGTTGGCCGTGAGGCGGTATTCGAGGAAAATCTCGGAGGCCCCGGCGGGGAGGCGGAGCCCGTTGCCCGGCCCCTCCTCGACGGGCTTCAGGCGGTGCTCCCCGGGCCCGGCTGTCCGCGGACCGACGTTCAGGAGGGCCGCCTCGTTGAACGGGCAGAGCCAGGGCTCGCCGCCCTCGGGCAGCCCATGGAGGCAGAAGTTGGAGCCGGTGTTGTCGAGGAGGTCGAGGCGCCCGTCCCGGGCGTAGTCCACCGCGTGGGCGACTTCGTGGGCGAGGATGCGGGCCGTGGCCACCGCCGGGTCGGGTTCGGAGGCGGTCCCGCCGTGGAAGACCCCGGCGATGACGGCGCTCATTCCCGCGTCGGCCCGCGGGTAGAACTTGCCCCACGCCTCCTTCCACTCGGCCGCGAACCGCGGGTCGGTGGGGGAGGTCGGGTCGAGGACGACGACCAGGCGGTAGTCCTCCAGGGGGTAGGCTTTCCGCGCCTCCCGAAGCGCGTCCCGGGCCTCCAGCATCCGCTCCCCGGTGTAGGGGAGGGGCACGGCCGCGGTCCGCTCCTGCGGGAGCCGCAGCCAGGGGGTGACCTCAATCTCGAGGGGGACCTGGCCGTAGGTGATTCGCAGGAGGTAGTCCCGGAGTTCCGGGGCGAGGGAGTCCCGGAACCACTCCCGGCCGTGGCCGGCATACCAGGCGCCCGCCTTCTCCGGGTCGGGCCCCTGCCGCCCCTCGCTCCAGAGGTCCCGGGGGACGGCGAGGACGAGGAGGGTCTTCCACGCCGGCGCCGCGGGAAGAGCGGCGGGAGGGGCCGGAAGGGGGTTGGAGAGCGGGGCATCCGCCAGGAGGGGGGGGAGGGCGGCGGCGCCCCGCTCTCCAATCTGGGGCGTGGGCTGCGCGAGGACCGGAAAGGTCCCCAGCGCGAGCAGCAGGAGCGCGAGTTTGATCTGCATTCATGGCCCCTGCGGCGAAACGGCGGTAGCGGCGAGCGGCGAAAAACGGTGTGAACGCTTTCACTATCCGGCGGGCCGGGACAGCCCGAATTGCGACGGGTGAAAAAGGGCGGAACTGCTTCCGGCGGCGGGAGATGGGGGGCCGGGCTGCTCTGCGAGCGATGGGGGGAAGAGTTGGGGAGAGCAGGCGCGGGATTTGGGGGGAGTGGCGGCCCGGGTCGCCGGGCTTCCTCCACGTGTAGGGGGCCCAGAGGCGGGGAAGTATATGGCCGACGGCAAGAGTCTCCAAGCCATCCCGATTCAATGGAATTGGGCCCAGACGCTCTATCAACGACCCGGATTCCCGACCGTCGCAGCCCAAACCAGAGTTACTTCAACTGCTCTCTCGAATACCCCAGCAACCTTCTCGCCATCACCAATCGGCACACCTGCGCCGTCCCCTCCCCGATGTCGTTCAGTTTCGCGTCCCGGACCCACTTCTCCAGCAGGAGCTTCCGCGACCAGCCGAGGGGCCCCGCAATCTCCGCGCACTTCAAACACGCCTCGGTCGCCGCCTGGCCCGCCTTCGCCTTCGCCATGGCCGCCTCCAGGTTGTTGGGCTGCTTCCGGTCGAGGAGCCAGAAGGCGCGCCAGTTGAGGAGGCGGGCGGCGTGGAGGTCAGCCTCGGCGCGCATGAACTCCCGCTCGACCGCCGAGAGGCGGGCCGGGGACAGGCCGTAGCGCGGGGAGAGGCCGTTCTTCTCCAGCAGTTCCCGGGTGAAGTCGAGGGCCGCCCGCCCCACCCCGAGGGCGAGGGCGGAGACCTGGGGCCGCGTGGCATCGAAGGTGGCCATGGCGCCCTTGAACCCCGCCGACGCGCGGGACTCCGGCTTCTCCGGAATCGGCTCCCCGAGCATGTTGTCCAGCGGGAGGCGGACATCTTCGAGGACGATGGAGACCGTGTTCCAGCCCCGGAGGCCCATCTTCTTCTCGATTTTCGTGACCCGCGCCCCGGGGGTGCCAGAAGGCACGACGAAGCCCCGCATCCCCGCG
Organism: uncultured Halobacteria archaeon; assembly: GCA_964486625.1. Taxonomy (GTDB): domain Archaea; phylum Halobacteriota; class Syntropharchaeia; order JACQPP01; family JACQPP01; genus JAWCQZ01. Next base: position 6,228 of record CAZANW010000079.1, read on the forward strand.
TGGCCGTGGACATCGTCAAGGCTCCGGGCGCCCGGGGGAAGGACCCGGGCCCAGACGACGACGAAGCCGTTGGACTTCTCCAGCGCGAGTTCTCCGTTGGTGCAGAAGATTTTCTCTCCGCGCAGGACCCAATGGTCCCCATCGCGCCGCGCCGTCGTCCGGATGGAGGCGGTGTCGGAGCCGGAGCCCGGTTCGGTCATCGCCATGGCGGCCCAGGTCGGTTTCTCGCCGGGGAAGCGGGAGAGCCACTTCTTGCGCTGCTCCGGGGTCCCGGCCGCCTCCACCGCCGCCCCGCCGAGGCCGGGGACCGGGATGACCGGGAAGAGCCCCTCGTCGCCCCAGGCAATCTCCTCGGCCACGAGGCCCATGAGGAAGGCGGGCAGTCCGGCGGAGTTGTCGCCGCCGCCCTTCCCGCCGGTGGTTTCGGCGCCGGGGAAGACGCTCCCCACGACGTTGGTCATCCGATGAATCTCGTTGACGAGGTCCCACGGGATTTCGTGCTCGCGCTCGTCGAACTCGCGGGAGACGGGGCGCAACTTGTGGAGGGCGAGTTGGTGGACGAGGTCGCGGATGGAGGCGAGGGGCTTGGGGATGGCGAAATCGACCATGAGTGGGAAGGAGAAGGAGAGCGGACTTAAAGGTTTGATTGGGGGGCGGGCAGCGATTCACACAAAGGGTTGTAGGAGGAGCAAGGGCCGCCGCGCGAAGATGGCCGTAGGCGGCAGTTGTGTGATGAGCGCGAGCCTCGCGAGAGCTCATCACAGCCGCCGACGAGGCGCGAGCGCAGCGAGCGCCGAGTAGGCCATCGAACGCGCGGCCCGACCAACGACCCCGGATGGGTCGAGTGGATGCGTTCGCACGCTCGCGCCCGTGCCTCGGTGGGGCCCCTACCCTTGCGACTCCGTCGCAAATCGGCGCCTCCTCCGGATGCGCCGACGGCGCAAGCGCCGGGGGGCCCACGGGCGCGCGCTCGCTCAGAAAAGAATCGGATTAACCCTACATTCGCTCTGACCTACCCCGGCCTGAAGGCCGGGGGGTCATGACGTGAAGTCGTTCAGGGTT
>CAZANW010000080.1:0-7273 GCA_964486625.1 uncultured Halobacteria archaeon
CCGCCGGAGGCTCCGCCCCCCGAGGTCACCGCGACCCCGCAGGAGGCGGCGTCCGCGCCCGAGGAGATTTCCGTGGACTCCCTCCGGGAGAAGAGACAGAAAATCGAGTCCAAGAAGGCCCGCCTGGAGGAGCAGAAGGAGAAGGGGGAGGTCGCCGCCGAGGAGTATGAGGAGAAGAGGAAGCGCTACGAGCGGGAAATCGAGGAACTCGAAAAGGAGATTGCGAAGAAATCCGGCTAACCCGGTCCCAGGAGCCGCTCCACAAGCCAGTTCGGGTCAAAGGGTTGGAGGTCCGGGTAATTCTGCCCCGTTCCGATATAGAGCAGCGGCTTCCGGGTCACGTGGGCGACGGAGAGAGCGCAGCCCCCCTTGGGGTCGGCGTCGAACTTGGTGAGGACCGAGCCCGCGACCTCCAGGGCCCCGTGGAACTCCCGGGCCCGCGCCAGAGCGTCGCCCCCCGCGGTGGCGTCGTCCACGAAGAGCACGGCGCGGGGCCGGACGACGCGGACAATTTTCTTCAACTGCTCCATGAGGTTCTCGTCGGTGTGGACCCGGCCCGCCGTGTCGGCCAGGACCAGGTCAAGGTTCCGGGCCCGGGCGTAGTCCACGGCGTCGGTGACCACGGCGGCCGGGTCGGAGCCGTAGTCGTGCGAGATGGTCCGAATCCCCAGCCGGTCCCCGTGGATTTTGAGTTGCTCCAGGGCCCCCGCGCGGTAGGTGTCGGCCGAGGCGAGGACCACCGAGCGGCCGCGGGCGCGGAATCGGGAGGCCGCCTTGGCGACGGTGGTGGTCTTGCCGGTCCCGTTCACCCCGACGAAGGCCACGACGGCGGGCCTCTCCCCCGCGAAGAGGCCCGCCTCGAACCGCTCCGCGGCCCCCGGGGGCCCAAGGACCGTCCCCAGTGCGGCCCGGAGCGCCTCCCCGACCACTTCATCCATGGCGCGGCCCCTGGCGACCCGGGCTCCCGCCAGCCCCTTCCGCAATTCGCCCGCCAGGGCCTCGGCCGTCTCCAGGGCCACGTCGCTCTCCACCAGAGAAAGGACCATCTCCTCCAGGGGCCCGGCCAGGGCGGCCTCGGTGACCTCCTTTTCGGCGACGGAGCCCAGGGCCCGGGCGAGGCCCTGGAACCTCTCCGTGAGGCGCAACATCGACTACTCTTCTTGCTGAGCCTGCTGGACCATGGACGCCAGTTCCGCCTGGATGCGCTCCTCCTCGTCCTCAAGGCGCGCCAGGCCCTCCACGAGGCGCTGGTGGAACGCGGCCAGTTCCTCCTTGCGCTTCCGGAGGACCTCCAGTGCGTCCCCGGGGCTGCGCTCCGCGCTCACCCCGGCCCCCAAATCGGCGAGGACCCGGTCGGTCCGGGCCAAGGTGGCGAAGAAGTAGGTCCCGGCCCCGGTCGGGACCAGGAGGTCCCCGCCCTTCTCCATCTTCTGGATCTCTTCGAGGGTCGCCACCGCCCGCTCGTGCTCCGCGAGGCTCCCCTGGACCACGGCCACCTGCTGGGCGATGGAGTTGGCCTGGGCCTGGATGGCCCGCAACTGGGCCGCCATCTGCTGGAGAGCCTCTTCAGCCATGGGGCTCGTTGGGGGGCGTCCTCCCTTTTAACTTGCGGGGCCGGACCTACTTCCGCTCTTCCGGCTCGGCCTCGTCTTCCTCGTAGATGTAGCCCACTTCGAGGGTCACGAGGCCGGTGTCCTCGTCCTCGCCCGGCGTCAGGGCGTGGGAGTGGTCCTGGTATTTCTTCACCAAGTTGTCGAGGCGGGCCTTCAGCCGCTTGACCTCCTCTTCGAGCTGGGCGATTTTTTCATCGGCCATGGGTGTTCGGCTCTCCCAAGTCGAATCGGTATAAGAACTTTCCTTACAAGCGGTCCCAGCGCTTCTTCCCCAGGAAGATCAAGGCGAGAATGGCGACCACGACGACGAGGATGATGGGGACCACGGTCCCGGAGATGAACGACCCGAAGCCCGCGCCGCCGATTTTCTCCCGGACGCTGCCGTAGACGCGGTCGGCCAGCCGGATGGCGTCGTTGCAGGAGTTCAGGATGGTCTGGTTCTCCTCCCCCCCGGCCACGCCCTTCTTGTAGTCGCTCTTGGCCCGGTCCAGGTTCTTCGTCGCCTGGTCCATGAGGTCCTGCTCGTTGGCGAGGTCGGCGAACTTCAGCCCCGCGTCCCGGGCGTCGCGGTCGATGAGCTTCTGGGCCTTCGACACGGCGCTGTCGGCGTCCTGGAAGCAGCTCGTGATTTTGCCGAGAATCGCGGAGGTGATGGCGCGGGTCTCTGCCACCGCCACGCAGAGTTCGCTGCCCCCCCGCTCCTGGCGGACGCGCAGGAAGGAGCGCTCCTCTTGGATGGAGATGGACGGGACCTCGCCGGTGACCTGGACTACGACGTCCGCGGGCATGGGGCCCTTGCTGGTCACGGTCGTGGTGTTGTTGCCGCCGGTCCCGACCGCGATGGAGAGGTCGCGCTGCCGCAGAAGGAGGAGGGGGGCCTTCCCGGTCGGGTCGGCGAGAATCTGGGAGTCGAAGGCGCAGGAGGCGGTGGAGGGCTGGGGGGTCGGCCCGCAGGTGGTCCCGTCGGCGCTGGTGGACCACTGGGGCTTGTTCAGGACCGAGAAGAGGGTCAGGTTGTAGTCCTTCTCGTCGTAGTTCTTCAGGGTGGCCCGCACGGTGACCAGGTCCCCGACGTTGTAGGTCTGCGCGTCGGGCGAGAACCGGACGGCGCCGACGACGTCGATGTTGCGGCATTTGGAGAGCTGGGCATCGGCCGGAAAAACAGCAAGCAGGAGAGCGACTCCAAGGAGAAGACCGGGGACCAGGAGCCGCATCGTCAGAAGAGGGGCTTCAGGTCCCCTTCACTGCTGAGAAGGTCGGTCACCTTCTTGTCCTTCTTGGTGGCGAACTCCTTGATGCGGTCCTGGGCCTCGAGGGCCTGCTTCTGCAACTCCTTGATGCGGGGGACCTCCGACACGCCGCTGAGGACGACGACATCGGCCACGAAGTTGCTGCCGGGGACCGGGTAGTCCCCGCCCCGGACCTCGGTCCCCTCGATGAGCTCCTCAATCCAGATGCGGGCCTTCTCGACCCCCTTCCGGTCGAGGTAATCGGGCGGCCCGGCCACCAGGACCAGTGCCTTCTCCGCGGTGGTGACGTCGCACGGAATCGTCAGGCGGCCCATCACGGCCCTTCGGACCAGGGAAACGATGCGGGTGGTGTTGTCGAGGGTCTCCAGGGTCCCCTTCTTCTTGCCGCCCATGATGCCGCCCAGGAGGGGGACCTTGCCCACGCCGCCCGAGGGCCCGATTTCCTCGCGCGCGTAGCCGACGGAGGAGACCCCCCCTGTGCTCAGGGTGTTGATGATTTCGGAGGCGTCCACCACCTTTTCCCCGACGCCGTGGGCCCCGCTCTGCTCGCCGGCCCCGAGGATGATGCCGAACCTCCGGGCGACCTCCTCGTTCATCTTCCGGTAAGACTCCTGGAGGGTCGCGCCCTCGACCTTCCAGGCGTCGTTGTCGAAGAGGAACAGGTTGTCCACCTCCTTGACAAGGGTCATGAGGCTCCGGGCCGCGTTCAGGGAGTAGAGGGCCCCCTCGTCGTTGCTCGGCAGGATGCCGATGGAGTAGACGGGCTCGGTGTAGAGCTTCTTCAGCCGCCGGGCCAGGACGGGCGCGCCCCCGGAGCCGGTCCCGCCGCCGAGGCTCGAAATGATGAAGAAGGCGTCCACCTTGTGGGTTCCCCGCCGGTCAATCGCGCTCTGGATGGTGTAGATGTCGTCGGCCGCCACCTTGGCCCCGAGTTCGTTGTCGGCCCCGACGCCGTGGCCCTTGGCGACGGTCTGGCCGATGAGGAGACGGTCCTCCATGGGGACATACTTGAGCCCCATGAGGTCGGCCTGGGCGGTGTTGATGGCCATGGCCCGGACGATGCTCTTGGTGCCGGTCCGGAGCTGGTATTCCAGGAAGAGGTCGGCGATTTTGCCTCCCGCCTGGCCGAATCCGATGAGGAAGACTTTCATATGGAGCCCCCCTTGGCCCCCACTTATAAATACTTTTATTCGCGTGCGGAAACGGGCCGGCTACAGCCGCTTTTCGAACCGGGGAAACCCGCCGAAGGGGTTCCGGAGCCGGACCTCCCGGGCTGGGAAGGCCACCGTGTCGCCGATTTTCCGGAGGCCGGCGAGAGGAAACTCCCGCCCGGGCTGGACCTGGACCTCCACCACCCCGTCCTCCTCCACGAGGAGGTCCGTCACGATTCCCAGGGGGACGCCGCCCCCGTCCACCAGGGGCCTGCCCACTAGTTCCCCCGTGGTGAGGAGCCTCCTCCGGATGCGGGGGAGCCCCTGCGCCACCGCCTGCTCCCGGGTCCGGAGGTCGTCGAGGGACGCGCCGAGGACCCGTGCGATGGAGGGCAGGTCTCCCAGGTCGGCGAGCCTGTGCTCCTCCCGGGCGAGGGCGGCGAAGGCCACCACCTGCCCGAATGCGAACGGGTAGGCGGGAGCGTGGCGGCCGTGGAGGGCCCGCGCCCGGTCGCTCTCGGGCGTCGCCAGGAAGTCGGCCGCCACCTCGGCCAGGGCCCCCTGGATGGACTCGATGGTGCAGGGGGAGGAGAGGTCCGAGGTGGAGGCGACGCCGAGGTAGTGATCGAGGGCGTCCCGCTCCACCGGCTCCAGGAGGAGGTTCCACGGGAAGAAGCGGGCCTGGAGGTAGTTGTGGAGCTTGCTCAAGGTCTGCTCGGTGGATGGGTCCATCGGAGGGGGTCGGCAGAAGTCCGGAAAGAGATTCCGTCGCTTAGCGCCGCCCGAACAGCCTGAACCGGGATGCGGAGGGGCCGGAGTCCTCCGCCGACTGGTCCTTGCAGAGTTTCCAGACCCAGCGGCCGAAGTCGGTCAGCGAGTAGCGCTGGCTCCGGGCCGCCACCAGGTGGTAGCTCCACGACTCGTCCGTCAGGGTCTCCAGGGCCCGGCGGATGCCCTTGCTGTAGTCCTCCCGGAGGAGGGACTGCATCTCCTGGTCCGCGGCGTTCAGCTTGCGCTCAATCTCCTCGGCCGACAGGGGCCGGTCCACCTGGGCGAGGACGTCGAGCACCTGGGGTATGAACTCGTGCCGCTGCACCCTCTTCCAGGCGCCGTCCATTTCGTTCTCCCGGCCGAGCTTCTTCTTGGCCGCTTCCTGGAGGACCAGGGTGGCGTAGTTCAGGGCCGCCAGGGCCGAGGTGTCGTCCACGGCGTCGGGGACCGTGACGCCGTTGGCGGAGAGGGTGGCCCGCTGGAACTCGATGGCCTCCCGGGGCTGGCCCAGGAGGAGCTCCGTGACCGCCCGGAAGTAGTCCGCCTTCAGCGGCTCCCGCTCCGGGTCGTAGGGGAAGAGGGAGCCCTTCCGGACGTCAAGGCTGGGGGCGAAGTCGGAGACCAGTTCCAGGAGGTTCTGCCGGATGCCCACCAGGTGGGAGGCGGCCGTGTCCCGCTCCTCGATGGCGCGGCGGAGAACCCGGGCCTCCTGCTCCAGCTGGAATTGGAGTTTGCCGCTGATGCCCCGCCGCAGGAGGCGGTCGATCTCCTCCAGCCGGGTCTTCTCGGGGGCCTGGGTCGCCGCCTTCTCCCGGGCCTTCCAGTACTCGGCGGCGTAGAAGTTGGCGCGCTCGTTGAAGGAGCCGCGGGGGGCCATGGTCAGGACAGTGGACCCCCGCGGACGTAAATCAACCGTCCGCTCTCCATCCATCCGGGGTTCTCTCGGCGCAGCATATCCGTTTCGAGTCCGAAAGGTTTTGGAGCGCCGCCGCCTCTCCGCGCCATGGGCTCCACCGCTCTCGCCGCCGCGGCAGGGATGGTCGCCTACGGGGCCGCTTTCGCCCTCCTCCTGGGCCCCCTGGGCCGGAGGTGGGGGACCCTCGCCGCCACCCGGCGGCTGGCCCTGGCGGCCCTCCTCCCCATGGCCGGGCTCCTGGTCCTCCGGCCCCCCTGGGACGCCCTCGGCGTCCTCCTGCCGAGGGCTCCCCTCCTGATCCAGACGCTCATCCTCATCGGCGCCTCCATGGGGGCGGCGAGCCTCCTGGAGCCCCGCCTCGGGAAGACCGAGTACCGCATTCTATTCCACGCCTTGGCGGGGGTCATCGTCCTCTTCCTCCTCTCCCGGGACCCGGGGGTGGCCCTGGGGGCCATCGGCCTGACCCTCTCCCTCTACCTGATTGCCGAGCGCGTCCGGCAGGCCTCCGACCCCAATCCCCTCACCGAGTTCGTCAAGCGGGTCATCGACCGCGCAGTCCGGCCCGCCGAGGAGGGGTGGTACACCCCGACCCCCTACTTCCTGGCCGGGTCCGCAGTCGTCCTCATGGCGTGGCCCACCCAGGCGGTCGCCACCGTGGCGGTTCTCGCCTTCGGCGACCCGGCGGCGGCCCTGGCGGGCTCCCGGTGGGGGAAGCGGAAACTGCCCCACAACCGGGACAAGAGCCTCGTCGGCACGGGCGCCCTCCTGGGGGTCGCCGCGGCGGCGGCCCTCCTGGCCGGGAAGCCCCCCCTCGGCGCCCTGGCGATGGCCGCGGCGGCGGCCCTGGCCGAGTCCCTCCCCGGGCGCATGGACAACCTGCTGATACCGATTGCGGCGGGCGCGGTCGGAGAAATCCTTAAATAACCGCGGGAGGGGAGAGTGAACCAGGGACGGAGTGGTGCTCCGTCAAGCGGTTGTCGTGACGCGCGAACGCGCGGGAGCAGACAACGGACCGTGGAACCCAAGGCGTCAACCTCGACGGGCGCAGAGCAACCGATGAGAGGCTGAGGCTCCAGCCACGGCAACAACGTGGAGACATGAGGAACGCATCGGCGTTCATGTCTGACGCGGGCCCTGGACGAAGCCTCTTCGAGGCTTCGAGAGAACTCTTGCGACGCATCCAATAACACCGGTTGATCCTGCCGGAGGTCACTGCTATCGGAGTTCGGCTAAGCCATGCGAGTCGTGGGCCCCCGCAAGGGGGACCGGCGTATTGCTCAGTAACACGTGGACAACCTGCCCTCGGGTCGGGCACACCCCCGGGAAACTGGGGACAATTCCCGACGGGCCACGGACGCTGGAATGCCCTGTGGCCGAAAGGCGCAAGCCGCCCGAGGATGGGTCTGCGGCCTATCAGGCTGTTGGGGGTGCAACGGACCCCCAAACCGAAGACGGGTACGGGCACTGAGAGGTGGAGCCCGGAGTTGGGTTCTGAGACATGAACCCAGGCCCTACGGGGCGCAGCAGGCGCGAAACCTTCGCAATGCGCGAAAGCGTGACGAGGTTAATCCG
>CAZANW010000081.1:0-7112 GCA_964486625.1 uncultured Halobacteria archaeon
GGGGGGGGGGGGGTGGGGGGGGGGGGGGGGGGGGTGGGGGGGGGGGGGGGGGGGGAGGTGGGGGGATTTGCGACAGGAGGTATACGCTGAGGGAACGGATTCACGAGGGGGGACGGTAGCGACTCAGATACCTTTTTGCAAAGTGCACTCTATGTCTGCTGAACATTTCGATGGCCCGATTCAGTGGAACCTTTGAGGAGTATCACCGGTTTATAGGCCCGAGAATCCGCAACAAGGTTCAGTCTGAGACAAAATCGCATAAGCGGAAACTGGGCTGAAAATGTCAGAGATGTGACCGACACGCGGAATTGGAGGCGGCGCACATCGGGGTCGATAGAAAGACCGTCATCGAAAGTGTTCTGAAGAAGTACGTTTCGTCAAAATCTAATCGAGTCCTGATTAACCTTGAAAAGGCCGAGAATGAGATTATGGAGGCGCATAGGCCCATCCGTAAGACGTTCCGATTCGTCTGTTCAGGGTGCCACAGAAAATATTACTCCTCGCGGTGAAGAACCGGACTCCTCGCCGGGGCCGCGCGCTCGGCGCCCTACTCGGCGCTCGCTTCTCTCGCGCCTTGTCGGCGGCCGTGATGAGCGCTCGCGGGGCTCGCGCTCATCACACAACTGCCGCCTACGGGCGCCGTCGCGCTTCGGCCCTTGCCCCCATAGGCCCTATATCGCCGAAACCGCCAACAGCGGGCCCCGATTACGCTCCCCGCCCCATCGCAAGTTAGATATATCCTTTGTTTCTCCACTCCCCCGATGGCCGCCTTCGACCTCACCGACGAGCAGCGCGCCCTCGTGGACCTCGCCCGCAAGTTCGCCTCCAAGGAGATGCGCCCCGTCGCCGCCAAGTATGACCGGGAGGAGACCTTCCCGGAGCACATCTTCAAGGAGGCCCACAGGTTGGGGCTCCTGAACCTCCGCATCCCCGAGAAGTATGGCGGCGCCGGCCTCGGCTGCTTCGAGGAGGCCCTGGTCTGCGAGGAGTTCGCTTGGGGGTGCGTCGGCATCGGCCTCTCGCTGATTGTCAACAGCCTCGGCCTCCGCCCCATCATAGAGGGGGCCTCCGAAGAGCAGAAGCAGCGGTGGCTGCCCCCCTTCGTCCGGGAGCCGAAGTTCGCCTGCTTCGCCCTCACCGAGCCCGGCTCGGGCAGCGACGCGGCCGGGATGCAGTTGCGCATCGAGCCCGACGGAGACCACTACGTCCTGAACGGGACGAAGCAGTTCATCACCAACGGCGACCGGGCCGACCTCATCTCGGTCTTCGGGACCCTCGACCCGGCGAAGAGGCACAAGGGAATCACCGCGGTCGTCGTCGAGAGGGGCGCCAAGGGGCTCAAGGCCGCCAAGAACGAGGACAAGATGGGGCAGCGGGCGTCGCCCACGACGCAACTCGTCTTCGAGGACGTCGCGGTCCCCAAGAGGAATCTCCTCGGCAGGGAGGGTGGGGGGTGGCCCATCGCGCTGGCGACCCTGGAGCAGACCCGGCCCTGGATCGGCGCCCTGGCGTGCGGAATCACCCGGGCCGCCATCGAGCACTCCATCGAGTATACGAAGCAGCGGAGGCAGTTCAACCAGCCCCTCATCAACTTCCAGATTACCCAGTGGAAAATCGCCCAGATGGCGCAGGAACTGGAGGCCTCCCGCCTCCTCACCTGGAAGGCGGCGTGGAAGGTGGACCGCGGCGAGCCCGCCACCATCTTCTCCTCCATGGCCAAGGCGTTCGCCACCGACACCGCCATGCGGGCCACCACCGAGGCGGTCCAGATGTTCGGGGGCTACGGCTACGTCAAGGAGTTCCCCGTGGAGAAACTGATGCGGGACGCCAAGGTCCTCCAGATTTACGAGGGCTCCAACGAGATTCAGCGGCTGGTGATTGCCGAGACCCTCGCCAAGGCGGAGGGCTCCGGCGCCCCCTTCCTGCGCCCGTCGTGAACGCGAGGGGAATCGGGCCCGTTGGGACGTGGGTCCGCGTCGGCCTGGGGCTGCTCTTCCTGTTGGTTTCGGTGGGAAGCGCGCTCCGCGCGGGGTCGGACCTCTTCGGGCTCCTCCCCGCGGGGGTGGCCGCCTTCCTCGGGGTCTCCCTGCTCCTCGCGGCCCGGATGGGGCTCTCCGGCTGCGAGGTGACCGCCATCCCCAACCGGTTGGCGGGGGGGAACCGCCACCTCTTCTGCATCGGCGGCCTGAGCCACCTCGACCGGTGGGAGAGGGCGCGAAAACTCCGTAGGCAGACGTAAGTCATCAGCGGAGCCTTTTTAAAGCCGCTATCTTACCCAGAGCGAATCCCATGCCCCTGAACACCCTCGTCTGCGTCAAGCAGGTGCCCGACACCGAAACCAAGGTGAAGGTCGCCGGGGACGGAAAGCGCATCGACCCCGAGGGCATCAAGTGGGTCATCAGCCCCTTCGACGAACTGGCCATCGAGGTCGCCCTGCGGCTCCGGGAGAAGATGCAGGGGACCGTCACCCTCATCACCACTGGACCCGCCCGGTGTGAAGAGGCCCTCCGCACGGGTCTGGCCATGGGGGCGGACAAGGCCATTCACGTCAAGGACGAATTGGCCGAGGCGGACGGCTTCGTGATTGCCCGGGTCCTGGCCAAGGCCATCCAAGCGGCCGGAGCGCAGTTCGACCTGATTCTCGCCGGCAAGGCCGCGATTGACGACGACCTCTCCGTCGTCCCGGTGGCCCTCGCGGAGGCGCTCAATCTGCCCAACGTGAGCGTGGCGGTCTCCCTCGATGTGGACGCCGCGGGCAAGAAGGGGACCGCGAAGAGGCAGGTCGAGGGGGCCGAGGAGGTCGTCCCGTTCCCGCTGCCCGCCGTGGTCAGCGTCCAGAAGGGAATCGCCCTCCCCCAGGCGGCCAACGCCGCGCCCATCCACGAGCCGCGCTACCCGACCCTGCCCGGCATCATGCAGGCGAAGAAGAAGGAGGTCAAGTCCCTCACTCTAACGCAACTGAATCTCCCGGCCGATGTCCTCAAGCCCCGGACGCGGGTGATGGAGATGTCCCTGCCGCCACCCCGCCAGGCCGGGAAAATGATTGAATTCGAGTCCCCGCAGGATGCGGCCCAGAAACTCATCAAGGCCCTGCGGGAGGAGGCGAAACTGCTGCAACTATGAGCAAGACCATCTGGGTCGTCGCGGAGGTCCGGGACGGGGCGGTCAAGCGGGTCACGAACGAGTGCCTCACGAAGGCGAAAGACCTCGCCCAGGGTGGTAGCGTGGCGGCGGTCCTCATCGGACCCTCGGCCCTCGCCTCCGAACTCGGGGCCCACGGGGCCCAGTTAGTGTTCGCGGTGGAGGACGCGAAACTGGAGAAATACTCGGGTGAGGCCTACGCGAAGGTCGTCGCCGACCTCGCCAAGCAGCACAACCCCGACGTGGTTCTCGCCGGGGCGACCCCCTTCGGCCGGGACCTCATGCCCCGCGTGGCCATGAAACTGAACGCCGGCCTCGCCACCGACTGCATCGAGGCGGGGTGGCAGGGGGAGACCTTCACGGTCCTCCGGCCCGTCTACGCGGGCAAGGCGCGGACCCGGATTGCGTTCGATTCGAAGCCGGCCGTGGCCACTCTGCGGCCCAACGCATTCCCCACCCAGAGGTCGGGGGGAGCCGCCCAGGTCGAGAAGGCGGCGGCCCAGGTGGACGGGACCGCCCTTCGGGCCCAGGTGAAGGAGACGGTCAAGACCGCGGCCGGCGGGACCATCGAGTTGACCGAGGCGTCCATCATCGTCACCGGCGGCCGGGGCATCAAGGGCCCCGAGAACTACCCGCTCATCGAGGCCCTCGCCAAGGAACTCGGGGCGGCCTGCGGGGCCTCCCGCGCCGTGGTGGACGCGGGGTGGAAGCACCACTCCTTCCAGGTGGGCCAGACCGGCAAGACGGTCGCCCCCAACATCTACATCGCCGCGGGGGTCTCGGGGGCCATCCAGCACCTCGCGGGAATGTCGTCGAGCAAATGCATCGTGGCCATCAACAAGGACCCGAACGCGCCCATCTTCAAGGTGGCCGACTACGGCATCGTGGGGGACCTCTTCCAGATTCTCCCTGCGCTCACTGAGGAAGTGAAGAAGCAGAAGGGCAAGGGGTGACCGGGGCCGGTGGCGGAAACGACCTTCCCGGTGCTCGCCATCCTGGCGTTCTTCCTCGCCATCTTCGCCTGGCGCTGCATCTGGATTTACAACCTGGTCCGCCAGGGGAGGCCGGGGGGCGTGCTCTGGGGGCACGTCCTGTTCCGGGCCTTCCAGGACCTCCCGGAGCGCATCCGCTCCCTGGTGGTCTACGGCATCCTCCAGAAGCGGATGTTCCGGGAGTGGTACGGGGGCGTCCTCCACATTTTCATCTTCTACGGCTTCCTGGTCCTCCTGCTCACCGTCCTCCAGTTCGTCGGCGAGGGGCTCTTCGGGAAGGGATTCCGCATCCCCGTCCTGGGGACGAACCCCGCCATCTCGCAGGTCGTGGCCGTTTCGGCCGACGGGTTCGCTCTCCTCGTCCTCGTGGGCGTCCTCATGGCCATGGGCCGCCGGCTCATCCTGCGGCCCGCGAAACTGAAGGGCAGCAACGTGGACGGGATGATTGTCCTCTCGTTCATACTCTCCATCGTCCTGACCCTCTTCACGGTCACGGCCGCCCGCATCATCCAGGAGGGCTTCCCCGACGCGGCCCGCTGGACGCCGGTCTCCCTCCAGTTGGCCCGCGTGTCGGGGTGGACGCCCGCGACGGCCGCGGCGGCCGAGACGGCGGCTTGGTGGACCCATCTCTTCAGCCTCTTCGGGTTCCTCGCATTCCTCCCCTTCAGCAAGCACTTCCACGTGGTCACCTCCCTGCCGAACGTCTTCCTCCGCAACCTGGAGCCCCCCGGGCGGATGCGGCCCATGGACCTCTCCAACGTCACCGAGGCGGACCGCTTCGGCGCGGGGCGGCCCGAGGAGCACCACTGGAAGGACCTCCTCGACGCATTCTCCTGCACCGAGTGCGGCCGGTGCACCGAGCAGTGCCCCGCGTTCGCCACCGGCAAGCCGCTCAACCCCCGGAAGATCGTCACCGACCTCCGGGACAACCTGCAGGAATCGGCGCCCGCCCTCTTCGCGGGCAACGGGGACCACGAGAGGCCCGCCCTCATCGGCCCCGGCTTCACCGCCGAGGACGAACTCTGGTCCTGCACCACCTGCATGGCGTGCGTCGCCGCCTGCCCCCTCTTCATCGACCAGATGGGCAAAATCCTGGAGGAGCGGCGCCACCTGGTGATGATGGAAGGCAAGATGCCCGCCGAGGCCCAGGGGGCCCTGCGGAACATCGAGGTCAACGGGAGCCCCTGGTCCTTCTCACCCCAGGACCGGGCCAACTGGGCCGAGGGGCTCGACGTGCCCCGGATGGCCGACCTGGGCGACGCCTCGAAGGTGGAAGTCCTCTACTGGGTCGGGTGCGCCGCCTCCTACGACGACCGCAACAAGGCCATCGCCCGATCGGTGGTGAAGGTCCTGAAGGCCGCCGGCGTGAAGTTCGCCATCCTGGGCCCCGAGGAGCGGTGCACCGGCGACCCCGCGCGGCGGATGGGGAACGAGTATCTCGCGCAGACCTACATCCAGCAGAACACGGCGACGCTGAACAAATACAAGGTCTCCACGGTCATCACCGCCTGCCCCCACTGCTTCAACTCCCTGAAAAACGAGTATCCCGCCTTCGGGTTCAACGCCCGCGTGATTCACCACGGCGAGTTCATCGCGGAACTCCTGAAGTCGGGCCGCCTGAAGGTGACCAAGAAACTGGGCGGCACCGCGACCTACCACGACTCCTGCTACCTCGGGCGATACAACAACGTCTATGACCCCCAGCGGGCCATCATCGAGGCGGTCGGGCTGAAGTTGGTGGAGATGAAGCGCAACAAGTCGAAGGGGTTCTGCTGCGGCGCGGGGGGCGCCCGGTTCCTAATGGAGGAGCGGCTCGGGACCCGCATCAACAACAACCGGGTGGAGGAGGCGAAGGAGACCGGGGCGAACATTTTGGCGAGCGCGTGCCCCTACTGCATGACGATGATGGAGGACGGGACGAAGGCCGTGGGAGTCCGCGAGACACTCGTTCCGAAGGATATCGCGGAACTGGTGGCGGAAGCGCTTTAAGTCGGCCCCCAAGCTCCCCCGTCGCCCGCGACCGCACCCAAGCGCGGTTTACTCTTCTCCCCGCATCCGCTTCCCGAGTTCCTCCACCTGCCGGACGAGGTCGGCCACCTGGGGCGACAGCTGGATGGTGACGACCAGCTTGTTGCCCGTCAGTTTGGCCTTGACCACCTCCGAGGGGCGAGGGATGGCCCGGGACTTCTTGTCGGCCATGAAGGCTCCGGGACCTCCCGGATATATTAACCTTTCGCGGGCGACGAAAAGAAATTACGTAGCACCCGCAGCCCCGCCGCTCCCGATTTTTCCGGGTGGAACTGGACACCGAACAGGTTTTGACTCTGGACAGCCGCGCACACCCGCCCCCCGTAGTCCGTCGCCCCCGCCCACACTTTCCGCCCCTTCGGCACGCAGCCGTAGGAGTGGGCGAAGTAGAAGAACTCCCCGCTCTCCAACCCCCGGAACAGCGGCGAGGGGCCGTCGAACTCCACGGAGTTCCACCCCATCTGGGGGACCGGCAGGTTCCCGCGCGGCCGGAGGCGCTTCACCGAACCCTCCAGCAGGGCGAGCCCCCGCGCGCCGGGGCTCTCCTCGCTCCGCTCGAAGAGAACCTGCATCCCGAGGCAGATGCCGAGGACCGGCGCGCCCTCCTCCACCCTGTCGCGGATGGCGCGGGCGAAGGAGCGCAGCCCCCGGGCGCCGTCGCCGAACGCCCCGACGCCGGGGATGATGACGGCGTCGGCGCGGTCGAGGGCCGCCAGGGTCCGGGCGAGCGTCCCGTGGCCGGTGGCCTTCCGGCAGCCGTTGCGGAGGCTGGTGAGGTTGCCCATGCCGTAGTCGAGGATGGCGAGTTTCATGATGGGTTATGGGAAGCCGGCAGCATTTAGAGACGTCTCCTTCAGTTCGGCAAACGTCGCATCGCCGTTTTGGGCATCCGAACGCTCGCGCGCGCTCGGCGGCACACGCATCCGCAGGAGGCGTGTGTTTGCGACGAAG
>CAZANW010000082.1:0-6949 GCA_964486625.1 uncultured Halobacteria archaeon
GGCCCGGCACGCCTCCCCGAGGGCGCGGCGGTTGGGGCGGAGGACGCCGAGGGCCGCGGAGGCCTTCCTCTCCTCCTCCAAGGCCCGCCGCTCAATCTCCTCCAGGTCCTTCCCTGAGAAGCTCACCTCCTTGGACTGCAAGCAATATGTTCCGTCGCTGCAGACGTCGAGGCTCCACCCCCCTTCGGACCAGACCCGCTTGAGGCGGTAGACCGCCTCTCCGATGAACCTCATCGCGCCCCTCCTCCGGCGGGCCCCTTCGGCCCTCCGCTGGAAAGCGACGCCCGCCCCGGGTCGGCGGCGACGCACTCCGGGCATATGCACTGGAAGATGTAGGGCCCCATGTCCCCGCCCGCCGTCCGGTCGTGGTCCGTGAGGCTGATCTCCTTCCTGAAACTGGCGACTTGAAGGACGTAGCGCCGCGCGGCGACCGGCATGGCCGTGTAATCCCTACTCCGGGTCCCCCTTCCGCGGGGGCTCCTGGAGCGAAGTTCGCAGCGACTCCAGATAGACCTCGGCCATGCGGAAATGCCCGTGTTCCAGTTTATGCCGGGCCAGCCACAACTCCGGCTCGATGTCGGCCGTGTCGACCCCCTTCTCGCGGAGTCCGGCGAGGACCCTCTCGGCCCCGTCGAGCCGGTCGGAGAGCTGCCGGTAGGTCTCCAAGTCCTCCTGGGGGAGTCCCCCGGGCTGGTGGAGGGGCGGGCGGAACCGCACGTGGACCGGCCTCCCGCGGTTGAACTTCGGGTGGGAGACGAGCCCCTCGCCGACCGTGAGTTCCCGGGCCGCCTCCTCGTACTCCTCCCCGAACTTCGCCCGCATCCACTCCAGGTCCACAGGGTTCCCGGTCCTCATCTGGACCTCCATGAGAACGTTGCCGCGCATCTCGTCCCGGAAGTGGCCCCAGGTCCGTGAGGTCATCACCATGCCGACGCCCCGGCTGCGGAGCTCCCGGGCGCCCTTCTCCAGGGCGAGGTAGCCCCCGTGCCCCCCGTACTTCTCGAGGAGGCGGTGGATGTCGTCCAAGACCAGCAGGAGCTTCAAACCCGGGGTCTCCTCCCACTTCCTCTGGAGCAGGGCGTCGATGGAGTTCGTCACGAACCGGTCGTAGTCTCCGGGCTGCATCGGGACGAGGTGGAAGACCACAGCCAGCCCCGGCTTCAGGAGGCCCTCCGGGTCGAGCCGCGCGTCGGGGTCGACCGGCCTCCGGATGTCGCAGGGGAATCCCCGGGCGTCCTCAACCTTGAGGCCGAACCCCGGGAAACGCTTGATGTGGGCCTCGTCCCGGTTGGGGTGGAGGAGGCCGCTCCACCACCCCGTCGGGTCGAAGACGACGACGGGGACCCTGTTGCGGAGCGCCTCCTCGACGACGACCGAAGCGGCCACCGTCTTCCCGGAGCCCTCCTCCCCGGCGATGAGCATGTGGGTCCTCAGGTCCCACGGGTCCCACCGGAAGGGAAGGTCGGTCCCGGCCACCCGGCCGAGGAGCATGGGCCCCTCCGGGAGGTCCGCCGGGCCCGGGGCGGGCTCCACCTCCCCCGCAATGGACTTCAGGGCGCCCTCGATCTCCTCGCCGATCTCGATGAGGCGGTCGAGCCTTGCTTCGAGGGGGTCCTGAAAGAGTTTCCTCCGGAACTCCGGGTCCTCCAACGACCGGTTGATCTCCTCCGCCCTCTTACGGAGCCTCTCCCGGATCCCCTCGTCATCGGTGGGAAACGGCGTCCTTCCAGGTCCGCCGGCTCCCTGTGGCTCTTTTTCCCCGCTGGTCGCCTGCTGGCGGGCCGTCTCTATGGCGAGCGCCCGGAGATTGGGGTCCTCCTGCAGCCGCCGGCCGATCTCCTCAGGCCCGCTGGCCGACCGGTAGGCGGCTTCCAGGGCGAGGAGCTTCCGGACGCCCCGGGCCGCATCAAAGCCCAAGCCCATCCACCATTCCCCTTCGAAGGCGAGGGCTCCCTCGACCGCCTTTCTCTCCCCGTCGGTCAGGGGGCTCTTCATCCCGACCCCGCTCCTTCGGCCCCGCTGACCTCAGTGAGCGCGAAGTAGGTCCCGTAGCCCACCAGGAGCGACCCGTTGACCCAGGTGAGGACGTTCTCCTTGCTCCCGAACACGAAAACGATGGCGCCGACGGCGGCGGTCGTCGCAGCGACGGGCCGGCGCGCCTTGTTCGCCCGTCCGGGCTTGATCAGGATGGAGGTGATGACCAGGTAGACGACGAGGAAGGGGTGGATGTTCAGCAGGAGGGCGAGGCCCGCGATGGCGACGGCCGAGGCCGCGAGGTGGAGAAGGACGAGGAGGTTGACTCGGGGCGGACGGGCCGCGGGGGTGGATGGTTGCCTCTCTTGCTCCATGCGGTGATATGTCGCGCCGGAAGGAAGGAAAACCGTGACGGGGTTTGAGAAATCTCAAGTGGCGGAGGGTTTATCCGGGCGCTCTCAGGCGATGTCGGAGAGCGCCTCCAAGAGTTTCCGGCCCTTCGCCGTCAGCCGGTAGACCTTCACCGTCCCCTTCTGGCCCTGCCGTTCCTCGACCTTCACGAACCCCTGCTCCCGCAGCCACTTGACGTGGGTGTAGATGTTGCTCTTGGCGAGGTCCGCCCTCATGGCGATGACGTATCCGTGGGCCGGGCCCTCCCGCAGCACATTGAGGATTCTCAACTTGACCCGGCTGACGAAGGGCACAAGGGGGGCTCGAAGGGGCTTGGGATAACGATGGGAATTAGGAGTATTGACCCTTCACCAGTGGCGAAATCATTAAGCGCACGCGCGGCGATTGCCTCGGATGAAGCCGGGGAGGCCGGGGGCTTTGCGCAGATTTCCACTGCGGGATACCCGGGCCCCCCGCCGCCGGGAGAAGTCAGCCCCTGATCTTCCTCTCCAATTCCTCGGCCTGGGTAGCGAACTTGCGGATCTCGGGCAGGAGGGCCGCCCCCTTCGGGGTGAGCCGGTACTTCTTCCATGTCCTGTCCCCCACACGGTGGGTGAAGGGCTCGACCAGCCTGCAGGAGCGGAGTTCCCGGAGGGTCTGGGAGAGAGTCACCGCCGGGGGCCTCCCGAGGTCGCGCCGGAGTTCGAGGAATGTCTTCGGGCCCGACCGGAGCGACTCGATGATATCTACGAGGTACCGCCTCAAGGCGGGGTGGTGCTTGTGGCCTCCGGACATCCACAGGTCGAAACGTTTTTACGGGATAGGGAAGTGGTAATGTTAGCCTAACCATGTTCCATGCTTCGATTTCCAGGTTATCCACTGCCGTCGCTCTCGCCGCCCTCCTCGTCCAACCCGCCCTCGCCGCCACCTCCATCACCATCAACTTCGGCGGCCTTACGACCGTCTACCCCGGCCAGTCCTACACGGTAACCGTCACCTTCCTTTCCAACGGCATCGCCACCGACCCCTCCTCCAAAAGTGTCACCTACCAGCACCCATCGGGGACGCAGGATTCCACTTCACAATTCACCAAAGTCTCCACTGGAATCTATCGGCAGACCGCCACCATGTCCACCGACGCCGTTTCGGGCCAGAGGACCTACTACGTCACCGGAACCATCAGCGGGACCTACACCACCGCCTCCGCATCGTTCAGCGTCGCGTGCCCCTCGCTCTCCGCCACGGTCGAGACCGACAAGGCCACCTACCTGCTCGGCGACACCGTGAAGACGACGGTCCGCTACTACAAGGACGGCGCCCCCGCCGACCCCCTCAGCCAGACCGTCACCGTCCTGCTGCCCACCGGCTCCGCCAGCACCCTGTCGATGACCAAGTCCTCGACCGGGGTCTACACTTCGTCTGGAGTCGCCAGTGTCACGGCGGGCCAGCGGACAACCACGGCCCAGGCCACCATCTCCGGCTCCCAGTGCAGTGTGCAGGCGACCGGAACATACAACGTCGTCACCTCCCTCTCGAGCCCGACGCCTACCCCGGTTCCGACCCCCACCCCGGCGCCCAGCTTCGGGGCGCCGGCAGTGGCCCTCCAGGCGAGATTGGCTTTGCTCAGTTCGACCGCCACCTCGATGACCATCCAGCACCAGGGGGGCGATACGTTGACGCTTGGACGGATTCTGCTGTACGTGGATGGCCAGTCGGAAGGGCCGGCCAATTTGCTCTTTATGCTCGAAGACCAGAGCGGGCAGAGGACCGTCTTCTCCGTCCCGCCGGACTATACCTGGTCCACAGGCCAGACACTGACCCTTGGATCCGGTGCTGGAGCCATCCAGGCGGGAAGTCAAATTACGCTGAAAGACTCCCAGAGCGGAGGGATCATCGCCTCGATGGCCGCATACCCCGCAACACCCACGCCTACGCCCGCCCCCACGGCGACGGGCTCCCCGTGCGCGCTGAGTACGTCCCTCTCGTCCGACAGCGCCCAAGTGAAGCGGGCCGAGGCACCCAGCCTCACTACCATCTTGGCCGCGAACGCGAATCCCTTCTCCATGACCTCGTCCCAAATGGAGCTGCTTGGGATGGCCCGCCTCACGCTCACCCTTACCAACTCGGGTGACGAAACATGTAGTTCCACGCGGGTTTCCAGCCAGACAATCCCCGCGGATTCCGGTGTTGTGGCTTGGGAACGGGCCTATGTGGATGTGCCCACAAAAGGATCAGCCAAAGTGACCGGGCTCTTTCAGGCCACCACCGACGGGGCCTACACGGTGACCGCCACTGCGGCCCGGGGACTGGCCTCCGCGAATGGGGCCATAACCATCGTAGTTGGAACGCCTCAGACTCCGACCCTCTCCGGCTGCGACGGCCAACCTCAAGGTGCCAAGCGGTGCTCCGGGAACTTCGTGCAGCAGTGTTCGGCGGACAACGTCTGGCGGTCGGTTGAGGAATGCCCCTACGGTTGCGGTGCGGGGACCTGCAAGACCCCACCGCCGACCTCGACTCCTGCGGCGGCAGGGGCGCCCTCTACGCCAACCCCTGCCAAGGTGGGGGTTGACATCAACGTCAGCGGTTTGCCCAAGACGACCCCCGGCTTCGAGGTTCTCCCCGCCGTCGCGGCCTTGGGAGTGCTTGGACTGGCTCTTCGGAAACGCCGGTAGGAGTCATCGCTATGCTACTCCAGTGTGTTTTATCAGATTCCCGCCCACGGAGGCTCCCCGCCGCTCTCACCCTGTTGGTGCTCATAACGACCCTCCTCCTCCCGGTGGCTGTGGCGGGGGAGATGACTCTGAAGGGGCATGTCGGCTTGGTGCGCACCGTCGCTTGGAGTCCCGATGGGACGAAGTTAGCCTCTGGGTCTAGTGACAACACGGTCCGCATCTGGGACTCTACGACCGGGACCACCCTCCGAACCTTGAGCGGGCATACTGCCATTGTGATGTCAATCGCCTGGAGTCCCGATGGGACCAAATTGGCCTCGGCGTCCCTTGACAACACAGTCCGCATCTGGGACGTATCC
This sequence comes from uncultured Halobacteria archaeon, assembly GCA_964486625.1. Taxonomy (GTDB): domain Archaea; phylum Halobacteriota; class Syntropharchaeia; order JACQPP01; family JACQPP01; genus JAWCQZ01. Next base: position 5,396 of record CAZANW010000082.1, read on the forward strand.
ACGGGAGCTACCCTCCAGACCTTGACCGCCTACCAAGCGTTCTCCGTTGCTTGGAGCCCCGATGGAACGAAAGTGGCCGCGGGTTCGGGTGACAGGACGATCCTCATCTGGGACGCTTCCACGGGCTCTGCCCTGAGGAGCCCGGCATGGGATGCCGGTAAGTTCGTAGTAGGCGGGGTGTCGTCCGTCGCTTGGAGCCCCGACGGGACGAAGTTGACCTCTGAATCCGGTGACAAGACTATCCGCATCTGGGATGTTTCGACGGGCTCCACACTTCGGACCTGGGCCACCGATGGTGTGCGTTTCGCCGCTTGGAGCCCCGATGGGACAAAGTTGGCCTCGGAGTCGCAGGCCACGGGGGGTGGAACGTCATTTGCTGTAACGATCCGCATCTGGGACGCTTCGACGGGCTCCATCCTGAGGAGCCTGACCGGGCAGATGCCTCCCGTATCGTCCGTCGCTTGGAACCCCGACTGGTCGAAGGTGGCATTGGGGTCCCTTGATAACAAGATTTACATCTGGGACGCTTCGACGGGCTCCACCCTGAGTGTCCTGACTGGACACACCGGCCCTGTGTCGTCCGTCGCTTGGAGCCCCGACGGGACGAAGTTGGCTTCGGGAGCTGATGATAACACGGTTCGCATCTGGGACGCATCCGTTGCTCCGGTGCCGAGCGCCTCTGGACTCCAGTCCTCGCCGACACTGGTAACAGGGTCTGCCGCCAGCCCGAGACAATCTCCCGGGTTCGATGTTGTTCTGGCAGCAACTGTCTTGGCTGGCATCGCCGTCCTGCGCCGGAGGTGGCCGCATGGCTGATTCAAACCGCTTTTGTACAAATTGTGGCACTCCAATTATTGGTGCTGGGAAGTATTGTGCCAAGTGCGGCTTCGAAAACCCGCCTCACGCCCCTCCACTGAAATCCGCGCCAGTTTCACCAGAGCCTCGTCGGGTTTCTGAAGTCGAGAAAGAGCAACGCGGACGGAGGCGGATGAAGCGACGGACGAAGATCCTCATCGGTGTCGGAGTCGCCGTGGCCGTCTTTCTGATTCTCTCGGTCGTTGTTCCCGCTTTTGTATTGGGTCGAGGCCCCATCTGCTGCCCTCCTCAGGCGAGAATTAGCTTGGTGAGTGCGACGCCCAGTTCCATCACACTGAAACATGAGAACGGAGACCCTGTGGACCTTTCTAAAATCTCGCTCACGAGCGGTGGGCAACAGCTGCCGTATGTATCTTGGGGCCCCGCCTCCAACAACCCGTTCGTAGCGGGGGAGACCGTCACACTTTCTCTCGGTCAAGCCGTGCTGCAGAATGGAGAGAATGTCGGGCTCGATGCCACATTCACGGACAATCGCGGTGTCCAACGCACCATGCGGGTGGCGTCATTCACCGTTCGGATCGCGTGAGGGGGCGGCCCATGACCGTGGGATTAATGACAGTTGAGGTGGCTGTTTTAGGCTGGCCACATTTCATCTCTGTTTTTTCGGACGAAGTCCGGAGTTCAGGAGTATAAAGTTCTACGCAGCCAACTCGCCTATTCTCGGCTCTTCTTTTTGAG
>CAZANW010000083.1:0-6881 GCA_964486625.1 uncultured Halobacteria archaeon
CCTCCCGGAAGTGCCTCAAGCCGCTCAGCACCGGCGCGGGCGCCGTCTGCCCCAGGCCGCAGATGGAGCCGTCCGCCATCACCGCCGCCAGGTCGTCGAAGTGCGCGAACTCCACAGGCTCCAGCCGGCAGAGGCGGTCGAGGAGCCCCGCCATCTTCTCCGTCCCCGCCCGGCATGGCGTGCACTTGCCGCACGATTCGTGGGCGAAGAAGCGGAGGCAGTTCCGCGCCGCATCCACGGTGCATCGCCGGTCGGAGAGGACGATGAACCCCCCGGAGCCCAATGCGCTCCCCTCCTTCGCCAGCGGGCCGAAGTCGAGGGGAACGTCGAGTTTCGAGGCGGGCAGGAAGCCGGTCGCCACGCCTCCCGGGAAGAAACATCTCACGCGGGTTCCCGGGGCGGGGCCGCCCGCCAGGTCGAAAATCAACTCGCGGGCCGTCGTCCCCAGGGGCGCCTCGCAGACCCCGGGCCGCGCCACGTCGCCGGAGACCGAGAAGAGTTTCACGCGGGCCGCCATCGGGCCGTGGGCCAGGACTCCCGGGACCAGCGAGAGCGTCTCCACGTTGCTCACCAGCGTCGGTTTTCCCCAGAGGCCGCGGGTCGCCGGGAAGGGCGGGCGGAGCCGCGGCTCGCCGCGCCTCCCCTCCATGGACTCCAGCAGCGCGGTCTCCTCCCCGCACACGTAGGCCCCGGCACCGATGACCAGGCGGACCCTCGGCTTGGTCGCCGACGGCCTGGCCCCGGCCACGATTCCCGCGGCAGCCGCCTGGCGGATGGCGGCCTCCAAGACCCGGCGGGAGCGGGCATACTCCTCCCGCAGGTAGACGTAAACTTCCGCCGCCCCGACGGTCGCGGCGGCGATGAGCGCCCCCTCCAAGAGCCGATGGGGGTCGCGCTCCATGATGAACCGGTCCTTGAACGTCCCGGGCTCCCCCTCGTCGGCGTTCACCACGACGTATTTCGGCTCGCCCGGCGCCCGCAGGACCGCCTCCCACTTGGCGGCGGCGGGGAACCCCGCGCCCCCGAGGCCGCGCAGGCCGCTCTCCTTGAGGGCGGCGACGACCGCCCCGGGACTCCTCTCCCCGCGCACCTTCCGGAGAGCCCGGTAACCCCCGGCGTTCCGGTAGTCCGCGAGCCCTCGGGGACGGGGATGGGTCCGGGGAGGGACACGCTTCACCGCTTTCTTCATGACCTCCGGCCCCGCACGCGCCACCGGGGAGTCGTTCACCAGCAGCGCGGGCCCCTCGTCGCACAACCCGAGGCAGGAGACGGTCCGGACCTCCACCCCGTCTCCGAGAGCCCCGGCGGCTTCCCGGACTCGCTCGCACCCCGCCAGGTGGCAGGGGAGGCTGGAGCACACCTTGACCACCCTCTTCGGGGGCGGGCTGAACCGGAAGTTGGCGTAGAAGGAGGCGGTCCCGAACAACTGCTCCCGGGGCAGGCGGGCCTCGGCGGAGAGAACCTCGAGGGCGTCCCGGGGCAGGTTACCGAAGCGCCCCTGGAGGGCGTGGAGCGCATCGAGGAGCAGGAGATTGCCGGACCCGAGGCCGGCGGCCTGCCTCCGCACGAAGGCGAGTTCGGAGGGAGCGAGGTCTCCCATTTCCTGGAGGTGGTCGGAGGGTGAAAAGGGCTTATCGGCGCGCCAGCCATCCCGCGTAGAGGTTCAGGCTCCGCCCCCGCACGTAGCCGACCAGCGTCGCGCCCCCCTCCCGGGCGAGCCGGACCCCCTCCGCCGTCGTCCCGCCGATGGTGGCCATGACCGGCGCCCCCATGCGGAGCCCCTTGCCGACCATGCCGCCCGTGAGGCGGCCGGTGGTCAGGAGCGTCAGGCCCCGCGTGGTCCGGCCCCGGAGGAACGCGAGGCCCCGGAGCTTGTCGAGGGTGTTGTATTTGCCCACGTCCTCCGCGAGCCACCGGAGGCCGCGGCCGTCGGCGAGGGCGGAGGTGTGGACCCCGCGGGCGGCCTTGTAGAGCCTCGCCCCCTGGAGCATCTCCTCCACGCGGGCGAAAATCTCCTCCGGCTTCACCGGCCGGGGAGTCGCCCGGGGAAGGGGTCTGGGCTCGCGGGGCCACCCCCGCGTCAGGACCCGGACGGTGCGGGTTCCACGGTGCGCCCGCACCCTCCGGATGTCCGCGGGCCGGGCCAGCCCCTCGTTCAAAAGGTGACCCGCGGCGAATGCTTCCATCTCCGAAGGCGTGCAGGCGAAGGGCCCGGCCTCGTCCAGAAATCCGAACTGGAGGGTCCACCGCTCCTCCGCCGCCACCCTGGCCCGCCGGGAGACCCAGCGCCCGTCATCGAGGGCGCGGAAAGCGAGGGTCCGGGTCGTGCCGCGGGGCGGGGCCATGAATCCGTGTCGTCCCGCGCGATAAAAGAGCAGGGTTTTTCCTCTCCACTCCTGCCTCCCGGGATGGTCTCCGTCGGCCAGCCCGCCCCCCTCCGCGCCGGACCCCTCGACCGGCCCTCCAACGCCGAACTCCTCAAAGTTCTTGAAAGGTTCAGCGAACGCGGGAGGAATCATGGCTGACGGCCACCCTGTCTTCGCCGCCTTTTACGACCGCTTCATGAAGCAGGCCGAGAAGAAGGTCGGCCGCCACCGGGAGTGGATCGTCGGCGGGGCTCGCGGCAGGGTGCTGGAGGTCGGGGCCGGGACCGGAGCGGCGTTCCCTTTCTACCGCAAGGCCGACGAGGTCGTGGCGCTCGAGCCCGACCCCTTCATGCGGGCGAAGGGCGAGGCGCGCCTGAAGGGCCTCCGGAACGAGGTCCCCATCTCCCTGCGAGCCGGGCCCGTCGAGAGCCTGCCATTCAAGGACGCCTCTTTCGACACGGCAGTCTCCACCCTTGTTTTCTGCTCCGTGACGAATCCCCGGAAAGGCCTCTCCGAACTCCACCGCGTGCTCCGGCCGGGGGGGGAGTTCCGGTTCATCGAGCACATCCAGGGGGAGGGCCTGAAGGCCCCGGTCCTGGACTCCCTCACCCCCTTCTGGAAGCTCATCTCCGCGGGCTGCCACCTCAACCGGAGGACCCTCGACGAGATCCAGCGGGCGGGGTTCCAATTGGGCGAAATGCGGCGCGACGCGCTGCCGCCCGGGGTGCCCCTCGTCGCGGGCGTGGCGCGCAGACCCTGACCCGTTTCACCCGAACTCGATGCGGACGTGGTTCTTCTCCTCGGCCTGGGGAGTCCCCCGCGGGATGGTGCCGGGCCCGAAGGGGCTCTCCTTGCCCCCCTGGAGAATCTTCACGCGGCCGGGGTTTCCGTCGGGGCAGAGGTCCCCGTTCTTCCACGTCTTCCCCTCCCCCGGGTACCGGAACGAATCCTCGGTGAGGACGCCCCCCGCGAGGGCGATGAAGTTCTGCACGGTGGCCCGCCGCCCGTCGCCGTTCGGCGGTATCTCGATGTGGAGGGTGGCGTCGCCATGGGTGTGCAGCGCCGCCTCCATCGTCGCCCCCAAGGCCGGCTTCTTCTCGCCGCAGATGACGACCTCATACGAGGCGTGGTTGTGGGTGGACGCCTTCGGAATCTCCTGAAGCTCGAACACGCTGCGGTTCAGGCCGCCGGCGGGGGCGGGCCCGCGGACGAGGACCAGCGCGAAGAGGAGCACCACGACCGCCCCCAGGAGGAGGGGCACGGTCCTCCTGCCAGCGGGCGCCGGTCCGCCCCTGCGCTTCCCCTTGACCCGGGCATTCGCCATATGGGTCTACACTTCGACCGGAAAAGCGTTTAAACGTTTCTTGCGGGGAAGGCATAGATTAAGTTCATTTGCTGCAAGAGCGGCGCCCATGGCCAAAGACCCCGTCTGCGGCATGTTCGTCACCGAGACCCCCAGCGCCCTGAAGTGGGAGTCCGAGGGCCGGACCTGGTTTTTCTGCAGCGACAATTGCCTCCGGACCTTCCGGGCCCCCGAGAAGGAGCTGAAGCGCCTCAAGCGGATGGTCGCCCTCTCCTTCTCTCTGGGAACCCCGATTTTCCTCCTCCAGTGGGTCTTCCCGGGAACCGTTCGCGGCCGCGTCGGATTCGCCGATGCGGAGGGGCTCCTCTTCTTCCTCCTCGCGACTCCGGTCCAGTTCATCGCCGGCCTCCCCTTCTACCGCGGCCTCCACCACGCCATCAAGGCGCGGGCCGCCAACATGGACACCCTCATCGCCATCGGGACCCTCGCCGCCTGGGGCTTCAGCACCCTGGTCGCCTTCGCCTCCGAGTCCGTCCCCCCGTCGGCGCGGGGGTATTACTACGAGGTGTCGTCCCTCATCCTCGGTGCCATCCTCGTCGGCAAGTGGGGCGAGCACCTCATGAGGGAGCGGGCCCTCCGGGACGTCCGGGCCCTCCTCGACCTCCAGCCCCCGACCGCCACCGTGCTCCGGGACGGGAAGGAGGTCCAGATTCCGGTGGAGCAGGTGGTGGTGGGCGACCTGATGGTGGTGCGGCCCGGCGAGAAGATACCGGCCGACAGCCAGGTCGCGGAGGGACGCTCGGCGGTGGACCAGTCCATGCTCACCGGCGAGTCCATCCCGGTGGAGAAGGGGCCCGGAGACGAGGTCATCGGGGGGACCCTCAACAAGCAGGGGCTCCTCAAGGTCCGGGCCATCAAGGTGGGCCAGGACACCGCCCTCTCCCAGATTGTGAAACTGGTCAAGGACGCCCAGGCGGCCCGCGCCCCCATCGAGCGCCTCGCCGACAGCATCTCGCGCTACTTCGTGCCCGCCGTGATCGTCGTGGCCGTCGTCTCCTTCATCGGATGGAGTGCGGCCGGGGCGCCCTTCGGCTACGCATTCTCCGCCCTCATCGCGGTCCTCATCATCGCCTGCCCCTGCGCTCTCGGCATCGCGACCCCGGCGGCCCTCACGGTCGGGACCGGCATCGGGGCGCGCAACGGCGTCCTCATCAAGGGGGGCGAGCCGCTGGAGAAGGCGGGGCGCATCGAGGCGGTGGTCCTCGACAAGACTGGGACCCTGACGAAGGGAGAGCCCTCGGTGACCGACGTGGTCGCCCTGGCCGCCCTGCCGGAGGGGGAGGTCATGCGGCTGGCGGCGGCCGCGGAGCGCGGCTCGGAGCACCCCCTCGCCCAGGCCATCCTGGCGCGGGCCCGGGAGGCTCGGCTGGAGTTGCCCGAGCCCCGGGAGTTCGAGGCGCTGGAGGGGCGCGGGGTCCGGGCGGTGGTGGAGGGGCGCACGGTCCTCCTCGGGAACCGGAGGCTGATGGATGAACAGGGCGTGCCGCTCGCGGAGGCCGCGGGCGTCGTGGAGCGCCTCGAGAACGACGGGAAGACCGCCATGCTCCTGGCCGTCGATGGGCGGCCGGCCGGCGCCATCGCCGTGGCGGACACCCTCAAGCCCGGAGCGGCCGAGGCGGTCCGGGACCTGAAGTCGATGGGAATCGAGACCCTCCTCCTCACCGGGGACAACCGGCGGACCGGGGAAGCGGTGGGGCGGCAGGTGGGCGTGGACCGGGTCCTCGCGGAGGTCCTCCCCGCCCAGAAGGCGGAGACCGTGCGCGCCCTCCGGGAGGAGGGAAAGGCGGTGGCGATGGTGGGGGACGGCGTCAACGACGCCCCGGCCCTGGCGGCGGCCGACGTCGGCATCGCGATTGGGGGCGGGACCGACGTGGCCATGGAGACCGCCTCCGTCGTCCTCGTCGGCGGCGATCCCCGCGGGGTCCCCGCGGCCGTCAAGCTGAGCCAGAAGACGCTGGGAAAAATCAAGCAGAATCTCTTCTGGGCCTTCTTCTACAACACGGTCCTCATCCCGGTGGCGGCGTGGGGCCTGCTGAACCTCCTCCTGGCCGCGGTCGCCATGGGCTCCAGCAGCATCTCGGTGGGGGTCAACTCCCAGTTCCTGCGGCGCTTCGACCCCAAGACTGCCCGGGGAAAGCGCGTCCGCCCCTCCCGGCGCCGCGCCCCGGAACCGGCCCGCCCGTCTGCCCGGCTTCCGCCCGCGCCCCTCCCGGCGCACGCCCCGACCCTCGCCGAGGACCCCGTCTGCGGCATGAAGCTGGAGCCCAAGACCGCCGCCGGCAGCAGCGTCCGGGACGGGAAAACATACTACTTCTGTTCGCCCGCCTGCAAGGCGAAGTTCGATTCGCGGAAACAGTGAAGGGGACGCCTTTTTCTATCCCGAAGGCACGGGAGCCCCATGGGCGAAGAGTTCGGCCAGCACCTCCCAATTGAAGGCGCCATCCACTTCTACCAGGCCGTGGAGCGCTTCGCGAAATACTGCTCCCTCTGCAAGTCCCTCAAGGAGCCCGAGGCGCGCCTCGGCTGCAGCGGCCAGGTCCGGGAGAGCCTCGACACCGCATACGCCGAGTTCCTCATGGCATTCCCCCTGATTCTGCCCCTCTCGGAGGGGGCCCGCCCCCTGCCGGCGACCGGCGACATCACGACCGAGGAGTTGCGGGCGCTCTTCCAGAAGCAAATCAATGCGCTCGACGGCGGGAAGGTCCGGGACGTCCTCGGGCGGATTGACAAACTCCGGGCCGCGTGCCCGGGGGACGGATGCGTCCTGGAGACATGCAGGGCGGACGCGGAGGCCGTCCAGGCGTTCGCGGGGAGGGTGAAGAAGGGGGCGGAGGCGTTCTTTTTGGAGGACGTGCTGGGCACGGTCAAGAAGCAACTGGAGGCGGCGGCGAAGGACCCCGAGTCGTTCCGGGCGATGCTGCCGCTGCCGCCGAAGCCGCTCAAAGACGAATACCGGCTTTAGTGGCCAGGTGACGAGAACCCCCCGGGATTCATCCCGGGGATGAATCGTCACAAAGGTGAACGGGAAAGCCTATAGCCCGGGCTCCCGATAGCGATATTGGAAGCCGGGGCGACCGGCCTCCCCACGAGAAACCACGCTTCGGATAGCGTGGCTTCTCGCGGCAGAAAAACATTCCGGAGGTGATGAAAGT
>CAZANW010000084.1:0-6861 GCA_964486625.1 uncultured Halobacteria archaeon
TACCGGGCCCTGGGGGTCCGCAAGGTCGTGATTCTGGACGAGTTCTTCGGCGCCGTCCCGAAGCATGCCGAGGCGGTCATCGAGATTCTCCACGAAAACGGGATGAAGTGGCGGCCCCAGACCCGCCCCAACTTCCTCCACAAGCACCTCGACGGCTGGGCGGAGCGCGGGATGTCGGGCTGCTTCATCGGCATCGAGTCCTTCGACGACGGGGTCCTGAAGCACTGGCACAAGGGCTACCGGGCCGTGGGCCAGAACCTCGACCTCGTCCGCAGGCTCCAGGAGAGGAGCATGGTCGTCACCGGCTACTACATCATCGGCCACGAGAGCCAGGACCGGGTCCGCATCAAGGAGGAACTGCGCTTCCTGCGGACCCTGCGGCTCGACACGACCCAAATCAACATCCTGACGCCGCTGCCCGCGACCGATTCCTGGCGGGACATCGAGGCGCGCTTCGGCATCGCCGAGACCGACTGGCATCGCTGGGACAACCACCACCTCGTCTGGAACCACCCCAAGGTTTCCAAGGCCGAGATGGAGGAACTCCTCCACTGGGGCCTCCGCCACTGCCACCCCAACACGGGGGTGGTGCGCACCTGGGTGAAGAGCCTCCGGGGGTTCGGGGGCTCCTACTCCGGAGGGCTGCGGTTCTACCTGGAGTCCATCCTCCGGGCCCAGTCCATCCCCTACGACTCGGCCAACCTCTTCGGGGGCCCCAGGGGGCTGGCCTCGGAGCTCCGGAACCTCTGGCCCTCCCGGGAGGAGCCGTTCCGGTTCAGGCCGGAACGAGCGAAGGCGCCTGCCCCGGCATCCACTCCACCGTGAGGTCGGGGTATCTCGCAAACATCTCCCGGCTCTCGTTGGCGAGGCGGCCGGGGAGGTAGGCCACCAGGGGGCCCGACAGGGACGTGTTCAGGCTCACCTTGGCGTATCCCGCCTTCCGCATCGCGGAGTCGAGGAGCTGGGAGGCCAGGTCGCCCGTCGTCCCCACCACCGGCTGCCCGCCCGCGCGGAGGAGTTCAGAGACGCAGAGGTCCCAGGCCGCTCCCCGGGTGATGCTCTGGTTGGCTTGCGCCCTCTCCTTGAGGATGCCGCTCACGTTGAGCCCGAGACGGGGCTCCCAGACCAGGGCGCACGCCTGCAGGTTCCGGTCCAGGGTCGGCTCAATTCGGAACAGGGAGGGCTGCTCCTTCAGGTGGCGGGTCCCCCAGATGAGGTAGTAGGAGGTGTCCACCAGGCCCACGCCCACGTCGGCGGGCGAGAAGAGGAACACCCGGAGGTCGGGGCGGGTCCGGCCCGCCTCCTCGAGGATGGCCGACATCTCTTCCAGGGGCGCATATCTCGGGTCCGGGGTGGTGTCCAGCACCCCGGGCAGGCCCGGGAGGCCCGCCAGGCCCGCGGCGGATTGGAGGGCGATGAGCCCGCACGCGGCCCCGGCCGCCATTCGCCGGACTCCGACGGAACGAAGGAGATGGGCCGCGAACGCGCCCGCGACCAGGGTCCACGGGAGCAGGGGATAGGCGAGGAGCTTCGAGTTCTTGTAGGGGATGGCGGAGAAGAACGCGAAGAGGAGGAGCCCGAGGAGGACCAGGAAGGCCTCCGCCTTCCGCCCCCGGCGCCAGGCCCACGCCCCGCCGGCGAGCCCCAGGAGGGCCAGGACGAGGTCGAACCGCGCCAAGAACGGCGCGTAATACCACGGGGGGCCGTAGAACGACTCCAGGAACTGCGGGGAGATGGTCCCGGTCATCCAGATGACCAACTGGAGGAGGCCCAGCAGGAGCCCGGGGAGGAAGGCGAGGAAGGAGGTGTAGAGGAGGGCGAAGACGGCGAAGAAGAGGAGGAGACCCTGGAGGAGGAGTTTCCGGTGGCGGCCGGCGAACCAGAGGAGGCCCCCCAGCAGCTCGTCGAGGGAGCGGGCGGCGCCCTGGCCCCGGCCCGGCTCCAGCCCGAGGAGGGGCGCCACCCACTCTCGCCGGAAGGCCGCCAGGACCGCCACCGCCGCCAGGGCGAGGAGCGCGTTGAGGAAGGTCTGCTCCTTGGCCGTGGCGGAGAGGCCGAAGAGGAGGGCCGCCGCCAGGAAGGCCCTCCGGTCCCCGGCCTCCAGGAACCGGAGGACCGCGGCCAGGACCAGGAGGTCGAGGAGCAGCAGGAGCGTGTCGGGAGTGTTGAGGTGGGCCACGGCAATCTGGGTCGGGGAGATGGCGTAGAGGCCGGCGGCCGCGAGGACTCCCGCGTTTCCGAGATGGCGGCGGAAGGGCAGGAAGGCGAGCGGCAGGAGGGTCCCGACGAGGGCGGGCACGACCCGCGCCGCCCCGATGGAGACGCCCCCGGCGGCGAACGCGGCCGCGTCGAGGTAGTAGAGGAGGGGCCCGTGGGTCAGGGGGTTGTGGCGGTATTCGCCGGTCTGGAGGAGGCGCGCACTGATGGCCGCCGAGCCCACCTCCCGCGGGTCGGCGGGGACCTCCGCCAGGTTCCAGAAGCGGAGGACGCCGCCGAGGAGGAGAAAAGCGATGAGGAGGGCCCAGAAGGAGCGCGGGGCCGCGGGGAACTCCAGTTTCATGTCCGAACAATGCAAATGGTAAATTGAAAAATGTAAAACGCAAAATTTTGCACTTTGCAATTTACAATTTTCATTTTGCAGTTTTAGAATTCTCCGTACACCCCTTCGGCCGTGTTGATGGTGATGCCCCCCTTCCCGATGGAGAAGGGGTGGACCTTGTGGCTGTGCTCCGAGCCGCGCATCTTGAGGACCTCGACGCTGTGGATGCGCGAGTCGAGGATGCGCCGGTGGTAGAGGACGACGTGGCCATCGGTGATGAACGCCTCGGGGCCGGGGTGGCCCTGGGTGTGGATGTGGTCGTCGCCGACCCCCCGGCTGGAGGGCCGGGAGCCCTCCGCGGTCATGAGGGTCGTCAGTTCGAGAATCTTCAGGGCCTGGTTCAGTTTGTGAAGGGCGTTCCGCTGCTGGGCCATGTCCCGGAGGTTGTAGGTGAGGGCCGTGATGGAGTCAATCACCGCCCGGCCCGCCCGGAACTCGTCCTGGAGGCCGATGATGACGTCAATCAACTGCTCGAAGTCGTGGGGGTCGGTGAGGACCGCCTTCTCGCCCGTCGGCGCCCCCGCGCGGGGGGAGGAGGCGTCCACGAGGACGAGGTTCCGCTGCGCCTCCAGGGTCGCGAGGTCCCACCCGAAGGTCGCGGCCTCCTCGCGGACCTGGGCCGGGCTCTGCTCGGCGGCAACCACGATGCCGGGCTCGCCCTTCTTGGCCCCCCCGTAGGCGAACTGGAGGGCGAAGATGGTCTTGCCGGAGCCCTGGGTCCCGCTGAGGATGTAGGTCCGCCCCTTGAGGAGGCCGCCGCCGGTGATGTCGTCGAAGCCGGGGATTCCGCTGGCCACGCGCGGGAGGGGCATGGGGCGCCTTCCGAGGCCCCGTGTATTAAACGTTACCGGTGGGCCGGGAGCGCCGCCTGGGAATCGGGTTCCGAGTCAGGCCGCCGCCACGATGGCGGCTGTGCCCGCGACGATGAGGGCGGCCCCGGTTCCCCGGATGGCGTAGAGCCTCCCGGGCCGCGACTCCCGGAGGAGCCCCGGCCGGATGCGGGAGAGGACCGCCCCGAGAGCGACCCCGAAGAGCCCCTGCGTCGCGAGAAGCCCCTCCGTCATCTGCACCGAGGATGCGAGGGCGGCGAAGAGCGCGAGGAGCATCCCGTAGACGAAGGCCGCGGAGAGGAGGGTCGGGGCCAGGGCGCCTTTCCAGTCCCTCCCGACGTCGCGCAGGACGGCGGGCCGGAGGGCGAAGAGAGGGAGGAAGAGGAGGCCCCAGACGCCGTATCTCCAGAAGGCGAGTTGGGCGGGCTCCATGCTCCGCAGCAGCGGGTTCGTCAGGGTGTTGGAGAGGACGATGAGCAGGTTGGCGGCCATGATGAGCCAGAGGACGCGGTTGGAGAGGGCGCCCCGGAGGCCGCCCTTCTCCGGCCACGCCGCGAAGACCCCGCCCGCAGCCACCAGCGCGATGGCCCCCGCCACCGCGGGCCCCCGCACCTCCCCGATGAGGAGCATCGAGAGGGGCACGGCGAGCAGGGGCCGCGTCGCCCCGAGGGGAAGGACCGAGGAGACGTCGCCGCGCCGCAGGGCGAGGTAGTAGAGCGCAACGCTGGCCCAGGAGAGGGCCGAGACAGCGAGCAGCAGGAGCGGGTCCGCGGGCCACCGGAGAGCGCCCGCCGGGGCCCCGATGGCGCCGTAAAGGAGGAAGAAGACGAAGGTGGAGAAGGCGTAGTAGGCCCAGGGGTTCCCCATCCGGTGCTCGAGGATGAACTTGTCCACGGCGCCGGAGCCTGAAAAAAGCGCGGCCGCGGCAAGGGCCCAGAGAGCCTCCGCCACCTACCTCGTCTCGCTCCCTTTCGCCCCGCCCCCCGCCCTCAGCGCTGCCTGCGCCGCCGCGAGCCTCGCCACCGGGACGCGGTAGGGCGAGCAGGAGACGTAGTTGAGCCCGAGGCCGTGGCAGAACTCGATGGATGCGGGGTCGCCGCCGTGCTCGCCGCAGATGCCGACCGAGAGGTCCTTCCGCGCCTTGCGGCCCGCCTTCACGGCGCGGGCCATGAGGTCCCCGACCCCCTCGGTGTCGAGGGTGGCGAAGGGGTTCTCCTTCAGAATCTGCCGCTGGAGGTAGGCGGGCAGGAACTTGCCCTCGGCGTCGTCGCGGCTGTAGCCCCACGTCATCTGGGTCAGGTCGTTGGTGCCGAAGGAGAAGAACTCGGCAATCCCGGCGAGGGGGCCGGCAATCACGCAGGCCCGGGGAATCTCCAGCATCGTTCCGATTTTCGCAGGGACCCGGACGCCGGTCTCCTTCTCCACCTGGGCGTGGACCCGGTCCGCCATCTCCCGCATGAATTTCATCTCGTTGATGTGGCCCACGCCGGGGAACATGACCCGGGGCCGCGGGTCCATGCCCGCCCTCTTCAGTTCGGCGGCGGCCTCGAAGATGGCGCGAATCTGGGTCTCGTAAATCTCGGGGAAGACGATGCCGAGGCGGCAGACCCGCAGGCCGAGCATCGGGTTGGCCTCGTGGAGGGCCCGGACCTTCCGGAGGAGGGTCTCCTTCGACTTCAGGGCCGCCCCGTCGCCCCTCTCCCGCAGGAGCGCCACCTCCACCTCCAGGTCCACCAAGCGCGGCATGAACTCGTGGAGGGGCGGGTCGAGGAGCCGGATGATGACCGGCAGGCCGTCCATCGCCCCGAGGATGCCCTTGAAGTCGTCCCGCTGGAGCGGGAGCAACTCCTTCTCCAGCACCGCCCGCCGCTCCCCGGGGGTGTCGGCCATAATCATCCGCTGGACAATCGCGGTCCGCTCCCCGAGGAACATGTGCTCGGTCCGGCACAGCCCGATGCCCTGGGCGCCGAGCTCGCGGGCCAGGGCGGCGTCGGCGGGCATGTCGGCGTTGGCCCACACCTGGAGCCCCGCGCCCTTTCGCGGCTTCCGGCGGACCTCGTCGGCCCACCGCAGGAAGGTGTCGAAGTAGCGGACCAGGTCCTCCTCCTCGCGGCCCAGTCTGTCGCCCCGGAGGCGGCGGATGACCGCCGAGTCGAGGGTGTGGATGGTCCCGGTGAACACCTCCCCCGAGAAGCCGTCAATGGAGACGGCGTCGCCCTCCTTGAGGGTCTTGCCGTCCACGGAGACCGTCCCGGCGTGGTGGTCGATGGCCAGGTCGCCGCACCCCACCACGCAGGGCTTCCCCATGCCCCGGGCCACCACCGCCGCGTGGCTCGTCGCCCCGCCCCGGCTGGTGAGAATGCCCCGGGCGGCGAGCATCCCCGGCAGGTCGTCGGGGTTGGTCTCCTCCCGGACCAGGATGGCCGGCCCCGTCCCGCCCTCGGCCACGGCCCTCTCGGAGGAGAGGACGATGTGTCCCGAGGCGGCGCCGGGGCTCGCGTTGATGCCTCGGGCGATGCGGCGGTTCTCCCTCGCCGCCGCCTCCTTCTCGGCGGGGTTGAAGACCGGGGCCAGGAAGACCGAGAGGGGGTGGGGGTCGTTCCCCTGCTGGACCGCCCGGAGGAGCGCCTCCTCCTTGGAGATGAGCCCCTCGCCCGCCATGTCCACGGCAATTTTCACCGCAGCGATGCCGGTCCGCTTGCCCGAGCGGCACTGGAGCATGTAGAGGCGCCCCTTCTCCACGGTGAACTCGACGTCCTGGAGGTCCCGGAAGTGCTTCTCGAGGCGCTGGCCGATGGTCTCCAGCTGGCGGTAGACCGCGGGCATCACCTTCTTCAGTTCGACAATCTTCCGCGGGGTCCGGATGCCCGCCACCACGTCCTCGCCCTGGGCGTTCTCGAGGAACTCGCCGTAGAGCTCGCGGGCCCCCGTGGAGGGGTTGCGGGTGAAGGCGACGCCGGTCCCCGAGCCGGGGCCCAGGTTCCCGAAGACCATGGCCTGGACGTTGACCGCGGTGCCGAGGGTGTGGGGAATCTTGTAGGCGCTCCGGTAGGCCACCGCCCGCGGGTTGTCCCACGACTTGAAGACCGCCTGGACCGCCATCCGCAACTGGGTCCGCGGGTCCTGGGGAAACTCCTTCCCGGTCTCCGCGGCGTAGAGTTGCTGGAAACTCTCCACGAGGCCCCGGAGGTCCTCGGCGGCGAGGTCGGTGTCGAATTTTGCCCGCTTCGCGCGCTTGACATCGGTCAGGAGTTCCTCGAACTTGGACTTCGGGATGCCGGAAACGATGGAGCCGAACATGGCCACGAAGCGGCGGTAGGCGTCGTGGGCGAACCGCTCGTCGCCCGAGAGCGCCGCGAGGCCCTTCACCACCTCGTCGTTCAGGCCCAGGTTCAGGACCTGGTAGGTGTCCGAGCGCCTGGACGGCAGGTA
>CAZANW010000085.1:0-6554 GCA_964486625.1 uncultured Halobacteria archaeon
TTGTTTTGTGGTTTTTTTTTGTTCAAGCGAAGGAGGGGAGAGTGGTGGGGTGGCGGGTTGGGGGGTTGGGAGAGGTTTAAGAGGGGAGGGGTGGAGGGGGGGGCGGGGGGGGGGGGGGGGGCGGCGGGGTGGGCGGCGCGAACTCCAGCCGCACCTCGTAGTAGGTGATTTTCCCGTTCGAAATGCAGGCGTTGAAGGCGTAGGTCCGGTATTGGTCCTTGACGACCTCGACCAGGTGCTCCCCGGGGGGAAGTATGGTCCGGAAGGTGCCCGGGGCCGACGCCGAGGAGGTGCCCAGGCCCGCGTTGTCCACCCGGACGTAGGCGAGCGCCGGGAGAGTCGTGATGAACAACTCGCCCGGCTCGTCGGTGACGTTCGTGCACGTTCCGACGGAGTTGTAGCCGACCTTCTCCAACCCGAGGGACGGCGCGGCGGCCAGGAGCAGGCTGAAAAGAGCCAGGGCGGCGCTCAGAGGGATGCGGGCCACGTTTTCACTGTTTTCGGGAGGCCTTAAGGGTTTATTCAAGCACGAACTCCGCGAGGAGCTTCTTCGAGGCCATCATCTTCTCCAGCGCCTTCGGGGCGCGGACCCGGCCGGTCCCCGGCCCCGCGACCTTTCCGATGACGCGCGGGTCGTAGCCCGCCTTGCGCATCTCGTCGGCGATGGCCCGGATGAGGTGGGGCCGCCCGATGGCGGCCACGGCGCCGTTGGTCCCGGCGGTCCCGTTGTCCATGATGAACTCCCGCGTGGCGAACTCGACATACCCGGGATACTTCAGCGGCAGGTCGGTGAGGCGCAGGTCGCACTTCGCCAGTTCCGCGAACTCCTTGAAGATGTAGACGCCGGGCCCCGAGAGGTCCCCGGTCCCCGCGACGTGCTCGTCCGGGTCGAACCTGTCCCCGAAGGCCGGGCAATAGCGGTTCAGGATGCGGCCGACAGCGATGTTGGGCCGGGTCATCGTCGCGACCACGTCCTCCTTGGCCCGGCGGGCCTCCTCAAGGGAGACGGACTCCGCCTCCAGTTTCTTCAGGTACTCCTCGTCCGCGAGGCAGGAGAGGTAGACGTTGATGGGGGCCAGGTCCCCGAAGGGCCGGGAGACCACGATTTCCATGCCGGGCTCCACGCCCCGCGGGGCCACGGGGGGCTCCCCGCGGATTTTGCCCACCACGGTGGCCCCCATGATGAGTTTCCCGGTCTCGGGCTGGGGGACCCGGACGAACTCGAGGCGGTGCTCCCGGGCGAACGCCTCCATGTTCTTCAGAATCTGCGCCTTCATCTCGGGCGTCGGCGCGTCCGCCACGGGGTGGAGTTCGAGT
The DNA here is from genome assembly GCA_964486625.1 of uncultured Halobacteria archaeon. Taxonomy (GTDB): domain Archaea; phylum Halobacteriota; class Syntropharchaeia; order JACQPP01; family JACQPP01; genus JAWCQZ01. The sequence goes on from CAZANW010000085.1 coordinate 1,318, forward strand.
TCCTCGCAGGTCGCCAGGGTCAGCAGGTCGTTCAGGGAGTTGGAGACCGCGACGTAGGCCTGCTCTTTGCTCGCGGGGTCAAGTGTGGGGTCGATGACCTGGATGGTGTCGTTGTTGGCCACGGTGTAGCCGTCGGGCTTCCCGTCCATCTCCTTGATGAAATCGAAGAGGGCGAACTGCGCGTGGGCGAAGGGGGTGATGATGGAGTGGCCCTTGCCCACGGTGAAATGGGGCTTGGCCGGCTCCATCTGGCGGTAGAGCCGCAGCAGGGTCTCGGCGAAGGGCCCGGGCTTGTCGGCGCTCCGCTGGTGGACCTGGACCAGCGAGATGCCCCGGTCCGGGCCCAGGCGCCGGAGGTCTTCGGCATCCACCTTTGGCTCGCCGAGGTCGTAGATGCGGCGGTGGAACTCCGCCCCGTCGGGGCCGCTCGGGAAGACGTCGGCGTCGGCCCGCGGCGAGACCTTAATCCCGATGCGCTGCAGTTCCGGCCGGATTTGCCGGAGGGCGGGATAGACCACCGAGGTGAGGTCCACCTTGACGGCGCACCCCGCAATCCACTTCAGGGGGTCCATGCCCAGCTGCTTGTAGCGGGCGACGCGCTCCCAGAACTCCTCCACCGCCGCGGCGGCGTCAGCGGCCATACCCGCTCCCGAACGACTCGCGCACGACGGGGAGTTTCCCGTCCGTCAGCCACTCGGTCATGCTCTCGGGATACATCCGGACCTTCGTGAATCCCGCGAGGCGCAGGGCCCAGTAGGTGTGGGAGGAGGTCATCCCCATGTTGCAGTAGCAGATGATGTCGTCGTCGGGCTTGAGCCCGTGCTCGGCGAACATTTTCCGGAGGTCGTCGGGGGGGCGGAAGATTTTGTCCTGGGCCGCGCCGTTCATCCAGGGAAGATTCAGCGCGTTGGGGACGTGGCCCATCATGAACTCGTTGGGGGTCCGGGTGTCCACCAGTTTGCCCCCGGAGCCGTTGGCCCGGGCGAGGACATCCTCCTTGGCGGCCCGGATGGGGGCGGAAGCGGAGGCCCGGTAGGCGGCGGGCGTCACCGGGGGGGCCTCTGTCTCCACCGGGTTCCCCCGGGCCGCGTAGAGGTCGAAGTTCAGGTTGAGGAGGGCCAGGTCCCGGTGGCCGTGGTAGGCGAGGGTGTAGAGGAAGCGCCCGGCGAGGGTCCCGTAGCGGTCGTCGTAGGCCACCACGAGGCTGTCGTTGGAGATTCCCCGGGAGCCGAGCATCCGCTCCACCCTCTCCGCGGGCGGGAGGGTGGCGACGCGCCCCCGCATCTCCAGGAACTCCCCGGCGGGGATGTTCACCGCCCCCGGGATGTGGCCCGCCTCGTAGTCCATCGGCTTCCGTGCGTCCACCAGCCGGAGCCGCGCGTCGGACCGGTGCTCCTTGAGCCATTCCGGGGTGACCAGGAACGCTTCCATCGTAGCCCCCGATTCCGCCGGAGGGAAAAAGGGCATCGTGCGCGGCGGTCCCGCGGGGAAAAGTGTAGAAAGTATATAATCGCACCTCCGGAATGCTTCCGGATGATTCCCGAGGAAGTTGTTGTCGCGGTGCGGAGAATGGAGAAGCGCCTCCTCGAGATTGAAATCGGCAATCAGGCGGCCCTGAAGCGCCTGGAGCAGAAACTGGAGTCCATGACCGCCGAAATCACCGTTCTCAAGGCTGATGCGGCGACCCTCAAGACCGAGGCCGCGGCCGCCAAGAAGGCCGCGGAGCTTCCCTCCATGGTGAAGACCCCCGCCTACCCCGAGCGGGTCCCGAGCCTCATCCCGGCCCAGGTCCCCCGGGTTTACCGGCAGAAGACGAAAGAGGGCGAATTCATCATCGCGTGACCGTTTTCAAAAACTCCTGAACCGCCGCGGCGAACTCCCGCGGCCTCTCGATGGGCATCCCGTGGCCGCTCTCGGGGACGACGACGAACTTGGAGCCCGGGATTGCGCGGTGGAGAGCCTCGTTCCCCGCCACCGGAGTGAGCCGGTCCCTGCCGCCCACGATGACCAGGGCCGGGCAGCGAATCTGCCCCAGCCGGTCGGTGGCGTGGAAGGCCCGGAGGCCGCGGCCGACGGCCCGCAGGGTCGTGAAGTCGGTGCGGGTGAGGAAGTCGAGCGTTTCCTCCGCCTGCTCCCGGGTGAGCCAGGGCTCGGCGACGCGCATGACGAACCGGGAGAGGGACCGGGGGACGGCCCGGTTGAGGACGAGGCGCGAGCCCAGGAATTTCGCGCGCCAGCCGATGGCCTGGATGGAGGGGAGGGTCGAGGCGAGGACGAGGCCCAGGACGCGGCCCGGGTGGCGCAGCGCCAGTTCCTGGGCCACCACGCCCCCCATGGAGTGGCCGAGGACGACGGCGCGCTCCACGCCCGCGTGTTCCATGACGCGGACGACGTCCTCCACCATCATCTCCGCCGGGATGGCTTCCTCCCGGGACGGGTCGGAGTAGCCGTGGCCCCGGGCGTCCACCACGACGGAGCGGACCTGGAACTGCGGGAGGAAGGGGAGCCAGAACTTGCCGCAGGAGGTGAAGCCGTGCAGCCACACCATCGGGGGCCCCTCGCCAAATGTTTCGTAGTGGATGTTGCAGTCGCCGCTCTTCACGAAGGGCACGGTTCTATTTTCCCTTCCACACCGGTTTCCGCTTCTCCGCGAAGGCCCGGATGGCCTCCTTGAAGTCCTCGCTCCCCATGAGCCGCCCGAAGGTCTCCACAAGGGGCTTCATCTCCTCCCGGCCCTGCCGCTTCGCCAGGAACCGCTTGACCTCCTTCTGGGGCAGGGGGGCCGCCTCCAGGAGCAGGGCCGCCAGGGCCCGCGCCTCCTCGAGGTGCTTCCCGGGCGGGACCACCTTCCAGACCAGGCCCATCCGGTGGGCCTCCTCGGCGGTCAGGTCGCGGGCCGTGAGCGCGATGTCCCGGGCGTGGCGCTCGCCGACGGAGCGGACCAGGTGGGTCAGGGTCCAGACCGGGTTGAGGCCGATGCGCGCCTCCCGGGCCGAGAGGCGGGCGTCGGCGGCCGCCACGATGAAGTCGCACAGGACGCACATCTCGAACGCCCCGGCCATGCAGGGCCCGTGGACCGCGGCAATCGTGGGCTTCTCGCAGTTCACGAGCCCGTCCATGACGGCGCCCCCCTCGACGATGCCCCCGAAGTCGGTGAGGTCGTTCCCGCCCGAGAAGCCCCGGCCCGCGCCCGTGAGAATCAGCACCCGGACCTCGGGGTCGGCGCTCGCCTTCCGGATTGCCTCCGCCAGCCCCTTCCAGAGGGCCCGGTTCAGGGCGTTCATCTTCTCGGGGCGGTTGAGGGTGATGACGGCGACGGGACCCTGCTTTTCGTAGAGGAGGACCGGTGCTTTCTGAACCTGCTGGGCCATGGGGGGTGGATGGGGGAGGGATAAATAAAGGGGATGGTCGGGCGGCCGCTATCGATTAATCGGAGCCACCACGAGTAACAAGGGCCGAAGCGCGAAGACGCCCGTCGGCGGCAGTAGTAGCGCGCGCTTGCGCGCGCTACAGCCGCCGGCGCGACCGAGCGAGCGAAGCGAGCGAGGGCGCGTAGGGCGTCGAGCGCGAGGCCCGTCGACTCGTGATTACCCCCGGAGGCTTGCAATTTTGTCCCAGCGATTGTGGAACCTACTTGGTTCCCCATGCACAATCCTTTCAAACGAAGTTTCGAACCACCCTTTCCCCCAGTACACCATCAGCCGCCTATAGTTCGGATATGAGTCAGATAACTCGAGATAGACTGCCTTCTCCTTGCCGACTCCTCTCTTTGGCCATTCGTATTTCAACAATTCCTCACGCGTAACAATCATCGCGTCTTCGGGGACTCCATCTGCAGACGCACGGACGAAAACAATGGCGCGGTAATCGCGCTCTCTAAGTTGCGTACCCTCGCCAAAATTGAATCCCCACCACGGCACGTTGGTGCCCCCAACATCCTCGCTGTTTCTTTTGGAGGCTTTGACTTCCACTCCGATTTTACCGAGAAAAATATCGGCCTTGCGACGTTTGCCGACAAGTTGAGGCTTGAGCCCTAATCTCTCCAACTCCGAAGCAACCCATAATTCACTTGCTATTTCTAAAAAATGAGCTTGTAAGAGTTTTGTGCTACGGTTGAACTTAGGGTGACTCTTCTCAAGAGTTCGAAGGAGCAGTGGAAATCCAACGCCCCATACCTCTTTGGCCCAAGAATTTAGTTTTTGAAACTCGGTTCGTCCGCCGATCATGTCAAATGTCAAGCACCACCCGCGCCGTCCACCCACCCTTGGTCTTCGCCACCTCGAACAAATGCATCGTCACCGCCTTCGCGTCGCTCCGGGTTCTGTGGCGCCTCTCGTCCAGGGGCTCGCCGGCCAGCCGGGCCTTCAGGGCGTAGCCCTCCGGCCCTTCACGGATGGAGACCTTTGCCTCCGCCGCCGCGAACCGCTCGGTGTCCTTGAGGAAGATGAGTTCGTTCAGGAACTTGAAGAGCAGGCGGCCGGGGTCTTCGTGGCGGAGTTCAATCTTTCTCTTCTGCGTCTTCCGCACCCCCTTCGGGTCCACGATGACCTCCAGGAAGGCCCGGGCTGCGTTCTCGAACAGTTTTTCGAGGGTGGCCCCCCGGACCTCGAAGGCGACGTCGGCGAGGGCGACGTCGTCGAGGAACTTGTAGGGTTTGGCGGTCACATCACCCCTCTTGCAAAAAGGTAGAAAAAAACGTCGGCGTCCCTAGATGGCGCTCACTTCGGCGCCGCCCCGGCCACGCCCTTCGGCGCCTTCGACCCCTTGGCCGCCCCCTTCGTCTTCTTCTCCTTCTTCTTCCCCTCCCGCGGGGGGACGATCTCGGCCAGGGGCTTGGGACCCGCGGCGACGACGACCGCGTTCACCTGCGAGGTCTCGGCCTGGATTTCGCGGCCCCGGAGGGTCCGCCGGAGCCGGAGGCCGTGGTGGGGTCTCCGGAACCCGACGCCGCCCGTGATGAGGAGGCGCTTCCGGACCGCGCCCGGGACGTCCCGCCGCATGGGGAAGCCGTCCTTGTCGGAGCCGCCGGTGATGCGGAGGGTGTAGCCCGCCAGCCCCACGAGGCCGCCGTCCACCGTGTCGCCGACGGAGCGGCCCGCGACGCCCTGGGCCATCGGGCCCTTGAGTTCGAGGGCGTAGGCCTTGCCGGTGGATTGCTCGGAGACGACGAGGAGCATCCCGGAACTGCCCGGGGTTGACACATGAACCTTTCGAGAGCGCGTGAGGGCCGGGAACGG
>CAZANW010000086.1:0-6543 GCA_964486625.1 uncultured Halobacteria archaeon
GCGATTCATCCGCCGGGCTGAAGCCCGGGGCGTTCTCGCCGCCCGCCCTGTAAAAGGGTCGCTCGGGCCCCTCCGGGACATCGCGACGGACGATTTATGGCCCGGGCCGGATATGAAGCGTGGCCCATCCGGTCCTCACCATCGCCAAGGGCGAGGTCCTCCGCTCCCGCAACCGCTTCCGCCCCCGGAACATTCTGGTGGCCGTCGCCCTCTCCGCCCTGCTGGCGGTCCCGGCCTCGGTCCGCCCCACGGCGGAACTCTACACCCTCTCGGTGGAGGGGAGCCCCGACTTGGCCGCCGCAGCGGCGCGGGATGGCCGATTCCTTCTCGTCCCGGGCCCCGCAGACGTGACTGTTCGGGGCGACCAGACTTCGCGTGCGCCCACCGACAAGGGGGAGGCCGCCCTCCAGGCGCTCGCCCAGGCGGCCCGGGCCCACAAGATTGCCGCCCTGCGGGCCACCGGCGACCCGCGCGCCTTCCCGGTGGAGGTGGAGGTCCACTTCCTGGAGCGCGCGGGCCCCTCCCTTCTGGGCGGCGGTACCGCCCCGACCCCCGAACCCTCGGCGCTCCCCACCCTCCCGCCCCGGTTCCAGGCGGGTTCCGCCCCGAGCCTCCTGCCTCCGGCGAAGTTCGTCGCGACCCCCGCCGAACTGCAACCGCCGCTCCCCTTCGGGGCGATGCTCCTCTCCTTCCTCTTCCTCTTCCCCGGCTACTTCGCGGCGCAACTCGGCTCCTCGGCGGTCTTCGCCGAGAAGGTGCGGAGGCAGGGGGAGCCCCTCTTCGTCGCCCCGCTGCGGCCGGGCCACTGGATGGCCGGGAAACTGCTCCCGCTCGGCCTGGCGGCGGCCGGATTGATGGCGGTGGAGTCGGCGGGGCTCTTCCGCTCCCCCGGAGCGCTCCCCGCCTTCGGCCTCGTCCTGCCGCTGCTTGCCTTCCTCCTCGCCGCGTCGCTGCTGGCGGGGGCCCTCGCCCGGAGCCACCCGGAACTGACGGGGCTCACGCTCCTGCTCACGGTGGCGGGCTCGGTCCTCCTCCTGGTCCCCACGCTTTTCCTCGACGTCAGCCCCGTGGCCGCGGCGAGCCCCTTCTCGCCGGTGGTCCGGCTCCTGGAGGGGACCCCGCCCTCGACCGCGGAGGCCCTCGCCCCGCTCCTCCTCCTCGGCGCCCTCACCGCCAGCCTGCTGCTCCTGGCGCGTCCCCTGCTGGAGCCGGAGCTCTTCTTCTCGCGCCTCGAGCCCTCGAAACGGCTCGGGGAGGCACTGCGGCGCTGCCTCGGAAGCGGGAGCGCGGCCCGGTTCGCGGCGGTCGGGCTCCTCCTCGCCCCCCCGGCGTTCTGGCCCTTCCTCGGGTTCGGGCCGCTGCTCGCGGTGGCGCCCCCCCTCCTCTTCGCGGCCCTCCTCCTGGTGGAGGCCGCCAAGGGAGCCCCGGTGGTCGCCTCGGGCTCCCGGGGGCTCGCTGCGTGCCTCCGCGGTGCGGCCGCTGGCCTCGGGCTCGGGTCGGGTGCGGCCCTCCTCGCCCTCCCCCTCGCGCCCGGAGGGTTCCTGCTCGCGCTTCCCGTGCTCCACGGAGCGACCGGCGGGCTGCTGGGCCTGGGGCTCGGGGCCCTCGGGAGGAGGGGGCTCCTCCCCCTGGCCCTCGCCTCCGCGGGACTCCAGTGGGCGGTGGCGCAGGCGGTGCTGGGGGCCGTCCGGGGAGGGCTCGGTGTCTAAAGGAGCGACTTCCGGCACGGCGAGCGCGTCGTCGGGCATGCCGTCCTCGGCAGCGCCTGTGGTCCGGCGGACGATTTTCCGCGTCTGGAGCGTCGCGAAGCGGGAGCTGCGCGCCATGGCCTCGGAGCGCTCCTTCCTCCTGGGGACGGGGCTCCAGTTGTTCGTCGCGCTCTTCTCCTCGCTGCTGGCGGTGGGGCTCCTCTCCCTCTACTCCCCGGCGGGGCTGGAGGCGGCGAGGCTCCAGCCCCGGCTCGCGCTGGTCACCGACGACCCCGGCCTCGCGGACCTGGTCCGGGCCGAGGTCAAGCAGGTCTTCCCCTACTCCTCGGAGGAGGCGGCCCGGGAGGCCTTCGCCGCCCGGCAGGTGGACGGAGTCCTCGCGGCCTCCTTGAACCCCGAGGGCGGTTCGGAGCGTCTCCCGGTCCGCCTGCGCCTGATTCTCGCCCGGAACGAGGTGACGGGCCCGCTGCTGCTCACCCGCCTGAAGCCGGCGCTGGAAAGATTCGAGGACGCGACCCGGCGTGCGGCAGCCCCCGGCCTCCCCGACCCGCTCGTCCCCCGCGCGCCCGCCACGGGAGCGGCGGCCACCTTCGAACTCGCCTACGGGCTGCTGGTCCCGCTGCTGCTCTTCCTGCCCGGGGTCCTCGCGGGCGCCCTCCTCGTCGACCTCCTCGCCCGGGAGTGGGAGGAGGGGACCCTCGACCTGCTCCGGGCCGCGCCGGTGGGGCCCGCGACCATCGTGGGCGGGAAACTGCTCGCTGCGACCCTGCTGGTGGTCCCCCAGGCCGCGGCGTGGCTCGGGCTGCTCGCCCTGAACGACGTCCCGGTGGCCCAGCCCGCGCGGCTCCTCCTCCTCGCCACGGCGGTGGCGGCGGCATTTTGCGGCGTGGGGGCGGCCCTCGCGCTCCTGTTCAGGGACCGCGCGCTGGTCCAGGTCCTCTACTCTCTCGCGCTCATGTCGCTCCTCCTCGCCCTTTTTTCCGCCCCCGGGGGCCCGGCGAACTCGGCGGCGCGGCTGGCGGCGGGGATGGAGGCGCCCGACCTCGCGGCGGTGGCGGCGGCCGGCCTCGGGGTGGCGGCGCTCCTCGGGGGATTGAAGGCGGCGGAGCGGAGGCTGTGGGGTTAAAAACAGGCAGGGGGCCTCGGGCTCTGAATGGCCGAGGGTGAACGGCGGCGGGGCCCGCGACCGTCCAGAGGCCCGCCCCAAGCAATGAAACCCGCCGCGGCGACAGCCCCCCTCCACATCACCGGTTTTTTTGAACCCGTTTTCCACCGCGACTGGCGCCGGACCGGCTCCCGGGGGGCGGGACTCGCGCTGCTGCCGGGTGTCGAAACGACGGTCCGCCCCGCGCAACACACTCGCATCCTCCTGGACGGGAAGCCCTCCCGCGCCCCCACCACCCGCCGGGTCGTTGAACTCCTGGCCCCTTCCCGGCCCCCGACCCCCGCGTTCCGAAACGAAACGGGGGCGGGTCGGGGGCCCCGGCCGGTCGAGGTCCGGAGCCGCCACCCCGCCCCCGTCGGGGCGGGCCTCGGGACCTCGGGGGCGGGGGCGCTCTCCACGGCCTTCGCCCTCGACCGCGCGCTCCGTTTGGGCCACCCGCCCGCCGCGCTCGTTGCGGCCGCCCACCGGGCCGAGGTCGAGATGCGGACCGGCCTGGGGACCGTCGCGGGCATCGCGGCGGGAGGGCTCGCCCTGCGGGTGGAGCCCGGGCTCGCCCCCGGGGCGGTCCGCCCCCACCCCGTCCGGGCGCGCATCGCCTGGGTCTCCCTCGGCCGCCTCCCGACCCCCTCCATCCTCTCCGACCCCGCCTGGACCCGGGCCCTCCAGCGCGAGGGGCGCAGGGCCCTGCGGGGCCTCCTGCGGCGCCCCACCCTCGAGTGTTTTTTCGAGCTGTCGCGCAACTTCGCCCTCGACACCGGGCTGGCCGAGGGGAGGCTCCTTGACGGGCTCGAAGCGGTGGGGGCCGCGGGGGGCTCTGGCTCCGTGGCGATGCTGGGGCGGACCCTCTTCGCCCTCTCCACCCCCGCGGTGCGCCGGGCGCTGGCCGAGTTCGGCGAGGTCCGCGAATCCCGCGTCGCCCCTGCTCAGAACAGCCGCCGCCCCCTCGGGAAGCAGAGGGCGTAGAAGTTGCAGGAGCGGCAGGGGGCGCGCCACGGCCTCCCCGGGCGGCGGGGGCCCATTCTGCGGATGCGCTCGACCAAGGCGGCGACCAGCCTCCGGTCGTAGGGCGTGATTCGGACCTCGCGGGCCACCGGCTCTCCACCGACATATTCGATGAGGCCCGCCGCCACCGCTTTCCCCTGGAGCCCCTCCAGGAGCAGCGCGTAGGCCGCCAGGGCCACCCGGTCGCTCCTCCACGCGCCGCTCGACGGCGGCTCCGAGGGGCGGACCAGGGCCGGCGCCTCGACCCCCTCCCGGAGGAAGGTCTTGTCGGGCTCCCCCCGGAGGCCGAGGCGCGGGGACTCCAGGAGGGGCCGAATCTGGTGGGCGGGGGCGAGTTCGCTCCCGGGCCGGAGGAGGGCCTCCTCCTTGCGGGCCGCCCGGGCCGGGTCGGTCTTGGGCTCGTACTTCAGCCCCCGCCTCTCGTAGAAGACGATGCGGGGACAGAGGAGGTAGTGGACCAGGTCGGAAACGCGAACCGGGTCTCGCCCGCTCGGGGGAGCCCTCCCGGCATCTGCGCCCTTGCCCACGGCGCGGGGTTGCAGAGACATGCCCGCGACGGGTTATCCCCCCTCCGGGCCGCCCGGGGCTTCCCCGCCCTCCAAGAGGGTCAAGGAGCGAATCCACTCCCCCCGGGGCGTGTGGGGCCTGCCCACCACGAGCCGCGTCTCCCTTCTCGGCCCGCGACGTGCGCGTTTCAAAGCGAGGCCGGGTTGCGCCGCGGGCCCCACCTCCAGCCTCCCCCGGGCCTCAAGGAGCTCCCCGGGCCGGACCTGGTCCACGAAGTCGTGGCGGAAACTCATGACCCGCGGGACGCCGGGGTGGTCGGTCCGGTAGAGGGTGGGGATGTCGAATGGGCGCTCCACCGAAAGGAGGCGCGCGCGAAGGGTCCGGGTCCCGGCGGGCCTCCCGCGCCACGCCCGGAAGTCCTGGATTTCGGGCCAGGAGCGGACGTAGAGTAGGTCGAGCCTCCGGCTGCGGAAGACCGCGCGGTTCCCCTTCCGCCCCTCGTGGAGCACGAACTCCTCCCTCGGCAGGGGCGGGCGCCGCTTCTCGAAGAGCGCGTCCCACTCCCGGTCGGAGAGGGACCGAATCCGGCGCTCCCGGAGGGCCCGGCGGAGGTTCCGGCGGGCCGCCTCGAATCCGGGCCCGTAGGCCACGAGGTCCAGGTCCGACCCGGGTCCGGCGAGGCCGCAGAGGTGGGAGCCGGTGATTCCCCGGGTCCCCAGGAGAGCCGCGGCCTTTCGGACCCAGGGGGCGCACCGCTCCACGGAGCCCTCGGTCGGAAGGAGGCGCGCCACCCGGCGGAGCGGGACCCGGTGGAGGTCGCCGGGCGGCCCCAGATAGCCGGGGTGGTGGCGCCGCAGATAGGGGCGCGCCTCCGGGGCCGGGACTTGGCGGTATCGGATGCCCCCGCGCTCCCGCGCCCCCCGCAGGTCGGGGGCGTAGCGGAGCAGGCCCGGGAGGACCCGGGCCCCGGCGCGAGGGTAGCCCGCCACCGAGAAGAGGAGCCCCTCCCGCGTCTCCACGAAGTCGCGCAACCGCGCCCGCACCGGGTTCTCCCCCCTCACGATGGAGCCCGCCACCGCGCGGCAGGCTCGCGATGGGGTCGCAAATCAACACATCCTCCGGAGGCGCCGGGCGGGCCGCTTCGAGGGTTCATGGCGGGTCTCCTCCGATACAACAAAGAAACTATATATGGTGACGGCCGAGACTTTTTTCCCGATGCTCCGCTCGGGAGCGGTGCTCCTTCTTGCGCTTCTCGTGGCCGGAGCGCCGGGCCAGGGGGCCGTCAAGGTCCTGGGCAGCCTCGACCCCGCGATGGCGGCCGGGCTCGCCAGCCAGGGCATCGCGGTCGTCAACCAGCCCGTGAGCGAGGCCCTGATTGCGTCCCGGGACCCGGATGTCCTCGTGGTCACCACGGAGGCCGAGCTCTCCCCGGCCAAGCTCCAGGCCCAGATCGGGAGCGGGCGGGGGGTCGTCCTCAGCAACGGCCTCTCCGCCGACTTCTTCCGGGGGCTCGACATCCAGCGCGGGGGCGTCCAGTTGGTCAACGTCCAGGTCTCCCCCGCCGACCCCCAGGCGTGGACCTTCGAGGGCCTGGCCTCCTCCACCCGCTACCCGGTCCGGGTCTTCTGGAACTCCGCGCCCGCCGACACCCTCTACTCCCTGGAGCCCCTCCGGGGCTCCTTCGACCTCCGGCGGACCTACGGCCCGGACACCGTCATCGCGGGGGTGGCTTTCGGGAACGGCTATCTGGCGATTCTTCCCGGCGCCGTCCTCCACCGCAGCGACGCGTTTTACGCCGAGGCGGAAGGCGGCGATTCCGCCCGCCCCGCGACCCAGAACCGGGCCTTCCTCGCGGAGGCGATCCAGGCCGCATACCAGAAGAGCGGCCGCGGAATCACCCCCACGGCCGCCCCGACGGCGACCTCCACCTCCCCACCACCCCCAGCGCCGATCGAGGCCCCCACACCGGCGCCGACGCCGCCCTCCGCGACTCCGCCCCGAGCGACGGCGGCGCTCCCCTCCAGCCCGCCCCCCGCCCCCTCCTCCCCCGTCCCGGGGGCCCACCTGGGGGCCCTCCTGGTTCTGGGCCCGGTCGTCGTCGGCGGCCAGCAGAGGCGGTGGAAAACGCCCCCCGCGGCAGACCCCGGGCGCGGACAGGGG
>CAZANW010000087.1:0-6362 GCA_964486625.1 uncultured Halobacteria archaeon
CACCCTGAACGACTTCGCGTCATGACCCCCCGGCCTTCAGGCCGGGGTAGGTCAGGACTTCGTGCTTAGGATTTTTATTTCACGCCGACAATCTTCCGGATGCGCGCCTGGCTCTGCTGCACGTTCTCCACGCCCGTGTTCAGAAACGCGAACGGGATGCCCTCCAGCATCCTCCGGAAGTTCCTCCTCTGGGCCTCCCGCCGCAGCACCAGCAGGTAGGGGTTGTAGAACGCCTCCTGAATCAACTCCCCCGGCTTGCCCCCCGCCCCCACCTGGGCCGTGGTCCGCCCCTCCTCCAGGACCTTCACCGCCTCGTCGGGGTCGAGGCGCAGTTCCGCGGGTGAGGTCTTGTCCCTGCGCAGGAGAATCACCGCGCCCACCGGCGCCTTGGGGATGAGGGCCCCCGGCCCGCGGACCCACGCGGGGTCGAGAATCGCCCGGCTGTTCCCGAAGGCGGCGTAGTCGTTGTTCTCGACGTTCTCGCAGAGGCAGCGGTCGAGCATCGCCTTGACCCAGGGGAAGTTCTTCACCATGTCGGTCCGCAGGTAGAACTTGCGCTCCGAGATGCGCGCCGTGGCCTCGCCGTTCGCCCAGTCCACGTAGAGCCAGTCGTCCGAGTGGAGTTTCGCCCCGGGGACGTCGAGGAGGTTGTAGCAGTGGGTGGACTTGCCGGTGCCCGTGGGCGCGATGATGACCACGCCCTTCCCGTTGACCACGGTGCATCCCCCGTGGATGGAGTGGACGCCGTGGCGCTCCTCCAAGAGGTCGGCGGCGATGCCGAGGGCCCACGACTTGCACTGGCCGTAGTAGTCGGTGTTGACGAAGACCGCGGTGTGGAGGGACGGGATGTAGCGGGCGTGGGGCTGCTCTCCGGGGATGCCGGTGACGGCGTAGAGGCGCCCGTGGGGCCGCACCTTGGCCGGGGCCGGGAACCAGTTCTCGACCCAGAACTCGTAGAGGTGCCAGTTGTTGGTCCTCAACTCAACCACGACGCCGCCGATGAGGGCGTTCCAGCGATGGACCTCGGGGGACTCGGCGAGGCGCGCCTCGGCCCGCGCAATCCACCTCTCGCCCTCGTCCCGCGACACATCCTTGGTGGAGGCGGCGCGCGCCTTGGGGTTGGTGATGTAGTTGGAGAGCATGGGGAGACCCTCGCCCCCGGGGAGATAAATGTGGCGCGCAATCGTGATTTCCGGAAAACCTTTTAAATGGGAGGTGGAACGCGGGAGATGCGCCTGCTGGCCATCGCGGGACTCCTCGCCGCGGCCCTTCTGGTCTCCGGCTGCACCTCCTCCGACACCGCCGCCCTGGAGCGGATCAAGGCCTCCCTCACCGAGGCCGAGAAGACCCTGGAGGGGGCGAACGCCAAGGTGGAGGCGGGCCAGTTCGACGGCGCGCGGGACGCCGTCCTCAACGCGAAACTGGCCCTCGACAGGGCCGCCGTGGACGCCTCGGCCCTCACCGACGCCAAGGCCCGGGACGACGTGACCAACTACGTCGCGGCCAACCGGAAACTGGCCGACGCGATGACCGACCTCGTGGACGGCGGCGAGGCGGGGAAGTCGGCCACGGCCCAGGCCAAGGCGGCCCCGAGGGAGGCCCTCGGCGCCCTCAAGTCGGGCGTCGCCAAACTGGAGTCGGCCAAGAGGAGTTTCCTCGAAGCCAAGGCCGTTGCCGACCGCATCCAGGACGTGGATTTGAAGAGGTCCCTGGCGGGACTCGACACCCTCGCCCAGGAGATTGACCGGGCCTACATCACCCCCATCAACGCGCAGATTGCCGACATCGAGAAGGCGGCGGCCCCCAAGACCCTGGTGGACGAGACCGCCGGGGCCGGTTCCGGCCAGTCCGCCTTCTACGCGTTCGACCTCGCCCAGGGCGCCCAGGTCTCCGTGGACGTGGGCGTCCGGACGCCCGTGGGGGGGACGGTGGACGTGTTCCTGCTGAACGCGAACGAATACGCCTCCTACCAGAACGAGGGCCAGGGGCGGGGCAAGTTCCAATACGCGCGGGAGAACGCGAACCTGAATGTGAACTCCATCTCGTTCACCTTCACCGCCCCGGCCGGCGGCACCTACTACCTCGTGATTGACAACAGCGACCTTCCCTCCGGAGGGGCTCCTGCCCTGCCGGCGGTCCAGGCGAAGGTCAAGGTCGTCGTCCAATAAGCCCCCGCAATCAACCGGGCGGCTTCTCCAGTTTCTTCCGGTAGAGCGCTTCCAACTCCGCCTCCAGGTCGAACCCGAACCGCTTCGCGAGGAACTCCATGTGGCCCGCAATCTCCACAATCTCCAGTTTCGCGTGGCTCTCGTTCGACTTCTCCAGGGCGCTCACCAGTTCGCCCAGTTCGCGCATGACGTGCATCACGGCGGCCCGCGTGTCGGGGCCGTATTTTCGGGTGTAGTGTTCGACCGCCGGTGACTCTCTCCGAGAGCCACCGGGGGGCAACGAAGTTGACCCGGCGGGGGACGGCATGGGGGGCTCCTATGCCGGGAGATAAATAAAGGGTGGCGAAGAGGGGGCGGAACCCCCGCGGACGGTAAGATTTTAAACGGGCTCTCCGAGGGTGAGCCATGGGCCGGCTCGGGCCGAGGGAGGACTTGGTGGTTCAAGGCCTGGTCCGCGTCATGGACCACGGCATCCGGGCGCGCCTCGAGCGCGACCCCGAGGCCCGGAAGTGGGTGAAGCACCTGCGACGCACCGCGGTCCTGGAGATGGAGGGGGTCGGGGCGGTGACCATCAAGTTCCGCTCCGGCTCCACCGAGGTCCGGCCGGGGAGCTCGCGCTTCGCCCACTACCGCATCCGGGGCCCCTACGACGACCTCGTTGGATACATCAACGGCGAGGTCGGGCTCTCGGAGGTCCTGGGGAAAATCGCCACGGGGCAAATCCGGGTCAGCCTGGGGGCCCGCTACAGCCTCCGGGAACTCCTGAACATCCTCCGCCTCGAGGACATCTTCGTGATCGCCCGCAAGTCGGAGCCGTTCCCCGTCTCCCTGGTGGACACGGCGCGCCGGGCCGCCCTCTTCATCCCCCGGGCCGTGCCCGTGGTCGAACTCCTGCCGATATAAATGAAACCGCAGACCGGTTTTTTCGGCCTCGACCTCTTCCACTTCCCCTCCGAGGTGCAGAACCGGATTGGAGCGGTCATCCGCGACCTGGACAGCGGAGACCTGCCGGTGGAGACCGTGGTCGAACTCCTGCTGGACCTCGTCAACGAGTTCATCGGCTCCTTCGACGGCGACCCCCAGGTGGCGGCGGTGCTGAAGACTCTCTCGGGCCGGAGGCTCGCGGTCCGGGTGAACGGCCTGGCCGCGGTGACGGGGACCCTCTCGGCGGGGCAGAAAGTCCAAGTGGAGAAAGGGGTCGTGGAAGGGGTTCCCGCCCTCGTCTTCCAGGACGTCGGGACCCTGGAGGCCCTCCTGACCGGGAAACTGGACGACGTCGAGGCCCTCCGCTCCGGGCACATCCAGGTCAGCCACATGGCGGATTTCCTGAAGATGCTGGCCCCCGTGGTCGCCCTCCAGAACAAGCGGAGGCAGGAATTCCGGGAGCAGATTCGGCGGGCGCTCGACCGGGTCCTGAAGGAGCGGGGCTACTGACGGCGTTTTCCTCCCGAGTTCCCCGCGTAGGGCCCCAGGGCCTTCTTCACCCACGCCTCCACGGCCCCGAAGGAGGCGGCGTCCGACGCCTCGTAGGCCACGGAGAGCTTGGGCTCGGTGTTGCTGGGGCGGATGAGGGCCCACCCGCCGGGCAGGAGGACCTTCACCCCGTCCATCGTCTGCGTAGGGAAATCCTGGGAGGCGGTCTCCAGGAGGCGGCGCATAAAGGGCTCCTTCTCCTCCTCCGGGATGGAGACCCGGAAGTTCCGGGAGACGTAGGGGTTCCTCATTCCGTCCACCCGCTCCGAAAGGGGCGTGCCGTCCTCCGCGAGGGTCCGGAGCAGGAGCAGGGAGGCGTAGAGGGCGTCGTCGGCGTAGCCGGTCTCCTCGAAGTAGTAGTGACCCGACAGTTCCCCGGCGAAGACAGCGCCGGTCTCGGCCATCCGCTGGCTGATGAAGGTGTGGCCCACCCGGCACTCCACCGACTCGCCACCCATCTCCCGGACCGTGTCGTCCACGAAGCGGCTCGCGAGGACGTCGTGGACCACCTGGGTCCGCGGCCTCTGGCGGAGCACGGAGCCCGCGAGGAGGGCGAAGACCTTCTCGGGGGGCACGGCCCGCCCCCGGTCGTCCACGACCCCGAGGCGGTCGCCGTCGCCGTCGTAGGCGAGGCCCGCGTCGGCCCCGGTCCGCCGCACCTCCCTCTGGAGGTCGGCGAGGTTCTCCGCCTTCGCCGGGTCGGGCTCGTGGCTGGGGAAGGCGCCGTCGGGCTCGCAGTGGAGCGGATGGACGCGGACGAATCCGCGGAGGAGGGAGGCGTAGACGCGGCCCGCCGGCCCGTTCGCGGCGTCCACGACCACGGAGAGCCTCCGGGGGAGCGTCCCGAAGGAGCGCTTCAGGAAGAGGCCGTAGTCGCGGCGGAGCGGGACCCGCTTCGCTTTGGCCCGGGCTCCGGCCGAAGGGCTCCCCGGGCGCCCGGCCTCCCTCTCCAGGGCGGCGATGCCGGTGTCGTAGGAGAGGGGCAGCCCGTCGGAGCCGAACAGTTTGAGGCCGTTGTATTCGGGGGGATTGTGGGAGGCCGTGATGGAGACCCCCAGGGCGCACTTGTATTTCCGCACCGCGAAGGGGATGAGCGGAGTGCAGACGAGGCCCGCGTCGAGGAGGGTGCACCCCGCGCCGGCCAGCCCCTCCATCAAACTCCGCCGCAGGGCGGGAGAGGATTTCCGGACGTCGTGCCCCACCACCACCCGGCCGCGCCACAGGTTCCCGGCGGCGAACCCGATGCGCCGGGCCACCTCCTCGTCCAGCTCGCGCGGATAGACGCCCCGGATGTCGTAGGCCTTGAAAATCGTCCCCATCCTCCCGCTTCATCCCCGGCGTATAAACTCTCCCGGACCTCCCGGAAGTCTTAATTTGGATTCCGAGCAGGGAGAACCCATGGAACCCGCTCCCGAGCTCCCCGACATCCAGGGGCTGCGCCCGGAGGTCCAGATGAAACTCACCCGTGTCGGCATCACCGGCGTCAAGAAACTGGTCGAGCTCTTTCGGGCCGGGGCCAAGAGGCCCATCGTCCTCGTCTCCACGTTCGACCTCTACGTGGACCTGCCGGCCGCGCTGAAGGGGGCCAACCTGAGCCGGAACATGGAGGTGATGAACGAGGTCCTCGAGGAGGCGGTGCGGGACCCCCGCTACGAGTCCCCCTGCGACCTCTGCGGGGAGGTGGCGGGCCGCCTCCTGGAGCGCCACGAGTATGCCGACCGCGCCGAGGTCCGCATGAGGGCCGAATACATGGTCCGGCGCAAGACCCCCGTGACCGGAATCCCCTGCCAGGGGATGGTGGACGTCTTCTCCCGGGCGGTCCAGGACCGGAGGGGCCAGGGGCGCAAGATGCTCGGGGCCGAGGTGGTCGGGATGACCGCCTGCCCCTGCGCCCAGGAGATGGTCCGGGAGCACGCGGCCGACACCCTCCGGAAGCACGGTATCCCCGGGGCCACCGCCTCCAAGGTCGTGGACCTCCTGCCCGCGGCCACCCACAACCAGCGCGGCCGGGGCTCCATCTCCGTGGAGGTCTCGAACGGGGTCCGCGTCCCCCTCGACCGGCTCATCTCCATCATCGCGAAATCCATGAGCATGGAGATTTTCGAGTTGCTGAAGAGGCCCGACGAGGCCCACGTGGTCGAGGAGGCCCACCGGCGCCCCATGTTTGTGGAGGACTGCGTCCGGGAGATGGCGAGGCGCCTGGTGGAGGAGATGGGCGACCTGCCCGACAGCGCCCTCGTCACCATCAAGCAGACCAACGAGGAGTCCATCCACCAGCACGACGCCTTCGCCGAGCGGGTGGCGACCCTCGGCGAACTGCGGCGGGAACTCAACGGGACTTCGAACCGACAGGACGAGAAATCTCCAGGATTTGAGGTTCGAAGTCCCGCAGGGAAGTCATCAGGGCGCTGAGCGCGCCACACATCCTCTCTCCGAAAAAATCGCGCCAGGGTCGCATAGCGGCGATTGCGGCAGTCTTGAAAACTGCTATCCCGCAAGGGAATCGGGGGTTCAAGTCCCTCCCCTGGCGACTGTCTCCGGGGGGGAGGGGGGCTATGCGCCCCCCTCCCCCCCCCTCACCGGCACACCTGTCCCCTCTACACCTCCCCCAGCCCACGAGACCCCCGAGCACACAGTATGCCGTCTTCTGCCTGTACAAAAAAAAAAAAAAAAAACAACACAATACTAATCTAATAATACACACCACAAAACCGACAACAA
>CAZANW010000088.1:0-6231 GCA_964486625.1 uncultured Halobacteria archaeon
GACGATTCATCCCCGGGCTAAAGCCCGGGGGGTTCTCGTCACCTGGCCACTAAAACCCCCGTCGCGCCCTTACCCCGGGTGCGAGGCCCGCCGAAAGTGTGCAAACCCGGTCCCCTCCTCGGCCCGCCGCGGCGTGTCTGCGGAGAGGCGGGCGCCTCTCCATCCCCACCGGTGGGCTCCGCTCCCCGATACTCACGGGTGGGTATCGGCCCCAGTTCCGGGAGCCGCGAGTGCGTTTGATTTACGAAAACGGCACGAATTTTGTTTTTTAGTAGTGTTCGCCAGCGCACTTGTTGTTTGGAAACCGCCGATGGGAAAAACCCAGGAAAACTTCAAGCCGAATCTCGCCGGGCGTCCACCATGGGTCCCCCGTCCCCCCGCCCGCGCCCCCGGCCGGGATACCTTTATAGGTCGGACCCGATAGATTCGGACCGAACGGTTCAGTACGAACTATGGCGACCGCCAGCCCCCACCCCCTCCTCCAACTTATCCTCCTCAAGATGCTCCGGGAGGAGCCCCGGACGGGCTACGACCTCCTGAAGGACCTCGCTTCCAGGACCGACGGCCGGTGGGTCCCGAGCAAGGGGAGCCTCTACCCCGCGCTGGAGCGTCTCCGGGCGGAGGGGTTCATCAAGGTCCGCTCCACCGGGCCCCGCTCCAAGAAGGTCTATGCGGTCACCCCGAAGGCCAAGGAGATGCTGGAGCCCTTCCCCCTGACCGGGGAGTTCCTGAAGAGGAACGAAAAATTCTACATGCTCCTTCTCAGCCTCTTCCGGAACGAGGACGAGCGGCGGGTCCTGGAGAGCGCCTTCCGCATCAGCGAGCTCTCCACGGCCGCCCTCGGCCGTTCCCGGGGGGAGGTCTTCCGGGCCCTCGACCGCTGCCTCCGGGACCTGGAGGGGCTGGCGGGGGGGCGCCGATGAGAGTTCTCCTCCTCTTGGCGCTCCTCTCCCTGGCCGCGGGCCTCGCGGCGGCCCAGGCTCCCTCGGTCCAGGTCTTCGCCGCCCAGGTCGTCCCCGACCCCGTCCCCCCCGGGGCCACCGGGAGCGTCCGGCTCACCCTCTACAACGGGGGGAGCGCGACCGCCGTCGTGGACCAGGTGAACCTCTACTCCACCAAACTGGAGAGCCTGACCGACCCCTACCGCTCCCTGGGGACCTTGGCGCCGGCCCAGTCGATCAACCTCACCCTCTACTTCCGGGCCCCCCGGGAGGAGGGCGCCTTCACGGCCGAGGTCCAGGTTTCGGCTGGCGCCGGCACCCTCCGCTACCCCCTCATCGTCAAGGTCGCCGGCGGCGCCCAGCTCTACATCTCGAACGCCACCGACGACGCGGGGCGCTCCTTCCGGGACGTCGCCGCCGGGGAGGCGCGGGAGCTCCGCCTCACCTTCTCCGGGCCCACCGCGCTGCTTGACCTCCGGAACCTCCAGATCGAGCTCGACCCGTTGGACATCTCGCCCCTCGACCCCCTCGGGCCCGCCAAGCGCTTCATCGGCGACGTCAAGGCCCCCTCCTTCACCGTCGCCTTCCCCGTCCAGGCCAAGGCGGGGACGCGGGAGAACGCCTACGCGGTTCCCCTCGTCGTCTCCTGGTCCTCCCCCGCTTCGGATATGCCCCAGGTCGCCAACCTCACCCTCGGCTTCCGGGTCTCCGGCGTGGCCCAGCCCTCCCTGAAGGTCGAGAAGGTGGTCCCCGAGCCGATTCCCGCGGGCCGCCCCTTCCCGGTGACCCTGAGGGTCACCAACACCGGGCAGGAGACCGCGAGCGGCCTGAACGCCGAGTTGAAGACCACCGACCTGGTCTCCCCGGCGGGGCCCAACACCCTCTACGAGGGCGCCCTGGCCCCCGGGGAGACCGCGAACATGACCTTCCTGCTGACGGTCTCCCGGGGCGGCGCGGGGCTCTACACGGTCCCGGTCCAGTTCAAGTACTCCTCCCTGGGCGGCGACAAGTCCCAGTCGGAGGTCCTCCTCCTCCGCGGCGCCGCCGAGCTCAGCGTGGCCTCGGTCACCACCGACCCGCCCCAGCTCACCGCCGGGGACGGGTTCGCCACACTGACGGTCCGGGTCCAGAACGTCGGGACGGGGGACGCCCGCTCCGTGACCGCCCGCATCAACCTGCCGGTGGAGGGGGCCCTGACGGCCACCCTGGGGCGCATCAAGCCCGACGAGGACGCCCCGGCCATCTTCAAGTTCCGCAGCCCTTCGGCCGGGGTCTACAACTACAACGTCAGCGTCTCCTACGAGGACGACTTCCAGGCGCGGACCGCCTCCTTCTCCAAGCAACTGGCGGTCTTCGCTCCCGGGGCGCCGGTGGGCCCCCTGGTCTTCCTGGCCCTCCTGCTCCTCCTGGGGGTTTTCTACCTCCGGCGCCGCCGGAGGAACCGGGACCAACTCTAGGCCGTGGCCGAGACCCCCCGGGCCCGGCCGGAGACCCGCTTGTTCCAATCCCTCGCCTCCCTCTTCCAGCGCCACCGGGGCGCGGCCCGGACCGCCCTCTTCCTCGCCTCCAAGGACATCTTCAAGGACCGGAAGGTGGCGGGCCTGGTGGTCTGCGTCCTCGCCTTCTCCTTCATCAACCTGATTTTCTTCACCTCCTTCCAGTACGGCCTCCAGAACTCCTTCGAGGACCAGCTGGTCTCCACCTTCACCAGCCACATCACCATCGAGCCCAAGGAGAACCGCAAGTACATCGAGGACGTGCAGGTCATCGAGGACAAGTTGAGCGTGATTCCGGGGGTGGTGGCCCTCTCGCCCAACCTGGAGGACGCCGGAATCCAGGTCCGGTTCAAGTCCAAGTCGGTGGGCTCCCACCTCGTTGCCGCCACCCCCTCCCGCTACGCCGCGGTCTCGGGGGTCCCTCAGAAGGTCATCGCGGGGGAGTTCCTCGGGGACGGGGACACCGACCAAGTGGTCCTCGGGGTCGAAATCTCGGGGTTCCCCGAAGACGCTGGCACGGGCAAGAAGGGGTTCGACTTCGGCTTCGGCATCGGCGCCAATGTCGGCGACCGGGTCACCATCTCCTTCAGCAACGGGGTGGTCCGGGACTACCGGGTCAAGGGCATCGTAAAGACCGGGGGCTTCGAGGCCGACTTCAACACGTTCATCACCCGGAAGGAGATGGAGAGCATCTTCCCGGGGACCGCGAACAAGGCCCAGCAGATTCTCGTCAAGCTCTCCGACCGCCGCCAAGCCGCCGATTACCGGAACATTTTCCTCGCCGAGGGCGTCCGGGAGGACGTCAAGACCTGGGAAGACCAGGCGGGCTTCATCCGGGACATCAGCGGCAGCGTCTCGGTGATTGCCGGGGTCACCGGGGGGGTGGGCATCATCACGGTGGCCATCACCATGGCGATTGTGATTTACATCAACACCACCCACAAGCGGCGCCTCATGGGGGTCCTGAAGGCGATTGGCGCGACGGACGGGGTCATCTTCCGCGTCTTCATCTACGAGGCGGTCCTCTTCGGCGTTTTCGGCATCCTCGTGGGCATCGCCCTGAGCCAGGTGATGGCGGCGGCCTTCGCCCGGAACCCCATCCCGGTCCCCATCGGCGGTGGGGTCGTCCCGGACATCCGGCTGGAGCTCCTGGGGGTCGGGGGCGTCACCGTCCTCCTCTCGGGCCTCCTCGCCGCCTACTACCCCTCGTGGAGGGCGGCCCGGCAGCCCATCGTCGCCTCGATATGGGGATAATCATGACCGAAAGCGCGAGTGACGGTTTTGCGATTCAGACCCGGGAGCTGCGGAAAATCTACCGGATGGGTTTAGTGGATGTCCGGGCCCTCGACGGCGTCTCCCTGGACGTGCGGCGGGGGGAGTTCGTGGCCCTCATGGGCCCCTCGGGCTCCGGGAAGACGACGCTGCTGAACCAGGTGGGGCTCATGGACGCCCCCACCTCGGGCTCCATCCTCATCAACGGGGTCGAGACGGCCCGGATGGACGAGTCCCGGCGGGCCGACCTCCGGCTCCGCCAGATGGGCTACATCTTCCAGTTCTTCTCCCTCTTCATGGAGCTCTCGGCCCTGGAGAACGTCATGCTCCCGGCCATGCTCGCCTCCACGCCCCCGGAGCAGGCCCGCAAGCGGGGCGCCGAGCTCCTGCAGATGGTGGGTCTCGGGGAGCGGTTCCACCACCTGCCCGCGGAGCTCTCGGGAGGGCAGCAGCAGCGGGTCGCCATCGCCCGGGCCCTGATGAACGAGCCTCGCATCCTGTTGGCCGACGAGCCCACCGCCAACCTCGATTCCAAGACCTCCGACGAAATCATCGGGGTCTTCCGGGAGCTGAACCGCAACCTCGGGGTCACGATTTTCATGGTCACCCACGAGCCCGAGTGGGGCCGCAGGGCGGACCGCATCATCAAACTGCGGGACGGCCGGGTCGAGGGGGAGGAGAAACCGGCCTGAACCCGCCCCGAACCGCTCCCAGCCCTGCCTTCCACGGCCCCACAACCCGGGCAGCAAGACTATTTCTTTGACTCTTCTGCGCCCGCGGCGAGGGACGAGGCGCGGGCTGGCCGGGCGAAGGCGTCGAGGGTCAGGGCGTTCCTTCCGTGCTCTTCCTCGGCCGCCTCCTTGGCGAGCCGGACCTTGACCTGGAACTTGTCGGGGTCGAGGAAGAGGCGGTCCCCCCGCCGCTCGAAGAGCCTGTCCCCCCGGGCCCCCGACGCGACCCCGGCGGGATGGGCCGCCCACTCGTCGAACGTCCTCTGGCTCGCCTCGGGGAGCTGGGCCCGGACCTCGGCGAGGGCCCTCTCGTAGAGGGGGACCTGGAAAAGGAGGGGATTCCCCCTGGCGTCCCCCTTCAGGAGGGTGTCCATCTTGGGCAGGAGGCCCATGTAGAACCGGGCGGCCCGCTGGTGGGCCGGGGAGATGGCCACGCACTCCCGGGCCCGCCCCCGGTCGTTGGTGTTCACCCGGGTGGTCAGGATGGAGGCCTCTTCCAGTGCCCGGACCCCCCTCTGGACGGTGACGAAGGTGAGGCCCGTCCGGGCCTGGATGTCGCTGAGGGAGTCCCCCTCCCGGATTTCGGCGAGAATCCGGGCGAGGGTGGCGATCTCGACGGCCCGGCGGTGGAGGGGGGAGCCCATCGTGTGGATGTCGATAGTGGCTGTATATAGCATGTCGCTCACAGACCCCATGGTTTCCACTGGAGCCCGTCGAGAAAAACAGTTATCCGAGCGTCCATCGCTGTTCGGACCGGATGCGAGGAGCCTTCCCGGCCGGGTGGAATCGCCCGGCCTCCGCGGAGGGGCAGGTTTCAAGGAGCCGCGCCCGGCCGCCGCTGGCGACCGGAGTCCTCGGCTCGCCTCCTCGCTGAATCTCTCCGCTCGCCCTGCCCCTCCCTCTATCCGATGTAGCGGAGCTCCTCTTCGCGCGGGAAGCCGGTCTCGCCGCGCTCCATCTCTTGGAGCCGCGAGAGGAGCCCCTCCATCTCCTTGGCCCGGGCCTCCAGGGCCCGCACATCCACCCGGAGGTCGAGGACCTGGCAGAGGATGCGGAGGACCGCCTGGGCCGAGCGGGGGTCGGCCATGTAGCCCGAGGTGACACCGAGGAGGCAGGCTGCCTCGATGGACCGGCGGGCCGCCAACCCAAGGACGAGGCCCGAGGCCCCCACGATGCCGCTCCCCAACTCCTTCTGCTTGAACTCGACTCCGGCCCGGCGCAACTCGCCCACCAGCCGGGGGTCGTTCACCGCCCCCACCACGGCCGGCTTCGAGTTGAGGCGGCCGACGCCGCAGCCCCCGAGGGTGTAGATGCGCTTGACCCCGAAGCGGGCCGCAATCTCCACGAAGGCGCTGGCGAGCCGGTAGTAACCGACGTTGGTGGCGCTCTGGTGGTCCCCGGCGATGATGAGGAGGTCCCCGGAGCCATTCCTCGCCCCCCTGTCCGGACGCCTCCAGGCGTAGACCTCGTTCTTGAAGAGCCGGACCGAGCCGTCGGGCTGGACGAGGACCTGGGGCGGGAAGTGGGGGCTGTAAATCTCCATCACCCTCTCGGCCTTGAGTTCGGCCACCAAGTGGTCGGCGACCAGTTTGCCGACCTGGCCAATGCCGGGGAGCCCCTCCACCAAGACCGGGTTGCGAAGGCGGACCTGCTTCAGCGCGACCACCTCGACCTCCTCCATCCTGCCCGTGGGGGCGGGCTCCACTTTACCCTTTCCCGCGGCCCCTTAGAATCGGGGTAAAAGGTCAGGCCCCTGAGGGGCCCCCACCCGCCCGCAGGGCCTCCCGAACC
>CAZANW010000089.1:0-5981 GCA_964486625.1 uncultured Halobacteria archaeon
CCCCCCGACAGCCCCTCCCCGCCCCCCGCGCCCCGCCAGCCCGGGTTCGAACTCCTCCCGGCGCTCGCGGCCCTGGCCGCGGCGGGGCTCCTCCGGCGGCGTTGAGCCTAGGGAGAGCGTGACGGACGACTTGGCGCAAGTCTTTCACGAAGGTCTAAATAGGGCCAAATGCGGGTGGGGGGAAAGAGGTCGAGGAGGCTGGGGGGAGGGGCGCGCAGCCCCTCCCTCCAAGTCTCCCGGGGCCCGTAGCTCAGTCAGGTCAGAGCAATCGGCTCTTAACCGATCGGTCGGGGGTTCGAATCCCCTCGGGCCCGCTGTCGCCGGGAGGGGGGAACCTACGGTTCCCCCCTCCCATCCACAGGCCCGCTCGGGGGGTCGCTGGCCGTGACTCCCCTCCCTTGACTGTGCGGGCTACGCTTTGGGCCCCACGAAGAGGTCGCCCCGCCGCTGGACCCTCCGCTCCAGGACCAGTTTTTCCAGGAGGGCCGCGGCGTTCCCGGGGAGGAGCGGGTCGTCCGGGGGCCCCAGCAGGGAGGCCAGTTCCGGGAGGCTCCTGCCCCGCTTCTCCTTCCGGAGGGCCCGGGCGAGGGCCTCCTCCCCGCGGGCCAGGGTCCCGGAGACCTCGGCGAGCCGCGCCCGGAGGCTTCCTCCCGCGGGCCCGTGGCCCGGGTAGAGTTTCGCGTCGCCGAGCCCCTCCAGAATCGCGAGGGAGCGCAGGAGGGAGGTGGCGGTCCCGTCCCCCAGCTCCCCAGGCCGGGAACCGAAGGAGGGCATCCCCTCCCCGGGCAGCAGGTCGCCGCTGAAGAGCACTCCGGGCCCCTCGAAGCAGAGGTGGCCCACCGAGTGGCCCGGGGTGAAGAGGGCGGTCAGCCTCTCGGAGCCCACCTCGACGGCGTCGCCGTTCCGCAGCAGCACCGCGGGCTCCGGGGGCCGGAAGGTGAGCAGTTCCGCCGGGTCCCCGGCCGGGGCTGCGATTGGGGGCGGCGGCGCGCGCCCCGGGGGCCCCCGGCCGGTTCCCGGCGGGGCGGCCCGTTTTTGGGCGAGCGGTTCCCAGTGCTCCAGGAGGAACCCCTCGGTGGCCGAGACCTCCAACTCGGCGCCGGTCGCCTTCACCACCGCTTCCGCGCCCCGGAGGTGGTTGAGGTGGGTGTGGGTGAGGAGCAATCTTCTGGGCTTCGCTCCCGACTCTTCGACGGCCTTCAGGACGCTCTTCGCTTCCGGGTCGGGACCCGCGTCCACGAGGAGCGCTTCGCCGCCCGATTGGACCAAGTAGCAGTTCACGCTCCCCCGGGGGCCGGGGACCGGGACGGGGGTGACCTCCATGGAAGGATGAATGATGAAGGCGGAAGGCGGAAATCTCCTTCGATTGCCTGCGGCGGCCGGGGAATTCAACCGGCGATGACCTGGGCCGGAGTCTTGGCTTTGCCTCCCGCCGGCGCGTCGGCGTCGATGAGGGGGATGGAGCGCCCGCACGCCGGGCAGTTCCGCCCCTGGAACAGTTTCTTCGTCCGGTATCCGACCCTCCGGATGAGCAGTTCGCCGCAGTCGGGGCAGTGAGTGGACTCGGTGTCGTGGCCCGGGACGTTCCCCACGTAGACGAACTCCACCCCCGCCCGCTTCGCAATCCCGTGGGCCCGCTCCAGCGTCGCCACCGGGGTCGGGTAGTCCATCGGGGTCCAGCCGTAGGGCTGGAAGCGGCTGATGTGGAGCGGGGTGTCGGCCCCGAGGCTCCGGACGACCCAGGAGCAGAAATCCCGGAACTCCCGGGTGTCGTCGTTCTGCCCCGGGATGACCAGGTAGGTGATTTCCAGGTGGATTTTGCCCTCCCTCCGGATGCGCTCGCAGGTCTCGAGGACCGGTTCCAGCCGCCCCCCGCAAATTTTCCGGTAGAACGGTTCGGTGAAGGCCTTGACGTCCACGTTGGCGGCGTCGAGGACGGGGCTCATGTAGGCCTGGGACTCGGGGGTGAAGGTGCCGTTCGTCACATAGCAGGTGTAGAGGCCGCGCTCCTTGGCCAAGCGGGCGCAGTCGTGGGTGT
Organism: uncultured Halobacteria archaeon; assembly: GCA_964486625.1. GTDB lineage: Archaea > Halobacteriota > Syntropharchaeia > JACQPP01 > JACQPP01 > JAWCQZ01. The sequence continues at coordinate 2,039 of CAZANW010000089.1, forward strand.
ACTCGACGGTGATGGTGGGCTCGTTGTAGGTCCAGGCCAGCCCCGCCGCGCCGTGCCTTTCGCAGAGGGCGACCGCCTCCTCCGGCGGAATCTCGCGGGGGTGGACCACGGGGCCCCCCTCCTCCCGGGCCACGGCCTCGGGCACGACTCCCACGGCCTCCTCCCCGTCGAACTTCACCCGGGCGAAGGAGATGGAGGCGTTGTGGCAGTGGGAGCAGCGGTAGGAGCAGGAGAGGGAGGACAGCGAGAAGACCCGGCTCCCGGGGTAGAAGTGGTGGAAGGGCTTCTTCTCGACGGGGTCCACCGCCACCGAGGCCACCGTGCCGTAGGTGAGGGTCCACAACTTCCCGTCCCGGTGCTCCCGGGTGTTGCACACCCCGCGCTGGCCCGGCGCAATCTTGCAATACTGCGCGCACACCTTGCAGAGGATGCGGCCGTCGGGCCGCCTCTCCCAGAGGAGCGCTTCGCGAATCATTCCCCGAACCCTTGGGCTCCGCGCGGATAAATCACCGTCGCCGCGGGGCCCCGCTTCAGAAGTGGGAGTATCCCCGCTCCTCGACCGGTTCCTCCCCGAGGAGGACCTTCCGGCGCCGGGTAGCCGCCCCGAGGCGGTGGAAGGGGACCGACCGCCGCAGCGCCGGCTCGACCCGCGCGGGGTAGGTGAAGAGGAGGCCAAAGTCGCCCCCGCCGTAGAGCACGAGGTCGCGGGGGTCCGCCCCGAGCCGGGCCGCGGCCCCCACGGCCGGGTCGAGGGGAAGCGTGCCGGGGTCGAGGCGGAGCCCGACGCCGCTCGCCTTGGCGATGTCGTGGAGGCTGAGGGCGAGGGAGTCGCTCACGTCGGTCATGGCGGTCGCATGGCGGGCTAGGCGGAGCCCGTCCCGCACTCGTGGAGTGGGCTCCAGCAGCCGCTTCCGGGCGAGCCGCCCGGGCAGGGGCTTGCGCTTTTTCAGGTGGAGCAGCACCGACTCCGCCACCCCGAAGGGGCCGGTCGCCCCGAGGAGGTCTCCGGGCCGCGCCCCGGAGCGGGAGACCCAGCGGCGGGCGCGCCCCACCGCGAACCCCGCGACGGTCACCTCGTCGGTCTTGTCGAGGTCGCCGCCGACGATGCGCGCCCCGAACCTCCGGGCGCAGAGGTCCATCCCGCGGGCGAGTTCCCGGGCGAACTTCGGGTCGAACCTCAGGAGGCCGACCGCCATCAGGAGGTAGAGCGGCCGAGCCCCCTTCGCGGCGAGGTCGCTCAGGTTCACCGCCGAGGCCATCCACCCCATCTGGAGGGGGGTCGCGCCGGGCGGGAAGTCGGCCGAGGCGTGGACCATGTCGGTGGTCAGGATGAGCAGGTCCCTGCTCCCGGGCCACCGGGCGACGGCGCAGTCGTCGTCCCCCGCTCCGGCCAGGACCTCCTTGCCCGCGGGGGTCAGGCCGCGGAGGAGGTGGGGCAGGAGGAGGCGGTCGGGGGTGGTCATGGCCGCCCGCGGCGGCCGGAAAAATCGGAGGGTCGCTCGGCCCCTCCGGGGCCTCGCGACGGGCGACTCCGCTGCCCGTTCCACACAGGAAGGTACTCCACCACCCGCCCCCCGTCGTCGAGCCGGAAGCAGGAGACATCGTTGTGGGCCGGGTGCATCACCCGCCCTTCGCACAGCAGAAGATTCGTCAGGTAGGAGTTGGTCCCCCCGTGGGCCACAATCAGAAGGGCAGAAGGGCCGCCATTTCGAATCCCTGTCAGAAATCGCTCCAGGCGGCCGAACACGGAGGCGAGGGGCTCGACCCCGTGCTCCTCCATGTCGACGGAGTAGAAGTCGGGGTAGTCGAGCCGCACGTCGCTCTTGGTCCGCCCTTCGAGGTCCCCGTAGGCCCGCTCCCGCAGGAGGGGCTCCGGGACGACCTCAGTCCCGCCCATGGCCCGCGCCATCAAGCGCGCCGTTTCAAGTGCCCGGGCGAGGTCGCTGGAGTGGATGCGCCCGATCCCCTCGCCCCGGAGGGCCCGGCCGGTCTCCCCGGCCCACCTCCGCCCCGCCTCCGAGAGGGTCCCGGGGCGGTGGCCCTGAATCTCGCCCCGGAGGTTCTCCTCGGTGACGCCGTGGCGGGCCAGGAAGAGACGGCGCCCCGAGCCTGACAGGCCGGAAGGCCGCACGTTTGAGGGCTCGGGGCGCCGGAGGAGAGGAGCCATGAAGAGTAGAACGGCGGAGGGGGGAAAATGGCTCCCCGCCTCCCGCCCCCCCTCGGCTCGCTGGAGGGGCGAAAGGTCGGTTCCAAGACCCTCCGCCTCCTCTCGGTCCGGCCGGGCCGCTTCCCGGAGGAGAAGCGGTTCGAGATGGTCCTGGGCAACGACGCGGGGCCGGTGGTGGAGGGAATCGCCTTCGAGGGCCGCCCCCCCATCCGCCGCTGGATGGAGTTCCGCTACGACCCCGCCCCCCTCAAGGCGGGGGAGGCGGAGGCCCTCTTCGCCCTCCTCGGGGAGGCCGTGGGCCCCGGGGGCCACCTCTCGGTGAAGTATGAGAGCGCGGAGCACCGGACCACCGCCCGCGCCCTCGCGGCGGGGGTCCCGCCCCCGGCGACGCCGCTCGGATTCCTGCTCTGGACCGGGGGGTGCCGCTGGTTCAAGGACTGGTATTTCTCGGAGGGGTGGCTGGAGGGGGAGCAGAAGTTGCAGGGGAATCTACCGCTGAATGCGGCCCGCCGGAGGGAGCGGGAGGCGGAGGCAGTCCGGGAGGTGCGGGGGTGGCTCCAGCGGCGGGGGGAGTTCGACGGGGAGGTGTGGGGGGTGTGCGAGCCGCGCGGGGGGGGGGGGGGGGGGGGGGGGGGGGGGGGGGGGGGGGGGGGGGTGGGGGGGCGGGGGGGGGGGGGGGGGGGGGGGGGCGGGGGGGGGGTGGTGGGGGGTGGGGGGGGGGGGGGGGTGGGTGGCGGCGGGAGGGTGGGGGGTGTGTGCGAGCCGCTCGGGAGGAGGGTTGCGGGGTCGGCGAGGGGTGCGGGAAGGGGATTCGTTGGGCGCCAGCAGCAGCGGCTGGCGGAGAAGGAGAGATTCGTCCCTCTCGACCAGATTTGAAGGGAAAGACCGGTTTGGGTGACGGAGATTTTCGAACGGGGGAGGGGGTATTGAGGGGGGCCGCTGGGGGAGTGGTTGGGCAAGTAGTTTCACTCCGCTCTCCCCCAAAGCGGAAGCGAGGTTTTTGAGGACGACGGCGGATGGGTCGGGATGAAGCGGCAGGCGGTTTGTAGATGCGGATGAGGTTACCTGCGGAACGGCGCATCACGAAAAAGGACGTCAAGGCGCTCAATGCCCTTCAGGATGAGTTCTGCAAAAACGAGTTTTTCGCTGCCGAGTTCAAGGTCATCGGAAAACTCATCGAGATTGCGGAGAGACACGACATGATGCCCTATGAGCCGATTGCGAGGCCCTGGTACCGACGGCGAGTTGCGGCGAAGAGAAGAGCGCGAAGGAAGTAACCGCCCTCTCGCCCGCTATTCCTTCAGCCCGATCATCCAGATGGGCGTCGGAATAAGTTCGGAGTATGTGAGCAGTGAGTTCTTTGCAGCAGTTAGCGTGGGGATGTTATCGCCACGAATCGAATCGTCATAGACGATGAGGACCCCGACATCCAACTCGCCCGCGGAGTCCGCCTTCCTGAACTTCATGCACTCATTGATGACATCGGAAGGGTCTGTTGTTTCAATCTCCACGCCCACACGGTCTTTGAACCCATCGAACCTCAGTTCGGTATCCCCGACTTTTTTCTCGGTATGCCATCCCCTCCTCTTCAACTCCGCCTGCAGGACATGGGACGGCGTGGGCCGGTGTCCACGGCCCAGGCGTATGTGCGCATCCTCCAGAACGGTCTCGATATCTTTTACTGCGCCTCCATGGTGTGCCGTGAGGATCGTCCTGGCGAAGCGGTAGTCGAACTGTGAGTATTTCACGCCAACGATCTGGGGCAAGCGAGCTTAG
>CAZANW010000090.1:0-5893 GCA_964486625.1 uncultured Halobacteria archaeon
CCTCCCCCCCGTTCACAGGCACACTCCCCCTCCCCCGCATACTCAAGCCATGGAGACCACGCCTCCTAGCCTCAGAACGCGGGGGCTATCGTTTCATATCACATTCTTTTTCGGAAATCTCAATCTCAGGTAGACAGGGGCTATCACCGGCCATATCACTTCTTTGACTCTTCTACGCCCGCGCCGAGGAACGAGGCGCGGGCTGCGGTGAGGAACGAGCCGCGCCCGCCCATGGTGAAGATGATGAAAAGGGCGAGGGCGATGAACAGGACGTGGAGCAGGATGACGTAGACGCCGAAGGGGTAGAACCTGCCCGGCCGGGTGATGAAGGAGAATCCGGCGGCCGTGTAGGCGAGGTTGAAGGCGATGATGCCGCCGACGGCGAGGATGATGAGATAGTGGACCCGATGGAGGTGGGGGAAGTGGAGGTAGAACCGGGCCTGGGTCAGGGGCGTGTCCTTCCGCAGCGCAAAGAAGACGGCCACGAAAGCCACGGCGGCGGGGATTGCCGTCGCGGCGATGGCCCCCCGCATGAGGAGGCCCTGGACCGTGAGGAGGAGGGGTTCCATCAGGGCTTGCCCCCCCGGACCGCTTGGGCCCCCCGGGAGATGCGGAGAACCAGGCGGATGTAATAGACCACCGCCGCCTGGAAGAAGACCACCAGGAACCCGTAGGGGATGAAGAACTGGGCAATCTCCTCCTCCGGCCACACGACCGCGAAAACAAGGCCCGTGGTGACCATGACGACGCCCCCCAGGACCAGGGCGCGCCACATGCGGAGGTAGAGTTTCCAGCGGAGGAAGACCCGGGCCCGGGTCACCTCCATCTTCTCGCGGAGGACCCGGAGGTAGGGCGGGACGAGCGCCAGGGAGAGGAGGCCGGTGGCGTAGACGGCCGCCTCCTCGGGGCTCATCGCGCCGCTCCTGGGGCTCTCTCCGGGGTCACGCGGTAGGCTCTCCGGCCGAAGGGCAAAAAGGTTCGGTTCAGGTCCGCGCGGGACGGAGGAGGAGGCCCCGCATGTTGAAAGTGACGAACCAGGCGATGAGGATGAAACCCACGTGGACGATGAGGATTCCAACGCCCGTCGAGGCCAGGAGCCCGGCTTGGTGGAGGGCCCCGGGGTTTGCGACCGTCACGGCGAGGTTCACGGCGAGGCCCGCCACCGCGGCGAGGAGGATGTTCTCGGTGACGCGGTTGGTCCTCTGGAACTGGAGATAGTAGCGCGCCTTCACCACCTCGCTCTCGTAGGGAATCCGGAGGGCGAGGACCATCAGTATCGCGACTGCCGGGACACCGGCCCCGACGAGGAGCGCCTTCATCCCCAGCCCCGGGGCCAGGAGCAGGAGGGCTCCGGCGGCTGCGCCCGCCCGGGGGCCCCGGGCGATGCCGTAGATGGTCCAGCCGTAGTAGGCCGCCGCCCCTTCGAGGAGCAGTTGGAAGACGCCGATGGGAACGAAGACCCGCTCAAGGTAGTCGTCGGGCTCGATGATGTCGTCCACCATGAGGACCAGGATGAACAGGGCGCCCACGAAGGCCGCGACCCGGAGAATCCGGGTGTAGGGCCTCCACCGGAGGAAGACGCGGGCCCGGGCCAGCTGGAGGTTGCTGCGGAGGGCCCGGATGAGGGGCACGGCGGAGAGGATGGCCGCGACGCCCGTGGCGTAGACCGCCCACTCCAGCAATTCCATGGTCACGAGGGGGGTCGCCCGGGAAATAGAAAAGCGTTATTGGCGGGGTGAGCGGCCCCGGGAGGCTTCCGCCCCGGTCCGCCCGGGAGGCCCGGGCCGGGGTCGGGTTTTGATTCGATAGTAGGTCAGGGGGTGGCCCCGCTTGGGGGGTTCGTTGATTTTCGCGCACAGGTTGTCGGCGTTCACGCAGAGGCCGTAGGACTTCATGGTGGCGCACGAGGGCGCGGTGTATTCGGTCCGGCTCCCGATTTGGCCCGCGATGTGCTTGACCTGATACTCGGTGACGTCGGCGCGGTAGTCCGGGAACTGCTGGTAGATGCCGAGGAGCTTCTCCGCGGGCAGGCCCACGTTGAGCATGAAAGTGGTCAGGGCGAAGCGGCCCGGGTGAGTGAGGCCCGCGCCCACGTTCTCCAGGAGGCTGCGGACGCAGGGCGGCAGGACCGCCGGGTCGACGGTCTCCAGGGTGGCCCGCTCCCTCTGCAACTTACGGAGGGCCTCCCGGACCGGTTCCAGGTAGGGCCGCAGGTCCCGGCACACCCCGGGGTCCATCGGGGGAGGCATCTCGGCGAGGCGGCGCTGGACCACCTCTTGGAGGAGGCGGGCGAACTCCTGGCGGTCGGTCCAGACCCGGCCCCCGGCCACGGAGCGGTTCACGAGTTTCCAGCCGTAGGCGAGCCCGGCAGAGAGGTCCGCGTAGAGCGCGAAGTGGACCGAGAACCCCGTCTTCGACGAGGAGCCTTCGCCGTCGCCCTGGACGCGCCGCGAAGCGGAGAGGGTCGCGTCGAGCCCCAGCCCCCGGCCGAGGGCCAGCAGGGCATCGGGCTCCTCCGCGAGCATGTGGGCGTAGGCGCGCTTCGCCTCGGCGACGGCGTAGCGCCGCACGAGCGGCAGGTCGCGGAGACAGGCAAGGAGCATCCGGGCGAAGGGGTGGCTGAGGACCTCCAGTTCCGGGTTCTGGGCGACGAGGGGATCGGAGGGGGGTTGAATTCCCCCCTCGATTGCCTGGAGGAGCCGTTGCTGGCCCCGGCGGCGCGCCGCCTCGAATCCCCGCCCCTTCACGAGGTCGGTGAGGGCGCGGCTGTTCACCACCTCCGCGGCTGCGGGAATCCAGGGGTAGAGGTCTGGACGCAGGGACATCTCCTCAGGGCGGGGGCTTCCGGGGGTTCAAAGTTGCGGCGCGGGCCGGAGATGAGAAGGAGGGATTTGGCTCCCAGGCGAGGGGATGGATAGGAGACAAAAGGCCCAAGATACCAAATCCCCACGGAGGGTTCCACGGGGGTCGTAATAAAACTAACGCCGCCCCTCACCCCTTCCGGTGGGCAAAATCGGACAGCGTCGCTCTCTTCAGCCGCCCGACCGTCTCCCACGAGTGGCGGACCTCTCCCGGCGCCTCCTTCAGGATGCGGGGGAGGGCGTTCACCGTCACGGGGTCCGAGGGGTAGCCCGAGCCGATGGGGAAGCCGAGGCGCGCCTCCAGGGCCCGGACCGATGCGTCCCGGCGCACCTTGGCGACGATGGAGGCGGCGGAGACGATGGGATACGTCACGTCCGCCCTGTGCTCCGCGACAATCGCGGGCGGCGGCTTGAGGCCGCAGGCGACCCCGACCCTCTGGGCGAACCGCTCGGGTTTCACGTCGGGGGCGTCGAGCCACGCCTTCCCCGGCCGGAGGGCGCGGAGGACCTCGCCGTAGGCGCCCACCAGAATCATGTTGACCGTGGTCCTCTTCCGCAGTTCGTCGATGCTCTCCGCGGTCAGTTCGACCGCCGCGACCTTTCCGAGGGCCTCGATTTTCCCGGCGAGTTCCTCGCGGCGCTTCGGGGTCAGCAGTTTGGAGTCGCGGACCCCGAGCCGCTTCAGGGCCTCGACGCCCGCGGCGCCCGTCGCGAGACCTGCAACGAACATGGAGCCCACGACGGGGCCTTTTCCGGCTTCGTCCACTCCGACCAGAATTATTTCAGCCACGCCCGGACCTTCGCCATCGCCTTCGGCCACGGCGCCCGCAAGACGCCCTTCTCGGTCACGATGGAGTCCACCAGTTTCAGCGGCGTGGCGTCGAAGGCGGGGTTGTGAACGCGCACCTCGTCGGGCGCGTTCCGCCGCTCGCCGAGCCAGAGCAGTTCGCGCCGGTCGCGCTCCTCCACCGGCACGTCCCGGGCCGCGAGGTCGAGGTCGAAGGTGGTGAGGGGCGCGGCCACGGTGAACGGGACCTTGTGGGCCTTCGCCAGCACCGCGAGGCCGTAGGTCCCAATCTTGTTGAAGACCGCGTCCCGGGTGATGCGGTCGGCCCCGACGACGACCCGAGCGACGCGGCCCGAACGCAGCACGACCCCCGCCATGGAGTCGGTGATGAGGGTCACGTCGAACCCGTCCTCCAGGAGTTCGTAGGTCGTCAGGCGCGCGCCCTGGTTCAGGGGCCGTGTCTCGCACGCCACGACCTTCAGGTGCTTGCCCGCCTCCTTCGCCGCCCGGAAAAGACCGAGGGCGGTCCCGTAGTCCACGGTGGCGAGGCGGCCCGCGTTGCAGTGGGTCATCACTGTGTCGCCGTCCTTCAGCAGGCGCGCCCCGCGGGCCCCCATGGCGCGGTTGCGGGCGACGTCCTCGTCGCAGAGGCGTTCCGCCTCGGCCAGGGCCGCCCCGGCGGCGTTCGCGAGGCTCCCCTCCTTCCGGGCCGCCCCGAGGCCCCTCTCGACCCCGCGGCCGAGGTTCACCGCCGTGGGGCGGGCGGTCCGGACCTTTTCGGCCAGGACCTCGAACCTCGCCCAGTCCTCCCCGGCCTCCCGGGCCGCCAAGACCACCCCGTAGGCCCCGGCCGCCTCCAGGGCGGGGGCCCCGCGGACCCGGAGGGAGCGGATGGCCTCGACGAGGGAGTCCACGGTGGCGCAGAGGACGCGCTTCGATTCGGCGGGGAGGAGGGTCTGGTCTATCAGGTCCACGCCGCTGCGGGAGGGGTCCCACTGTATCGTCCCCATCGCCCCTCCATGGAAACCCGCGGTTAAAAACGAGGGCCCAACAGCCTTATGAATCGGGAAGGAAAGCACCCCCACCATGGCCCGAAAGCCCGGCTCCATGTATCGCGAGGTCAAGGGCCCCGCCTACACCCGGCGGGAGTTCATGGGAGGCGTCCCGGGGAACAAAATCTCCCTCTTCGACATGGGGAACGCCCGGGGGGACTACCCCTGCACGGTCAAACTCATCGCCAAGGAGGCGTGCCAGATTCGCCACTCCGCCCTGGAGGCGTCGCGGGTCGCGGCCAACAAGTATCTCATGAAGGACATCGGGCGCGAGGACTTCTACATGAAGGTGAGGGTCTATCCGCACCACGTCCTGCGGGAGCACAAGTATGCCACCGGCGCCGGGGCGGACCGGGTGTCGGAGGGGATGCGCCTCGCCTTCGGCAAGCCGGTGGGGACCGCGGCGCGGGTCAAGCCGGGACAGGTTCTGATGACGGTGGCCGTGGGGCCCGCCCACCTCGCCCAGGCGAAGGAGTCGCTGCGGAGGGCGAGCCACAAGATTTCGACGCCGTGCCGGATTGTGGTGGAAGGCGGGGACGGGAAGGGTGCGGCGGTGGCGGCGGAAGCGAACTGAAGCGGGGTCGTCCGTCGCGAGGACCCGAGCGCCCCTTTCACTTCTCCGGCCGCCGCGGGCAGTTCAGCCCCGCAACTTCCTCTTCAATTCCTTCAGCCTCTCCTCGCTCTGCCCCCGCTTCTCCAGGTAGAGCCTCTCCGGCATCAGGCCCGACTTGTGATACTCCTCCAGCGACTTGAGGAACGCCTCCGCCTTCTCAATCTCCCTGCGGGCCTCCGCAACCTCGGGCCCCTCGCGCGGGGCCGGGGGCGGCGGGGCGGCCGCTTCCGGAGCCCGGGCCCCGGCCGGGGCCGCCGCGACCCGCAGGGCCCCCTCCTCCAGCACCATCCTCACCTGGGCGAAGTCCTCCTTCAGGGCCGACAGGTCGCGGAAGAGGTTCCGGACCTCGTCCCCCCGGGCGAAGGTCAGCTCCTGGTTCTTGAGGCGCGCCTCGACCCCCTCCATCTGCCTCTGGTGGTCGCGTAGAATGGTCCGCAGGGCCTCGAAGTCGGCTTGGAGGGCCACCCCCGACTCGCGGTTCCCGCCCGCCCCCTCGGCGCGGAGGGCCCCCACCTCCTTGATGAGGGCGGCCATCTCCGCCTGCTGCTGTTCCATGGTGAACTTGAGGGCCAGCATCTCC
>CAZANW010000091.1:0-5806 GCA_964486625.1 uncultured Halobacteria archaeon
CCGGCCGCTATGAGCAGGGGCAGCGGGAGCGCCGTCCCCGCGATGCCGGCAATCGTGATGGGGGTCTTGAGGTCGAACGCCCCGTCCGGGACTGCCACCCGGACCGCGAACGAGTAGGAGCCCGCGCCCACCTGGAGGCTGGCGAGGCCGATTTTGAACTCGGTGGAGCCCCCGGGCTGGACCCTGCCCGACACCACGCCCGGGGAGAGCTTCTGCGACCCGCTCTCGACCCAGTATTGGAGTTCCACCGGGTAGTCCGCGGCCCCGGGGGTGGCGTAGACCCGGACGGTCACCGCGCCGCCCCCCGACTCGATTTCCGGGGTGCGGGGCGCGGGCGGGGGGCTCGGGCCGGGCAGCGCCTCCAGGAAGAGGCGCTTGAGCGTGGTGGTGGCGTTGGCCGGGACCGCGCTCATCGAGAGCGGGGCGGCGCGGACGTCGAGGGTGTAGGTCCCGGTCAGGGTGGGCGTGAACGAGAAACCGGTCGCGTTGCGGGTGAGGTTGAGGGGGAGGCCGCTGGGGGCCAGGGCGGTGAAAAAGTATCTCAGGCCGTCGGGCTCCGCGGAGACGGCGACCGCCTCCCCGGCGCGGGCTGTCCGGGGGAACCGGACGGCGAAGTCCACCCCTCCCTTGCCCGGGGGGTAGGTGTCGAGGACGAACTGCACGTCGTAGACCTCGGGGGAGAGGGGGGCGCTGGCGTTCGGGGTGGCGTTGCCGGTCGCGTTGGGGACGTAGGGGCGGAGTTCCATCCGGTAGCGGAAGGCGCGCCCGGAGGTCGCGAACCAGACGGGCTGGCCCCAGGTGGCGTTCTCCCAGGTGGTCCCGTTGTCGTTGCTCATCTGGAGGCCGACCTCCCCCAGGGCGCTGAGGGTCCCCGTGGCCGAAACGACGGGGGCGGTCTCCACCGGCGTGGAGGTCAGGGAGCCCCGGGCGCGCAGGGAGTCGGGGAGGAGGCGGACGTCGTCGATGTCCACCCCCGCCTCGGTGGTGTTGTTCCCGCTGGAGTTGACCGAGGTATCAATCCGGAAGAAGAGGTCGAGGGACCCGCCGAGGCCGGGCGGCAGGGGGACGCTCACCGAGTCGCGCTCGAAGAAGGAGCGGTCCGCCAGGTCCCAGGTCCGGGACCAGAGGGTCGTGTTCGGGAGGGGCGGGGTCGCGTTGGGGCCCGCGACGAGGACCGACAGAGTGTGGGCCCGGAGCTGGGGGGAGGCCCGGTAGGCGAAGCGCAACTCCTGGGCCCCGGTGAAGTTCGCGGCCTGGACCACCTCGGCCCCCTCCCCCGCGGTCCGGGACTTCCCCGCCGGGGCGTAGAGCCGGTAGGAGCGGAGGCCCTCCGCCGCCCACAGGGACTGGATGGCCCCCGTGTAGTTGCCGGAGGCCCGGAGGGCCCACTCCCCCTCCTGCTCGAACGAGGGGTTCGACACCCGGCCGGAGAGGGTGACGTTGCCGTGGAAGATGGTGAGGCCCTCCCGGAGCGCGACTTTCGACTCATCCGAGAAGGTGTCGTTGAAGGCGACCGGGACGTCTCCGCTGGGCACCGCGGGCGCGGGCGACGGGGCGCCGGACGGGGCCGGGCTCCCGGACGCGGAGGGGAGGGGGGAGCCCGTGTAGCCTGCGATGAACCCCTTGGTGAAGGAGGAGGCCGCGGACGTGGGGGAGGGGGACTGGGCGAGGGCCGAGCCGGCCGCGAAGGCGACCGCGAGGGCGAGGACTATGGAGACATGACGCGGATATTCCCTATTTTGGGGCCGTGGGACCCTCCTCATCGCGAGGGGTTCCCGACGTGGCTCAATATAACTGACGGGTTTTGGGGTTCGGGGAATAACTGTCGCCGGCCGTGACGCTCCACCCCTCTGCCCATTCATGGCAAATTGCGCCGGAGGAGGCGGCGAAATACCCATCCGCGGATAGACACGAGCTATCGCTCCATATCATTTCTCTGATTCTTCTACGCCCGCGCCGACGCTGGAGGCGCGGGCTACCCGAAACGGGTCGCCTTGAAGACCGTCAGCGCAATCAGGGCGAAGGCCGCCAGAGCGAGGAAGGGCGCCAGGGGCAGGAGCATCTCCCCGCTGCCGCCGGGGGGTCCGGACACGACCCGGTCCGGGGACCAAGCGTCGCCGTCCACGACCGTCCACCCCAGGGCGGCCGCGTAGGGCTCGAGGACCCTCCGCTGGCCGCCGACGTTGACGAAGTATCCCTCGACGGGCGGCAACTGGAGTTCGTTGATTTTGACAATGGTGCCGGCCACGTCCTCGTTGATTCCCTCGCCGTCGTTGAAGAAGACGACCACCCGCCGCGGGGTGGAGGCGGAGAGCGGGGCCAGGAGTTGCATGGCCTGGATGACCGCGGGCCCCGGGCTGTTCCCGCCGAGCCCCGTCGCCAGGCCGTTCAGGGTCTCCACGGAGGCGGCCGGGGACTGGCCCAGTTTCGAGGAGAATTCGACGCGGGTGTCGTGGATGAGGAAGGCGGAGAGGTCGCCCGGGCCCAATGCGCCGAAAATCCCCTTGGCGGCGTCGCTGGCGAACTTCAACTTCATGCGGCCGCTGTTGTCCGGGATGGGGAAGTTCATCGAGTCGCTCGCCTGCAAGCCGACCACCACCGCGACGCCGTGGCCGGGGGCCGGGACCGAGGGCGTGGGCTGGGACGCGGCCACGATGGCCAGGGCGGCGGCCACGAAGAGCAGGACCGGGACCTTGGCCGGGCCGGAGGCGGTCTTGCGCTGCTGCATCAGGGAGGCGAGGAGGCGGTAGCGCGCCAGCGAGATGGTGGTGACCGGGGCCGAAGCGATTTTCTCCCGGGTCTTCTTGTAGATGAAGGGGAGGATGGCCAGGAGGGGCAGGAAATACCAGGAATCGAGGGAGAAGCCCACTACCGCCTCCGGAGAAGGATGGAGATGGGGATGAAGGCGCCCGCGATGACTGCGAAGAGCGGGCCCAGGGCGGTGGCCCCGCCGCCGAAGGCCCAGAGGGGGTCCGCCGACGCCGCCCCGAGGAAGAGCATGGCGATGATGAGGAGGATGGGGGCGATGAAGTGGCCCGCGGTCCCCCGCTGGACGGCGGCGGCCTTCAGGACCTCGAACCTCTCCCCGGTGACCCGGATGGCCACCGACCTCCGCAACTGGAGGACGTAGAGGATGGCCAGCAGGATGGAGATGGGGATGACAATCAGGAGCTGGGGCTGGAGGAAGACGAAGCCCATGGGGGGTCATGGGCGGATGGAGATAATATGGTTTTCTAAACTCGAAATTCAAAACCCGTTTTGGTTCTGTGCTTTGAATTTTGGATTTGTTTAGGGCGTAGGGTTTTGTGCTTCGGATTTACTTATTTGCGCCCGTCGCGCCCCGGACGGCCGCCCGGGCGCGGCTCCGGAGGACGAAGAACTTGCGCAGCATCTCCGCCGAGGAGTCGGTGGTCTGGATGTCAATCGTGGGGATGCCGAGGGTTCTCATCTCGCCGCGGATTTTCTCGTCGGCCTCCCGCGCCGCCTGGGCGTAGACCCTCCGGATTTCGGGGTCGGCGGTGTCCACCAGAATCCACTCGCCGCTCTCGGGGTTCTCCACGCGGACCAGTCCGATTTCGGGCAGTTCGAAGTCCACCGGGTCGAGGACCCGGATGGCCACGACCTCCTGGCGCTTCCTCTTCAGGCGGCGGATGACATCCACGAGGGCGGGAAGGTCCACGCCGATGAAGTCGGAGATGACGAAGACCACCCCCATCCCCTTGACCTGGGCCTCCAGGGTGTTGAGGGCGGCGGGGATGTTGGTTTCGAGGTTCTGGGGGCGGAAGTAGCAGAGTTCCCGGGTCACGATGTCGAACTGGATTTTCCCGGCCTGGGGGGCCACCATCTTCTCGACGGCGTTCGTGAAGAGCACGAGGCCGTAGCGCTCCTCGGCCATGGCCGCCGTGAGGGCGACGGTGGCGCAAATCTCGACCATGACGTTGCGCTTGACGTCGGCGAGGCCCGCGCTGCTGCTCCCCGACATGTCGAGGCAGAGCCAGATGGTGGACTCCAGTTCCATCTGGGACACCTTGACCACCGCCTTCCCCGTCCGCGCCGTGGCCCTCCAGTCGATGGAGCGGGGGTCGTCCCCCTCGATGTATTCCCGCCGGTCAACGATGTCGTAGCCCCCGACCTGCCGGAACATGGTCTTGAGGCTGCCGGTCCCGGTGCCGGGGGTCATCCCGGGGTTCAGGAGCGCGGCGGAGATGTTCAACTGGAGCCTCCGGACCCTCTTGAGGAGGTCGCCGGGGGTCAGGTCGCCGATAGGGATGCTCCGCGAAGGCTCGGGGCCACTCGCCGCTTGCGGTTTCTGCGGGGCCCCGATGGGGATGGGAAGCGGAACCGGCGGCTTCACCCCGCCCGCGGCGGCGGTGGGGTTCGGGGCGGCGGGCTTCGGAGGCGCCTTTGCAGGAGCGGCCTCAGCCACGGGCCCTCACGGCGCCGCCACGGCGCGCAATATGGAGCGCACAATCTCGATGCGGTCCATCCCCTCGGCGGCCGAGGTCAGGTTGATGCGCGTCTTCAGGATTTCGAGGGCCACGTCCTTGACGTCGTCAATCACGACGTAGTTCCGCCCGTTGAGGACCGCCATCGCCTTCGCCGCCTGGGGGATGTAAATCGTGGCCCGGGGCGACGCGCCGAACTTGATCATCCCCTGGAGGTCGTTGAGGCCGTAGCGGTCGGGCCAGCGCGTGCACTGGACGATGTCCACGACGTAGGACTCGACCTCGGGCGAGACGTAGACCCCGTCCGCGGCGAAGCGCTGGAGCCGGATGATTTCCTCGGGCGTCATCACCGCCTCGATGGGAATCTCCGCGCCCGAAGCCATGCGGCGGAGAATCGTCAACTCCTCGTCGTGGCTCGGGTAGTCGGTGTTCAGCTTGTAGATGAACCGGTCCATCTGGGCCTCGGGCAGGGTGTAGGTCCCTTCGACCTCCACCGGGTTCATGGTGGCGAGGACGAAGAAGGGCTTCGGCAGCGGGAAGGTCTGGCCGGCCAGGGTCACCCGCCGCTCCTGCATGGACTCCAGGAGGGCGCTCTGGACCTTCGGGGGGGACCGGTTGATTTCGTCGGCCAGAAACATGTGGGCGAAGATGGGGCCCTTCTTGATTTCGAACTGGGCGGTCTGCTGGTTGTAGATGGCGGTCCCGGTGATGTCGGAGGGCATGATGTCGGGGGTGAACTGGACCCGGGAGAAGACGCAGCGGACCGCCTGGGAGAGGGTCCGGATGGTCAGGGTCTTGGCCTGCCCCGGGAGCCCTTCGAGGAGGACGTGGCCGTTGGCCAGGACGGCCACCAGGAGCTTGCGGATGGGGTCGTCGTGGCCCACGATGACCTTCCGGACCTCGGCCACCAGCCGGGGGATTTTCGTCATCGCGTCCGCCACGGGGTCGGGGGGCGCGACCGGCTCCTCCAGTTTCGGGGCGGGCTTCTCCTCGACCGCAGCCGGGGGGGCGATGGGGGCCGCCTCGGCCTGGTCCAGGTATTTCAGCAGCGGGTTGTCGTCGGCCACGCTATCCTCTATTTCAACGGCATCCGATATAAGTTTCCTCACTCTTCCCGGGTGAACGGGTAGGGCGCTGGCTCATATTTCGCGCCTTCCGGATGCCGGTTTTTAGCCGCCCTTGGGGCGGGGGGTGAAAGGGAAGGGGGCGGAGTGGATGGGCTCGCGGAGCGCGGGGCTCCGCTTCCATCCGGCGTGGGGGTCGTCCGCCCCCCGATCCCTGGGATATCGGCGCCTTCCGAAGGAAGGCGCCGATTTGCGACGACAGTCGCAAGGGGCCGCGACGGGGTCGCGGCCCTGCGC
>CAZANW010000092.1:0-5774 GCA_964486625.1 uncultured Halobacteria archaeon
CTCGCGCGCGCTCGGCGGCACACGCATCCGCAGGAGGCGTGTGTTTGCGACGAAGTCGCAAGGCCCCGGCCTCGCTCGCTGCTGCCGGCGGAGGGTGGATTTGAAAAGCGGTCGTTGCAAGCGCAAGGGCCGCAGCGCGAAGATGCGCGTAGGCGGCAGTATTGTGGTGAGGGCGAGCATCGCGAGCCCTCACCACATGCCGCCGACGAGCGAGGGGCGAGCGCAGCGAGCCCCGAGCGAGTAGCGCATCGAGCGCGCGGCCCGTCGAGTAGCCACAAACGACCCTTCCAGAGGCATGACTCCAGATGCTTGTCCCATGGTGGCCTCTGGTCCGTCCCTGAGATAATCCCCGCGTCCTTTTTTGCTTGAGACGCATGGTGGTAGATGGGGCTCCTCAGGTTCTGCGCCGTCGCCGCCGGCCTCGGCCTCGCCGTCGAGGGCACTGCCAAGGCCCTGAAGTTGTGGGAGTTCGACCCGGAGGTCCGGGAAGTGGAGACCCCCCTGGGGCCGGTCCGCTTCAAGTGGGACTGGAGGACCCAGGCGCTCCTATTCTGGGGAGGCGTTTACGGCCCCCTCGCATGGTCGGCCCGCCACCTCCCGCGGGGCGCCCAGAGGAGCCTCAGTTCCATCCCGGGCGGGCTGGCCGAGCGGGTGAACGAGGAGGTCAAACTCTGGACCTTTCCCACCGCGAACGGGGAGTTCCTCGGGCTGCCGAAGCCCTGGGGACGCCTCCTCCTCACGGCACTGTGGGGCGAGGTGGTGCCCGCGGTGGTGCTCATCGGGCGGCTTCTGCCGTAATCCAAAAGAGCTGCGCGGCGAACTCTTCAGGATGAAGTGCTCCGAGTGCGGCTGCGAGATAGAGGCCGTCCGCGCCGGCCACCACGTCTACTGCGACCACCTCTGCTGCGGGCCGTTCGGGGCCGCCCTGGGTTCGGCCGACGACCACCTGGCCCGCGCGGCGATTCATCAGAGGTTCGGGCGGCTGAGGGAGGCCATCGGGGAGGCAAAGCAAGCCGTCTATGCGGACCCCAAACTGGGGCGCGCCCACTCCTCCCTCGCGCTGCTCGCCATGGATGCCAGGGAATACGACCTCGCCTGGATGGCCGCCCGGGAGGCGGAGAGACTCGGCCACCCGAAGGCCGGGCCCCTCATCGAGCGGTTGCGGAAGGCGGCCCCCGAGCCGAAATCGTGAGCGGCACGGCAATCGAGATGATTCTCCGGGGACTCCGAGACTCCGACCCGAAAATCCGCGAGAAGGCCGCCGAGGAGGCGAGCAAGGCCAAGGACCCGCGGCTCGTCGAGCCGCTCCTGGCGCTTCTGAAGGACCGGTTCCCCGCGGTCCGCCGGTGGGCCGTGGCCGCCCTCGGGACCCAGGAGGACCCCCGGGCCGTGGAGCCCCTGATGGCGGTCCTCCGGGACCCGAGCGCTGCGGTCCGCATCTGGGCCGCCGACGTTCTGGGGGAGATGGCCAACTCCCGCGCCCTGCCGGCGCTCATCGAAGGGCTGAAGGATTCAAGCGACCAAGTCCGGTGGCTCTGCGCGAGGGCCCTGGGGGAGATGGGGGGCCCCCGGGCGCGGGAGCCCTTGGAGGCGCTGGGGTCGGACCCCGACTTCAGGGTCCGGGCCGAGGCCCGCCTTGCCCTCGCGAAACTCGGAAAGTGATTCGGCTCGGATAGCGATTCGTCGTCGGCCGCCGAAGAATCTGTCCGAGAAACTCGGTGCACGACCGAAACCTTCAAATTCAGGCTCCTCGCCCTCTTCTACGTCCCTGTGTGGACGGGGAGGTCTGGTTGAGGGGCTACGGCTCCCGCCGGGACGGGAGTCCGTGAGCCTGCTCCACCCCCTCCGTCGCATGGGGCGGGAGGTGAGCGAAATGGCGAGCAAGAAGAAAGCGAACGGAAGGGCTGACAGACCCGCCGTGGCCGATGTTCTGGACCGAGTCCAGGGCAAGGAATCCGCCCTCGAACTCGACTTCGAGAAGGTGGGCCTCAAGTTCGGCCGCGACCAGTGGCTCCAGGCCACCGGCACGGTCCGGCTGAGCGCCGTGCTCCTGCGCTGAGGGGCGCCCCGCACGATGGTGTTGGACCCGCTTCAGGCGGTCCTTCCCCTCCTTTCCGACTTGGCGAGGTTCCGCGAGGAGCCCGGAGGGCTCGCTGTCGACCTCAAGGGCCTCGACCTTGAGTGGGAGGGCCGCCATCTCCGCTTCTTCGGCGGCCAAGTCCGGGTGACGGCGGAGCCCCATGCCCGGCCTTTGGCCCGCCCATTTTGAGTTTTGCACTTTTCAATTTGCAATGCTATTTGCATCTCCAGAGAACGATTCCCGCCCCGATCGCCAGGACCAGCCCGCCGCCCGGCAGGACTAGGACGAGCCCCTTGCTCAGCAGGTCAATCGCGACCATTCCGGCGAGGAGCAGCGCGGGCCCCCCGACCGCCAGCAGGGCAGCCCACCTCCGGCGGCGCCACGCCAGGAGCGGAACCAGGAGCACGAGCGCCAGCGCGAGGTAAGGGAGCCACGTGGGGAGGAGATGGTCGAACTGGCGCAACTCCTGCCAGAGGGAGACCCGGACCCGGCCGGAGAACTCGAGGACGGGCAGGAGGCTCGCGGCGACGAAGAGGATTCCCGCCGCCAACCGGATGGCGCCCGCGGGGTTCGACTTCAGCGCCTCGCGGATGCGGCTCCGGAAGCGGAATACTTGGAACGCCACCGCCGCGGCGAGGGCCGCGACGAGCCCCTGGGAGAGCGGCGAGGCGGGAATCCGCACGGGGGTGGTCGAGGAGACCTGGAGCCCCTGCTCCATCGCGCCCACGATGACCGACTGCCCCGTGAGGCCCCGCGGGACCTCCCCTTCCCAGGTCCCGTCCGGGGCGCGGGTCAGGTTCTGCAACGCCCACCGGGAGCCCGGCAGGTCGTCCCTCCATGCCACCCGGACCCTTTCGGCTCCGGGGGCGGTCGCCGTGACGCGCGCTCCGCCGATGGAGAGGGGCTCGACGCGGGCCGTGACCCGGGGCAGCGGGGTGCCGTTCCTGACCTGCTGCTCCAGGAAAAGGTAGGCGGAAAGGTTCCAGTCCTCCTCCCCCGCGTGGCCCGCGTTGGGGAGGAGGTCAATCGCCCTGGGCCCCGCGAGGGCCTCGTAGGTCTTGACGGCCCCGGGCAGCGGGAAGAACTCGTCGTCGGTCCCGATGAGCATGAGGGTCGGGACCCGGATGAGGGGAGCGTATCCGAGGACGTCGTAGGAGGAGAGGAGGACCACCGACTCGGGGGCGTTCGCGTTGACGCGCCCCGGGGCGATGAAGTTGGCCGCGCCCCCCGACCGGATGGCGCCAATGAAATCGCCGCTGGCCACCACGGGGACCGCCGCCTTCACCCGCGGGTCGAGGGCCGTCGTGAGGAAGGTGGTGATGCCCCCCTGGCTGCCGCCGAGGAATGCGAGGCGGTCCTTGTCCACTTCCGGAAGGGTTTCGAGGACCGACAGAGCCCGCCGGGCCGCCATGATGTTGCGGGCGAGCCAGGAGTCCTGCGGGCCGGTCTCGATGCGGGCGAAGTTGGACTGGTTGTTCCGGGGGCCGGTGGAGTTCCCCTGGCCCGGGGCGGAGTATGCGAGGGTCGCGTAGCCCAAGCGGGCCAGGTCCCGGGCGAAGGGGGCCATCGAGTCGGCCTTGTCGCCGAATCCGTGGGCGAGGACGACTCCGGGGAGCCTCTTCGCGCCCACCGGGTAGTAGAGGTAGGCGTGGATTCGAATCTCCTCCCCCTTCCAGGTCTCGCTGAAGTAGGTGAGTTGGGTCTCCACGAGGCTGTCGGCCGCGGGGACCCCGCGGAGGGAACCCTCGAACGAGAGATTGCGGACGCCCGTGACGTTCACCTGCAGGGGGGCGTCGAAGCCTGTGAAGTTCCACCAGGTCGTGTTGAAGGCGTAGGTCGGGGCCGGGATGGGGGGGGAGAGGGGGACGGCGGCGAGGGTGAAGGGGAGGAGGAGCAGCAGCAACGACCGGCGGCCCTTCATGGAGGGGCATCGGGGGATGGCCTCATAAACCCAAGGCCCACGCGGCTTCCCGTTTGGCCATTCCAATGAGGGCCCTC
Organism: uncultured Halobacteria archaeon; assembly: GCA_964486625.1. Classification (GTDB taxonomy): domain Archaea; phylum Halobacteriota; class Syntropharchaeia; order JACQPP01; family JACQPP01; genus JAWCQZ01. Next base: position 4,079 of record CAZANW010000092.1, read on the forward strand.
GAAAGGCCGAAAAACTGTCAAGCGACCGAGTTACCTCGAAGAATCGGTATCCGTAGCTAGGAATCAAAACCCGAGCGTCCCTCACTTCCCGACCACATGTGAATATCCGCCCCCCCCCGCCCTTTTCACGTAGGATGGGGAGGTCCAGCGGAGGGTGCATTGCCGTTTTGCTGCTCCTCGCAGCCGCAGCCTCCGCCCAGCCCAACGTCCCCGCCGTCAACGAGACCCACGCCTTCTCTGACCTTCGCATCACCTCCCTCCTGAGCGACCTCGTCAACCTCTTCGTGGAGCGGGTGGCCTACCTCACCAACTCCACGACCCTCCTCCAAGACTCCACGCTGCAAAACGTCTCAGTCCTGAAGCCCCTCCGCGTCGCCACCCTCCTCGACGAGCGGGTCAGCGCGGTCTTCGACGGAGCCGGGGTCCGAGACCCGAGCCGCTCCTCCCGCACCGGCGAACTTGCCGTAGAAAACCGGGAGGCCTACGCGGGCCGCCTCGGCTTCACCGTCTCCCTCGAAAACACCGACTTCACCTCTCTGGGCCCGCAGGCCATCTTTGCGACTCTGCAACCCGGTTCCAATTCGAAGCCCTACGTCCACACCCAGGGCCCCTCGGGCGGCCTCTCCCTCGGGTTCAACACCAGCCGCCCCCAGGGGCTGCGGTTCTCCTACGACGAGACACTGGAGTTCCGCTTCCTTCTCCGGAACCCCTCCGCAACCGCCCTCAACGCAACAGCCAGCCTTCCCCTCCCGGCGAATCTCACCCTCTGCTGCACGTTCACCGTTGAGCCCCGGAGTCCGGGGCTGACCTACGACGCAGCCTCCAATTCCCTGTCTTGGTCGGGCACCCTCGCCCCCGCCTCCAACGTAACTTTCGCGTTCCAGGTCCATCTTAAGGTGACTGACGGAACCATCGCCCGCGAAGGGGTCTTGGTTCTCCCCATTGCTTGGACCGTCATCTCGGTCTCCCCGACTACCATCTCAGGCGCCCGCGTCGCGGGCGTGGACGGGAACGACCTCTTCATCACCCTCTTGGAGGAGAAGCGGGAGCGCACCACCGAGATTCTCACCCTCGAAGAGACCCTCCGAATCCCCATCCTCACCCGCCTCGTCCTCGCCTTCCGGACCGACTCCGCCAACGCCCAGTTCGTGGACGCGGTGGCGCAGGCGCGCCCCGACATCTACGTCGTCAGTGTGAGCACCAAGGCCGAATTCTTCAACGAACTCCGGAGCCGCTTCTACAACGTCCTCTGGCTCGCCAACACCGGGTCCGGGAGCGAGTCGGAGAAGCAGCTCACTGATTCCGAGGTCGCAGAGGTCCAGGCCACCGTCAAGGCGGGCTCTCCCATCGGCCGCGGCCTCATCGTGAGCGGGTTCGGCCTCAAGTACGGGCCCGGCCTCGGCCCCATCCTCGGAGTCAACTACCGCGGCTCCCTGCCGATGGGCAACCGGTTCGAAGTCCGCCCGGTGGAGGTGCTCGTGGACCACAACATCACCCACGGCCTCGCGGACCAGCGGCTGGATGCGACCTCCTGGTTCGTCCGCACCGAGGCGACCCGCGCCTCCGTCCTCGCCCGCCTCGCCGACGGCGTCCTGCCCGGCCTCCGGCTCGGGGTTCCGTTCTGGCAGAAGCAGCTTCCCGCGGTCGCCGCCTCCATCTTCGGAAACGGCTCGGGGGTCCTCTTCGCCCCCGACAC
>CAZANW010000093.1:0-5679 GCA_964486625.1 uncultured Halobacteria archaeon
ACTCCGCCGGCGGCTCCGCCAAGCAGGGGCGCGACCGGAAGTTCCAGGCCATCCTGCCCCTCCGCGGGAAAATCCTGAACGTGGAGAAGGCGCGCCAGGACAAGATGCTGAAGAACGTCGAGATTCGCAACCTCATCACCGCCATCGGGACCGGCTTCGGGGAAGACTTCGACCTCCAGAAGACCCGCTACCAGAAAATCATCCTGATGACCGACGCCGACGTGGACGGGAGCCACATCCGGACCCTGCTGCTGACGTTCTTCTACCGCTACATGAAGGAACTCATCACCGCGGGCTACGTCTACATCGCCCAGCCGCCGCTCTACCGGCTGGCCAAGGGGAGCAAGGAGACCTACGCCTGGACCGAGGAGGAGCGGACGAGGCTGGCGAAGCAGATGGGGGACGGCGGCGTGGACATCCAGCGCTACAAGGGGCTCGGCGAGATGAACCCGACCCAGTTGTGGTCCACCACCATGGACCCCGCCCGGCGGGTCCTGAAAAAGGTGAACCTGGAGGACGCGGCCGCCGCCAACGAGATTTTCACGATTCTCATGGGGGAGGCGGTCGAGCCGAGGCGGCAGTTCATCCAGCAATACGCGAAGAGCGTGAAGAACCTGGACGTCTGAAGGCGGAGAGTCCCCTCCGGGAGTGGCCTCCGAATCGGCAGGTTCGCCTTAGAACCTTCGCGGGGGTCTGCGCTTCGAGTAGCAGTCCCGGCAGTAGACCGGTCTGCCTTCGGTGGGCTTGAAGGGGACCTGGGTGTCTGCGCCGCACTCCGCGCACTTGGCGGGGTGCATCTCCCGGGGTCTTCCGAATTGTTGTGCCATGTTCACCTCTTGCTGCCCTTTGCGGGCAGGCTTCCATCGGCGCCGGGCATATGAAGGTTCTGAGGGGAGGGCGATGAAAGTGAACGCTCACGTTCCGAGGAAGAACCCCTCCGGGTCCCACGCCCGGAGCATCTGGGCCTCCCACCGCTCGGGCCCCGGCAACGCCGGCAGGCCCGCGGGGGCCTCGAACTTCCATCCCGTCCCCTTCCGCACCTCGTCGAGGGTGTGGCCCTCCAGGAGCGCGGTGGGCCGCAGGAGGCCGTCGGGACCCTTCTCGAAGAGCGCCGCCGTGGTGACAAGGGCCCGGACCCGGGCTCCGGGCGACGTGACGTAGTCCACCCTCGGGACCAGCCGGTTCCGGTCCTGGGGCAGGAGGAGGACCACCTCCCGGCTGGTCGAGGCGGCGTCATTGGCCCCGCCCGAGCCCACCAGGAAGAGTTTCCCGACCCGGGTCGAGTTCACGTTCCCCCGGGGGTCCACCTGCGCCCCGCTCAGGACCGCCATCCCCCGGGGCGCCAGGACCCCCAGGGCCTCCACCGAGGAGGCGAGCATCTTCGCCGTCGGGTGGTTGGCCAAGTCGAAGATGAAGGGGGAGCCGGGCCTCGGGTGGTAGCCGTAGAGCCCCATCTCTGCCAGGAGGTCCACGTGGCCCCCTGCGCGCTCCACGAGGCGCCGGGCGAGCCATGCCGCGAGGTTGGAGGCCCCTTGGCCCGCCAGAAGCAGCGGGAACCCCTCCTCCCGGACCCGCCGCGCGATGAACCGGGCGGCCGCCACCACCATCGCCTCCTCCGGAGTCGTTCCGGGGCGGTCGAGGACCTCCCGGCGGGCCTCCACCTCCCTGCGCCACGCCCCGGGGCGGAGCCTCTCCCGGAGGGCCCGCAGCCGCTCCTCCCCGAGTTTGGCGGCGTAGGTCCGGGGGTCGGTGGAGTGGACCCACTCCTCGAGCCATCGCCCGAGCCCCTCGGGGGTCTTGCCCGCCCGCCGCATCTCCGCGAGGAACGCGCGGTCCTCGACGTAGCCGCTCCGGTCGGGCCCCACCATGTTGCCCGGGTGGGCCCCGAATGGGACCTCGGCGACCCCCTCGACCAGCCCGCCGGGGACCACGAAGCCCCCGCGGGAGGCCCACGCCCGGAGGGTCTCGGTCGGGACGACCCTCTCGACGGTGGCCAGGACGCGGCCGGCGGCGAAGCAGCCCCAGAGCCCCTCGATGGAGGGTGCCATGAGGAAGAGGTTGCCCGCCCGGTCGGCGCCGTAGGCATGGATGAGCGACAGGTCGGGCTTCAGGGCCCGGACGTAGCCGCTCCCGTTTTCGATTTTGAAGTTAGCCTTGTTTTCTTCCGCCATGGTCGAGCCCTGGAGGCTCCGGGTGGGGAACCACTCGAACCCGAGGGCCGCCGCCATCAGCCGCTCGGTGAATGTGAGGACGGTCCAGTTCTCGATTTCCAGTTCGCCCTTGGCGTAGGGCCGCTGGAAGACCGGGCTCGGGGCGGGACGGGGGAAGCCGTCGCCCGCGTAACTCGTCACCAGCCGCTTCACCAGTCCCGCGGCGACGGGGACCTGAATCTGGGTCCCGGCGGCGAGGACAGCGAGGGTGAAGCCGGGTTTTTGGCCCTTGAACTTGCGGGCCAGGGCGAAGCAGTGGCCGTAGGGGACGGAGTGGGTGACCGCGACGTGGAGGGTCTGGCCGGGCTTCACCGGGTCGAGCAACCGGTCGAGGGGCCGGACCTTGTCGGGGCCCTCGTCGGGGGCGATGGCGAAGTGGTCCCGGAGGAGGGCGTCGAGGTCCATGGGGCCCGATGGGGGCCGGGCTAAAAAAGGGTCAGGTCACCCGCAGCCGCCGCACCATCTTGACGGCGCTCTCCACGGCCCGTTTCGCGTAGTCCACCCGCTCGTGGGCCTGTAGCCGGCTCATGCCGGGGCCCGAGATGCCGAGGGCGACCGGCTTCTCGTGCTCGACGGCGATGTCGGCCATCTTCCGGGCCGCGTGCTGGACCACGACCTCGTCGTGCTCGGTGGAGCCCTCGATGACCGCGCCGAGGACCACGACGCCGTCGATTCCCTTGTCGCGGGCGAGCCTCTTGGCCGCCAGCGGGACATCGAAGACGCCGGGGACGTAGAGGATCTTCTCCACGGTGGCGCCGAGGAAGGCGGCGTGCTCGCGCCCCAGGACCTCCATCTGCTGGGTGAGGTCGCGGTTGAACTCGGAGACGACGAATCCGAGGCGGACGTCGGCTTTCGCCGGGGTCTTTGGGGCCATGGTTAAAGACCTGCCACCAGGGGACCGACATCCCGGAAACCTTCTCTCTGCCCAGTGCCCGCCCGCCGCACCATCTCCTCCGGGTCGGTGAGCATACGGACCGCGTTCCGGGCGTGCTCCCGGGCGCGCCGCTCCATGAGCCACGCCAGTTCCCGCGGGTCCTGCGCTTCGTCCTCGTGGACGAAGACCTCAAGGATGTGGGCGTTGGTCATCAGTTGGGCGGTCTGGAGCGCGGTGGACGCGACCTGGGCCGTCGTCTTGTCCACCGGCTTCGGGCCCACCATCCCGAGGGCCATCACGAGGGCGCAGCCGCGCTCCTCGATGAGCTTCTTGGAGGCGACTGGCAGGTCCTTGAGGCCGGGGACCGTGACCCGCTCCACGGAAACGCCGACTCCCGCCTTCAGTTCGTCCGCGGCGGCCGAGCCCATGTCGACGCGGGCGAAGGTGGTGTCCACGACGCCAATTTTGAGAACCATCCCGGAAATGGCAGGGTGGGCATATTAAGACTTGCGTGGCGTCTCAAATTTGAGAAGATGGCCTCTTCCCCCGCGGGTCCCACTCGCTCCATGCCCCCGACCGCCCTGGTCACCCACCCCTCCTACCTCGACCACAACCCCGGCCCGGGCCACCCGGAGCGGAGGGAGCGGCTCGTCGCGGCGCGGAGGGCTCTGGAGGGGCTCGACCTGCTGCGGGCCGAGCCGGAACCCGCTCCCGCGGAGGCGCTCCAGCGCGTCCACACCCCGCGCTACCTCGAGTTCCTCGAGGACCTCGACCGGACCGGAGGCATCATCGACGGCGACACCCCCTTCCCGCCGGGAACGCTCGCCATCGCCCGGCGAAGCGCGGGGGGCGCCATCCTGGCCGGTGACCTCGTGCTCTCCGGCAAGGCCCGCAACGCCTTCGCCCTCCTCCGCCCCCCCGGCCACCATGCGGGGCGCGGGTTCGGCGGCGGCTTCTGCACATTCAACAACGCGGCGCTCCTCGCGGAGCACCTCCGGGCCCGGGGCCGCAAGCGCATCTTCATCCTCGACTGGGACGTCCACCACGGCAACGGGACGCAGGAGATTTACGAGCGGGACCCGGGAGTCCTCTACGCCTCGACCCACCAGTATCCGTTCTACCCCGGGACCGGCGCGATGGAGGAGGCGGGCGAGGGGGAGGCGCGGGGGACCAAACTCAACCTGCCCCTGCCCGCGGGCTCCACCGGTGGCGATTTTCTCCGCGCCCTCGACGAGGTCTTCCTGCCGGTCGCGCGGGAGTTCAAGCCCGACTTCGTGCTGGTCTCGGCGGGATACGACGCCTACTTCCTCGACCCCCTGGCGGGGCTCCGGTTCTGCGTGGAGACCTACGGCCGGGCGACCGGGGCCGTGCGCCGGTTCGCGGAAGAGGCGTGCGGCGGCCGGCTGGTCGTGCTGCTCGAAGGGGGATACCACTTGGACGGCCTCGCCGCCTCGGTCCGGGCCACGGTGACCGGGCTCATGGGAGCGGCCGAGGTCGCGGAGCCCCATCCGCCCCCGGAGCAGGCGGTGACGGCCGGGAAGCGGGTGGAGGAGTTGAAGAGTCTCGCAAAATCGGTGTGGGGCGACATCTAATCTCAAGCCGCTAGGCACTACGCGATAACCACCGGCGACTTTTCAATCAAACTTATAGAATCACGTCGAGGTTCCCGGTGCTCACGACCTCGCGGGGCGCGTGCATCTGCTCCGAGGTGACACCCGAGAGGACCACCATCACCCGGATGATGTCCCCGAGGCCCGGGTCCACCTGCGCCCCCCAGATGATGCGGGCCGACGGGTCGATGCGGTCGTGGACGATGCGGGCCACAGATTCTGCCTCGGCGAGGGACATCTTCTCCCCGCCGGAGACGTTCACCAGGGCCGCCCGGGCGGTGGCGATGTCCAGGTCGAGCAGCGGGCTCGACAGGGCGCGCGCGGCGGCCTCCTTGGCCCTCTGCTCGCCGTTGCTCTCCCCGAAGCCCACCATCGCCACGCCCCCGTCGGCGAGGACCGTCCGGAGGTCGGCGAAGTCGAGGTTCACGAGGCCCGGCCGGGTCACCAGTTCCGTGATGGAGCGGACCGAGCGGGCGAGGATGTCGTCGGCGAACCGGAAGGCCTGGTTGATGGGCAAATTCGGGACCAGTTCGAGCAGTTTGTCGTTGGGAATCGTGATGACCGTGTCGCAGAGTTTCTTCAGCCGGTCGAGGCCCTCCCGGGCGTTCGAGCGCCGGACCTCCCCCTCCACCTGGAAGGGGAGCGTCGCGATGACAATCGTCAGGATGCCGAGTTCGTGGGCCGCCTCGGCCACCACGGGGGCCGAGCCGGTCCCGGTCCCGCCCCCGAGGCCGCAAGTGATGAAGACCAGGTCGGAGCCCTCCAGGGAGGCCCGGATGGCCTCGATGGAGCCGGTCTCCCGGGCCGATTCCTCCCCGACCTGGGGGTCGGCCCCCGCCCCGAGGCCCCGGGTCCGGTGGCGCCCCAGCAGGAGCTTCTTGTGGGCCTGGACCTTGTAGAGGTGCTGGGCGTCGGTGTTCATCGCGATGAGCTCGGCCCCGGGGACCGCGTCCGCGAAGAGCCGCTGGACGGTGTTGGAGCCCCC
>CAZANW010000094.1:0-5604 GCA_964486625.1 uncultured Halobacteria archaeon
GACCGCGAGGTCCCTTCCCAGGTGGGCCAGTTTCCCCGGCTCCAGGGCGTAGGGGTCGAGGGGGACGAGCGCGGCGGCGCGGCGGGCCACGCAGAGGTCCACCAGGTGGCCCAGGAACTTCTGGACCGCGCCGAAGGAGGCGATGGCGGCGATGTGGTCCACGCCCTCCAGGAGCAGGGCCCGGTCCTCGCCCTCCTCGGCGAAGTCCCGGACCATCTTCAGGAGCATTTCCAGGTCGGAGGGGTCCACCCGGTCGGCCCCCTTCGAGGTCGAGAGCCACACCACCCGGGTCTCGGGCCCGAGGCCGAATCGCTGGCGGGTCTCCTCGGGGCTGGAGCGGGACACGACGAGGGTCTTGCGGCCCCCGGAGGCCCACTCCTTCAGGCGGCGGTAGGCCCCCTCGGGGCTCCTCGCGAGGAGGAGGTGGACCGCCCCGGCGGCGACCCCGGCGGGGGGCGGCCTCCGCCCCGGCGGCTCCTCCATCTCCCGGGCGCGCCCCTCGCCCTTGAGCAGGGCCGTTTCGCGCTGGTCCAGGGTCCCCGTCCCGACGGCGACGAGGAGGCGGCCCTTCATGGAGGAGGCCCGCTCCTGGAGGCGGGTGACGAGTTTCAGGACCGGGGTGAAGCCGCGGTGCAACTGGAGATACTCCACGCCCTCGAGGAGGACCGCGGCGCCCTCGGCGCGGGAGAAGTGGTCCTCGGCCGCGGAAAGCAGGAGTTCCAGGTCCACGGGCCGGAGGTTCCTCTCTCCGGGCATTGAGGAGAGCCAATAGGCCTCGGCTCCGGGGACCTCCTCCCGGACCCTGCGGGGGTCCCGGCGGGTCACGGCGAGCCCCGGGGCCCCCGAGGCCGCCAGCGCCCGGAAGAGGTCGTAGGCGTAGCCAGGGTTCCGCTCCTTGACGATGACCGAGGTCCCGGGGGGGATGTCGGGGCCCGGAGGCGGCTGGGGCGGAGGTGGAGGAGCGGCGGGGACCGGTGGAGGCGCAGGGGCCGGGGCGGGGGCCCCCGGGGCCCGCGCCTTCCTCCTCCGCAGGACGAGGAACGCGACCGCCCCGCCCGCGAGGAGGAGAATGAGGAGAACGCCCCCGGTGCCGTCCCGCTCTCCGCCCGCCTGCCCGGCGAGGGCTGCGGAGGGGGCCGACGCGGAGGCGTTGAGGACCGCCTCCACCTTCTCCCCGCCCGCCGACACCTCGAGGGTGGAGCGGTTGGTCTCGTATCCGGGATAGGCCAACTCAATCCGGTGGGTGCCGCGCTCGATGGGGAGCACGGCCGGGGTCACGCCCCGGTAGGCGGTGTCCACGGTGATAGCGGCACCCGGGGGCCGGGACTCGACCGACACCGGCTGCGAGGGGTAGCGGTCGGGGAAGAGCCCGAAGAGGTAGAGGTTCTGGTCCTTGGCCGCGACCGCGAGGAAATTGCCCTCCGGCGTGAAGGCGAGGGCGAGAGGGTTCGCGAGCCCCTGCCCCGCCGTCTTCTGCAGATTGGGGCCGAACAGGACGATTTCGTTCCCGCCCGCCGCGGCGATGCGCTGGCCGTCCGTCGAGACCGCGAGGCGCCCGGGGCCGGGGAGGGCCCGAATCTGGAGGAAGCGGCCCGAATCGTCGAGGCGGTAGAGGCTCCCGTCGGAGCCGAGGGCGGCGCCCCCTCCGTCCCATGCCTTCACCTCGGCGACGCCCGCCAGGGGGACCTGCCAGCGGGTCTCGAGGGTGGCGGGGTCGAGGGCCAGCACGGCGCCCTCGGTGGCGACGAGCGCCATGGTCGCGCCGGGAGAGAGCGAGCCCGTCCGGAGCCCGGACAGGGAGCGCTTCGCCGTCTCTTTCCCGTCCGCGCCGAGGACTCCCGCGACCTCCCCCGCCGTGTAGAGGACCCGGAGGTCCCAGGTCGGGGAGAGGCTGGTGACCGGAGACCCGACCTGGTTGGCCCACTGCTGCACCCCCCGGTCGTCCATGGCGATGACCTCCTCTCCCCGGGTGCCCGCGAAGATGCGGCTCCCGTCCGGCGCCAGGGCGGAGACCGTCAGGTCCGGGAGGGATTTCTTCCCGGCCGGGGTCCCCGCCTGGACCGTGAAGAGGCCGTCCGGCATGGCCGCCACCAGGAGGGTCGCGTTGTCGCTGGCCCCCAGGGCCGTGGCCGCGCCGCCGGCCGGGACCTTGTGGACGAGGACCACCTGCCCCGCCGCGGGGGCGGCCACAACGGCGAGGAGCAGCAGCAGGAGCCACCGGCGGGTCCTGGGCGGGGGGAGCATGGCGGGGACCATGGCATAAAACGGGAAAAACTCAACGTTTAAATCGCAGGGTTCGGAGGAAACTGCCATGAAGCGCATCAAGACATTCATCGACGGCTTCGACGCCCACCTCGGCGGCGGCATCCCGGAGGGTCACATCATCCTCCTGTGCGGGACGCCGGGGACCATGAAGTCCACCGTGGCCTACTACATCCTCTGGCACAACGTGAAGGAGCGGGAGTTGAAGGGCGCCTACATCTCCCTGGAGCAGGACGAGGCCAGCCTGATTTCCCAGATGGACGCCATCGGCCTCAAGCGGGAGGAGGTGAAGGAGCGGTTGGGGGTCCTCGACGTGGGCCGCCTCCGGAGGGAGACCAAGGATTTCGGCTGGAAGAAGGGCAAGACGGACATCATCAAGACGCTCATCGAGGAGGAGAAGAAGCGGCTGAAGTTCGACCTCCTGGTCCTCGACTCCCTGAGCATCCAGGAAATCATCTCCCCCGGCGAGGACAAGCGCATCGAAATTTTCGACTTCTTCGGGTGGCTCAAGGAGTTGAAGTGCACGAGCTTCGTCATCTCCGAGATGCTCATCGAGGACCGCGAGTTCGGCCGCCACGGCGCGGGCTTCCTCGCCGATGGCATCCTCCTCCTGGGCCTCGACCGGGTGGACGAAATTCACCGGCGGAGGCGCATCACTTGCATGAAGATGCGGGGCACGGCGCACAGCACCGACTCCTTCGCGCTCATCCTGAAGGACGGGCGGCTGATTGCCACCGAGGCGATTCTGGAGTGATGGCCCCCGCCTCCCGTGTCTCCACCGGCATCCCCCTCCTCGACCCGGTCATCGGGGGCGGCCTCCCGGAGGGCTCCCTGGTGTGCCTCCTCACGGACTCCATGAGCAACGCGGAGGCGTTCCTCTACCACTTCGCAGGGGTCCGGGAGACGGTGTTCTTCGTGACCGACCAGAGGCCGGAGGACCAGGAAGCCCAGATGAAGAATCTGGGGCTGGAGACCGCGGGCATCCGGTTCCTCGGGGGGGCCCGAGGCCGCTACCTCGTGGAGCCGGAACTGAAGAGGGCCCGGGAGGCCGGTTTACCCCTGAACATCGTCGTCAACACCTTCTCCTCGTGGGTCGAGACCGCGGAGTCCGCCGCAGGGGTCCGGAGGCTCATCGCCCTCCTGCGGGACACGGCGGCGGCCACCGGCAGCGTGGCGATGCTCTTCTTCTACCGGGGGACCCACCCCAAGGAGCTCGAGAACCTGGTGGTGAACTCCTGCGACGTGGTCATGAGCGTCGAGTCCCGGATGGAGCCCCGGGGCCTGGAGACCACCCTCAGCATCCCGAAAATCCGCGGCATGAGCCCCATCCAGAGCCTGCGGGTCGTGGTGGGGGAGCGCATCGTGATTGACACGACCCGGCAAATCGCATAGGAGAATAGGAGAAATAGATAAGTGATAAGGGGGGGACCCCTGCCCATGGACCGCGACGGGGGCCAGCTCAGCCTCGACTTCCTCATGGGGGTCACCCTGCTCCTGCTCACGTTCACGTTCGCCACCATTCTCATGCAGGGCCTCTTCCAGCCGTTCGCGACCGAAACGGATGTCACGACCCTGAAGGCGGACGAGGCGAGCGTCCACCTGGTGGAGGACCTCCTGGTGGACGACGCCTCGAAGCCGAGCGTGGTCAATTGGACGAAAGTCCAGGACTTCCTGGCCTTCAGCCACCGCCGGAGCGGAGGCTCCGCCTGCGGCGCGTCCACCACCCCCTACGACTGCAACCGCACCGCGCTGGGGCTCCTGCGGCCCGAGCGGGGGTTCGACATGAACGTCTCCCTGGAATACGCCAACGGCACGGTGGTTTACGCCGCCGGAGGTCCAGCGGCGCCGGGCCGGGGCAACATCGGCCGGACGGTCCGGCTCATCGACCTGGGCTTCGTGAACACGGCCGGCAGCATGGAGAACAAGTGCGCGGGGAAGAAGGAGGGCTACTTCACCAGCGACTGCACCCTCACGGGGACCAAGAACTGGACGCTCCTCGGCAACATCAACCCCCAGAGCCTGACCTGCACCGTCTGCATCACCAACGTCTCGGCCCTGGCCGGCAAGGGGAGCGTCAGCAACCGCTCCGGGTGGGGGGGCCTCCGGCTGGAGGACTCCAGCGGGAACTGGGTGTGGCGGACCTCCCTGTCGGTCGCCGACCCGAAGAAAGGCGAGTTGGACGCGGACTCCTGCGACTACTCGACGCCCTCCACCATGTGCGACCCCGCTTCGACCCAGGACTACGAGGATCTCAAGTGCGAGGCTAAGGCTACCACCGGCCGCAAAATCGAAGCCAAATACGACTACCACCCCGCGGCCTCGGCGTGCCTCTCGGACATCATGACCAACCCGAAGTTCGGATACCCGGCCTCCGTCAATTCCGCCGCGTGCGGCGTGGCGACGTTCAACCTGAATATATCCAACGGCAACGAACTCTACGGATACTACTCCTGCACCGACCAGAACCTCAAGTCCACCCGACTGGTCGTTCGGGTGTGGTGACATGGGGGACGACCGGGGCCAGTTGCAGACCCTGGAGGGGTTCGCCGCGTCCCTCCTGATTGTGCTGTCACTCCTCTTCGCGGTCCAGGCCACCTCCGTCACCCCGCTCACCAGCAGCACGGCCAACGTCCACGTGGAGGCCCAGCTCCAGTTCATGGCCGACGACATCCTGAGGGGCCTGGAGTTCTCGCCCTCCGACAGTCTGCGGGACAACCTGCTCCAGTGGGACGGGCAGGTCTACGTGTGGAACGGGACCGCCTACGTGGACGAGTCCAACTCCTCCCACGTCCTCGCCGTCCCCCTGGCCCGAAGCCTGAACTCCACCCTGGTCCGGAACTCCATCGCCCACAACCTGGAACTGTTCTACATCGACAGCTCCACCGGGAAATTGACCAACCGGAAAATCATCTGGAACGGGAACCCGAGCCAGAACGCGGTCTCGGTCCAGCGGGTGGTCGTCATGAACGACTGCGACGCCCTATCGAGCGTGGGCGAGGGCGTCACCTGCGCCCAGGACTACGCGAACAACACCTTCTGGAACACCCTGGGCATCGGGGACCTCGACCCCTCCTCCCTTTTCTACAACGTCCTGGCCGCCAAACTCACCCTGTGGAGGATGTGATGTTGTTGCCGTTCCACTCGGAAATTGTTGCCGCTCCACTCGCGCTCCTCATGCCCCGTCGGCGATGGCATCGATCCCGCGACGCCTTCGCGTCGCGTGGCAGTCAAAGTTTCAGGCTCTCGCCGGTCCTCTCCGGTATCGTCCGCGTTTCGTCGGCAACGGTCGCTCGTCCAGGGGAGGGGGGAGGGGCGCCCCGGGGGGTTCGCCCCCGACACTGC
>CAZANW010000095.1:0-5548 GCA_964486625.1 uncultured Halobacteria archaeon
CGCCGGTTCGGCGAACACCGCGTCGGCCCTACCGGCGGCCGTAGACCTTGTCGTGATGCTCGTAGTCGAGGAGGGTGACCGTCTTGCTCCCCTCGTCCACCTCGTAGACCAGCACGAACGGCCCGACGTGGACCCGGCGCATGTTCTGCATCGGGACCCGCAGGGGCTTGAACCGATGGGGGTCGTCGAGAATCTGCCGGACCTTCTTGTGGATGGCCTCCAACTGCGCCCGGTCCCTCTTGGCCAGTTTGGAGAACTTCCTGTCCACGCCCTCCCTCACCGCGAGGGCATACACCGGCTACTCCAATCCGTAGCGCTTTCCAAAATCAGCCACCCGGACGGCCCGCTCCTTTCCGATTTTCCGGAGGCGCTCCACGTAGGCTGGCCTCAGTTCCGGCTCCAGCATCTCCCGCTCGTACTCCTCGGCGAGCCTCTCCAGGGCCTCCGACTTGGTGCGGAGGCCGTACTTGGCCTTGACGACATTCAGGACGCGGTTGGCGCGGTCGGAGATGTTCACGAGGGCCTGGACCATGGGCGGTCAATTAGTCTAACTTAGACAGACTTATAAAGCCTCCGGCGTCCCCCGGACCGGCGGCATGGGCGTTCGCCGAATCCTCCAACGGCGTCTATCCGTCCCCGCCCGCCACAGATGAGCCGGTAGCCCCAGCTTCATGCCAGGCTACGGGCGGATGACCCGGACCGTGCCGCTCCCCTGGAAGATCGCCCCGTTCACCCGCCCGGTGACCGTGAACACCACGTTTCCCGGCGACACGAAGGACTCGACCGCGGTCCGGTTGAACTTCACCATGAGGTCGGGAACGCCGTTGCGGTTATGGTCGCCGATGGCGGTCGGGGAGGGCTGGGCGGCCACCTGCCCTCCGGGAAGGACGAGGCGGACCGAGGCGACGTCCACCAGGCTGAGGTTCTGGCCCGGAATCTCGACGTAGGCCGTGACGAACTTCCCCTCGCTCTTCGTGTTCAGGGTGTCGGGGTCGATGTCCACCGTCGCCGGAACAACCGCCACCGGCGGGGGAGCGGCGCCCGCGATGGCCCGGTGGGCGAGGTCCCACGCCTCGGCGAACCGGGAAACCGCCTGGGAGGTCTGCCCGGCGGCCAGCCCTTGATCCGATGCGGCCCGGGCCCGGGCGAGGAGCCCCTCGTCCACCAACTCCTCAATGCTCTTCCGGAGTTCCACGAGGGCCGCATTGGCCCCCGCCTCGTCCCCCGCGGCGATGCGGCCGAGGGCGAGGTCGAGGTCGGCGGAGGCGTTGGCCAGCACGCCCAGCAACCGGTCCTTGAGGGAGGGCGAGACCACGAGGGCGTTGACGAGCCCCGTCAGGTTCTGGATCTTCGAGGCCAGGGGCTCCACCGCGTCCAGCTTCGGCCGCAGGAGGTAGTCGATGGCGAGGCTGTCGAGGGAGGGCGTCAGGTTGCCGTCCCCTGAAAGGTTGGCCCGGAAGACCAGGCTCTTCCCGGGCGACGCGAAGGCGCGGGGGACGCCGGGGAGGACCGGCTCGAAGGTGGTCCCTCCGTCCGCCGAGAGGGAGAGGGTGAGGTTTGTCCCCGCGGGCACGTCGGCCGCCCAGGTGGCGTTGGCCTCCCGGAGGGTCAAGGTCTCGGCGACCGGCGCGGAGACCGCGAATCCCGAGTTCAAGAAGCGCGAGGAGGCGAGGGTGGCGAGGCCGATCTGGAAGCGGATGTCCGGGACGGAGGAGCTGCCCGCGTACCACATCGCGAGCCCCCGGTCGGTCTGGAGGACCCACGGCCACGCCACGATGGCGTCGTCCCAGCTGCCCGGCGGGCCGGGCGCGAGGGCGGGCGCGGAGTCCACCGTCCAAGTGGTGCCGTCGGGGGAGGCGGCGGAGCGGATGCTGCTACTGAAGGTGTATCCGGTGAAGCCCACGTCGCCGAACCACATCTTGTACTCCCCGTCCCGGACCACCGACTGGCCCACGATGTAATGGCCCGGGAAGCTGAGCACGGGCGTGGGTCGCTTGGCCCAGACGAGCCCGTCCGGGGAGGTGGCGAAGCCGATCGCCCCGTATCCGCCGTACCACATCTGGTAGCCCTGCCCGTCGCGCAGGATGCTCAGGACGCTCGGGGTGCCGAAGATTCCGGGCTCGCCCCCGAAAACCTCCCAGTCGAACTGCTTGGTGATGACCGGGTCGGAGTACTTGGCCCACCGGAGCCCGTCGAGGGAGATGGCGAGGCCGATGCCGTAGGAGGTGTACCACATCCGGTAGAGGGTGGGGTCGGACTCCACGGCGGGATATGCGACGGAGACGGAGGGGCCAAAGACGCCCATCCGGTCCCACGCCCCCTCGGGGCCGCGGGTCAGGACCGGGGCGCCGGGCGTCTTGGTCCAGTTCGCGCCGTCGTCGGATACGGCGTGGCCGATGCTGAGCCCCGGGGTCCCGTAGCCCCCGTATCCTCCGTAGCCGCCGAACCCGTAGCCGCCGTACCACATGCGGAACCGGTTCCCGTCGCGGACGACCGAGGGGGTGTAGACCCAGCCGTTGTCCCAGGCGGAGACCTGCGGGGTCGGGGCCAGGACCGGGTTCGCGGCGCTCTTGGTCCAGCTGGCCCCGTCGGGCGACGAGGCCTCGCCGATGGCCGGGAGGTAGGTGTAGTTGCGGCCGGTGTACCACACCCGGAACGTGGCGCCGTCGAGGAGGACCGACGGGTCGCTGGCGTAGTACTGGTCCCATTCCTGGGGGCCGGGGACGAGGACGGGCGAGCTGGATTTGGTCCAGCTCACGCCGTCGGCGGAGGTGGCATAGCCGATGCTCAGCCCCGAGTATCCGCTCCCCGTGTACCACATCTTGAAGAGGCCGTCCCGGGGGTCGAGGAGGACCGTGGAGCCGTTGACGCCGTAGACGTCCCACGTGCCGGCGGGCGGGACCAGCGTCACGTGGCCCGCGCCGGGGGCGAAGTCCTGCTGGGAGGAGTCCGTGACAACCACATCCGCGGACGAGCTCACGTAGAAATAGATTTGGCTCCCGATGGGCTGGCACTGGGAGGTGTCCGCCCCGATGTCGGCGATTGGCGTCCCCGTGCTCGGGTTGCGGTCGGTGTCGGCGTAGACGCACCAGTTCCCCGACCCGCTGTAGGCTGTGGCGCTGGCGGTCAGGCCCCCCCAGGGGTAGAGGGTGAGGAGGACGGCTTGGAGGTCCACGGCGCACCCGGGGCAGTCCTGGGGGTCGGCGAGCACGGTCGACGAGGAGGGCGCCAGGACCGGCGCCGCCCCTTTGGTCCAGCTCACGCCGTCGGCGGAGGTGGCGTAGCCGAGGGTGCTCCCCGAGTATCCATACTGGGTGAACCACATCTTGAACAGCCCGTCGCGCGGGTCGAGGAGGACGGTCGGGGAACTGACGCCGTAGGCGTCGAAGGGGTTCGGGGTGGGCTGTAGGACCGGACCGGGGCGGCGGGTCCAGTTCAGGCCGTCCGGAGACGTGGCGAGACCGATCCGGTAGCCGCAGATAGAGAAGTCGGGGTTGCACCCGTAGGCCGCGTAGTACATCCGGTACTGGGACCCGTCGAAGAGGACGGAGGGGCCGTAGAGGGCGCGGGAGTCCCACGCGCCGGGGCTGGAGTTGGGGAGGAGGACGACCCCCGTCTTGGTCCAGCGGACGCCGTCCGGGGACTCGGCGTGGGCGATGGACT
This sequence comes from uncultured Halobacteria archaeon, assembly GCA_964486625.1. Lineage (GTDB taxonomy): Archaea > Halobacteriota > Syntropharchaeia > JACQPP01 > JACQPP01 > JAWCQZ01. The sequence continues at coordinate 3,664 of CAZANW010000095.1, forward strand.
GGACGCACTGGAACGTGCAGCTGGCGGCCACGTACCACATCCGGAACGTCCCGGTGCGGTTGTCGAACATCGCGGAGGGCTCGGAGGTCCCCTGGGAGTCGGGGGGCACGGGCGCGGGGCTGAGGACGGGGTTCGCCGGGCTCTTGACCCAGACCTGGGGGGCGGGGGCCAGGAGCAGGGAGCCGTTCCTGACGGTGGCGTTGGAGAGGAGCGCCAGCCGCGATGCGTTGTCGAAGGGCTCCGCCCACCGCTTTTCGAGCGTGAGGGGCGCCGCGATGGAGGCGTTGACCTCGTCGATGGCCTCGCGGACCGCCCCGGAGAACTCCTCCACGTCCTCGGCGATGGACTCGGCCAGGAACTCGTCGGCGGCCACCAGCCGCTCCCGGGCGGAGGCCAGCAGGGAGGCGGCCGCCGCGGAGAGGCCCGGGGTCGCAAGCAGGGCGGTGGTGTTCTCGACGGCCCGCCGCTCCTGCTCGAAGACCGCCGACCCCGCGGGCCACGACAGATGGCGGTCGTCGAGCCAGGGGCCCGCGATGCTGGCGTTGACGTCGGAGATGGCCGCGTCCAGGGTGGCGCTCGGGAAGAGGGTCCGCGCCTGCCGGAGGAGGTTGAGGGCCTCCCGCTTCAGCGTTCGCGGTTCACCAACGGTCAGATCTGCGAAAGCCCCGCCCTCGCGCTCGTCCCGGACGCCGAGGATGTGGATCTGGGCCGCGTATCTGCCCGCGGGGAGGCCGTGGGGTCCGCGGATGGTCACCGTCGCGGTCTGGCCGGGGGCTAGCGCCGGGACCGCGGCCTCTCCGATGGTGGCGTTGCCGGCGAAGGCCACGGCCCGCAGGCCGCTCTTCGCCGTCGGGCCCGCGTTGGTGACGGTGACGTTGAGGGTGGCGTTCCCGCCCGGCCGGGCGATGCGGGTGGACACGGAGGTGGGCAGGGTGCCCACGGTGAAGGTGACGACGGGGTCGCTGGTGGCGCCTCCCGACACCGCGGTGGCGTTGGCGACGTAGGTGAACTGCTCGGTCGGGGTGAAGTAGGTGTCGTTGGAGAACCACCCGGCGATGGAGGAGGTGGTGTTGATCAGAGTGTAGGTGGTCGTGGTCGCGTTGATGAACTCGGTGACGTTGATGGAGACGTTGGCGACCACCGGCGCCCCCGTGGCGCGGTCGGTGACGAAGCCGGTGAAAACCACCCGCTGGTCGGTGAAGTAGGAGGGGCGGTCGGTTTGAATCGTGACGTTGAGTTTGGCGGGAGAAGGCACGGGAGGCCCGGAGACGCTCAGCGGGCTGGTGTCGCTGCCCACCCGGAGCGTGCTCCGGCCCGCCACCACGGCCTCGTCCTTCGCAAGGGTCCGGATGGTGTACGCCCCGTTGACGAGGGGGGCGAGGAGGGTTCGGGAGAAGCCGCCGGCGGAGTCGCTGGTGGTGTTGTTGACCGCCAGGATCCGGCCCAGGGGGTCCACGAGCTGGACGACGACCTCGGCCCCGGCGACGGGCCCGGAGAAGTCGCCGACCGTTCCCGAAACGGTGAACCGGCTCCCGCGGTTCACCAGCGACGGATTGGTCGCGGAGACGTTGAGGGAGATGGAGGAGCAGTCGGCGGCCTTGAACGCGGGGTCGTTGATTCCGAAACTCGTGTTGTACATGTTGGAGGGGGAAGGCGTGGTGCCGAGCCCCGCGTCGTCCGTGTCGTTCCGGACATCCACCTCGTTGAAGCAGGAGACCGAGTTGCCGAGGAAGGCGGTGTCGGCGACCCCGGGCGGGTTGGTGGAGTTGTTGAAGATAATCCCGAACCTCCCGTTGAAGAGGGCCCGGCTCCCGTTCACGGAGGCGGACTCGACGTTCCGGACCGCGACCCCCGCGCTCAGGCCCGGGCCGAAGTCGCGCTCGAT
>CAZANW010000096.1:0-5538 GCA_964486625.1 uncultured Halobacteria archaeon
CCCCCCCCCAGGATGAGGAGGAGGACCAAGATGATTGCGGATTTGAAGATTTTGGGATTTGGAGATTGGGCCAATCTCCCAATCCCAAATCCCTCAATCTCCCAATCGCGCCGCGCTCCCTTCCCTCCGCTCACGGGCCGGAATCTCGCCGGGGGAATAAAAACCTGTCGAAAAACGCCCCCCCCGCGCCGGTTTTTGGGCCCAAATCGCCAATCCAAAACCCCTCCCACTTTAAAACACCCTTCGCCCTCTTTGGCAGCGTGGTCGAATCGGTCTATTTCGATACGTGCGTCTGGGGCCGCACTCTGGACGAACTGCGGCAACCCCGAGTCCGGCGGGAGTTCGAGGCCGTCCTGAGAATCCTGGCCGCTGCCGCCCGGGGCCGGGTCCAACTGCTCTACTCGGAGGCCACGGAACTGGAGATCTCCCGCATCCCTGGACCGGAGCCACGGGAATCTCTGGAGAAGATGATCGGATATTTCGGTGCCCGACGTGCCGCTGAGCGAGAGGGAGTCCAAGAGACGGCTGCTGAGATCGCCCGTCGGTGCGGAATCGGGGGTCTGGACGCCGTCCACATCGCCTTCGCCATCCACAACCGAGCGGCCCGCTTTCTCACAGTGGACGACGCCATCTTAAAGAGGAGGGAGTGCGTAGAATCCTTTGGAATGCGAGTTGAAAATCCCATCACCCTCGCGGGGGAACTCTATGATCTCTGAGGTACGGGCCGTCGAAAAGGCGTTCACCATTCTCCGGCGTGAGCTGTCGCCAGCCGAGTATGTGGCGTTCTTGCGGGCAGTAACACCGAAGTTCAAGGACTCGGCCCGGGAACTGCGGAAATTGACGAAAGGGCTCACCGTTGACGAGGTATTCCGGGAAATCGACAGCAAATAAGATGTCAGGAAGGCCGCCTCCGGGCGGCCAACGGCACCGCAGCTCCCCCTGCACACCACGATGGCGTCCCCGGGGCTGCTCATCAGGATGGCCGAGGAGATGTTGGGCCAGGAGGTGTTGGTGACATGGCTCCCGCCGGGGAGGGTCTGGCTCCAGCAGTTGGGGGCGCCGGCGGGCTTGATGACGTTCACCGGCACCGCGCCGTTGATGGCGGTCCCGTTGGGGAACCTCAGGTGGTTGGCCTCAGCGCCCCCCCCAGGAGGAGGAAGAGGACGAGAACCATGGCCAGCCGTGCTCCCATGCCTCCGTCCACGGGCCTGAATCTCGCTGGAGAATTAAAACCTGTCGAAAACGCCCCCCCCCGGCGCGGTTTTTGATTTCGGATTCGGGGTTGCGGATTGGCCCACTCCAAACGAGGGGCCTTTATCGGCCCCCCGTCGTACATCCATCCGGAGTTCGTGAAGAGGCTTTACCGCCTCCAGGGAATGCTTCGATATGACTCACCACGCCCGCCGTCGTGATGGCGGTCCCGTTCGGGAACTTCAGGTGGCCTGCCTCGGCGCCCCCCCCCCGGATGCGAGTTCCCTACCGCCCGTCGAGATACCCGTGCTCCTTCAACCAATTGTAGGACTTCTCCACCGCCCCCCTCACCGGGCTCTGCGGCAGCCCCAGTTCCCGCCGCGCCTTCGACGGGTCCACGCAGTGGTGGGCGAATGAGCCTCGAATCGTGGCCGGGTCGAGCCATGCCATTGCGCCCTTCGACCTGCGCGAGACCGGCGCGAGGAGGTAGGCCACGCCGAGGGCGACGGGCTTCAACAGTTTCGATTTTGGCGGCTTCTTGCCGGCCACCCCCGCCACGAGGGTCAGGAAATCCTTCCACGCCATGTTCTGGTTGCCGAGGATGTAGCGCTGCCCGACCCGCCCCTTCTCCATCGCCAGCAGGTGCCCGAGGGCCGCGTCCTCCACGTCGATGAAGTTGTTCGAGCCGGTCGGGTAGAACGGGATTCCCGTCTTCGCCGCCATGACCACCATCAGCCCCGAGGTGGGCTTCACGTCCCAGGGGCCGAACATCGTGCTCGGGTTCACGACCTTCGCGGGCAACCCCTTCTTCGCGAACTCCAGCACGATTTCCTCCCCCCTGTGCTTCGTCGTGTGGTAGGGGCTCTTCACCGCGTCGAGGTCGTAGGGGGTCTCCTCGTTCGCCGGTTTGTCGAGGGTCCCGGTCGCCACCGCCGCAGTGCTGCTGGTGTGGACGAACCCCTCGACGTTCGCCTCCAGCGCGGCCTTGCAAACGTTCTCGGTTCCCCGGACGTTCACGGCCCACATCTGCTTCTCCTGCCACTTGCCGCCGACGACGCCCGCGACGTGATAGACCCGCCGGGCCCCGGCCATCGCCCGCTTCACCGAGGCGAAGTCGGTCACGTCCCCGCTCGCCACCTCGGCGCCCAACTTCTTCGCGAACTCGATGCCGTTGCTGGTGGGGCGGGCGAGGACGCGGATTTTCTCCCCGCGCTTGGCCAGCTGGTTCACGACATTGAGGCCGACGAGGCCGGTGGCGCCGGTGACGAGGGTGGTCATCAGGTCAGCAAAAGCCGCGCTGCACAACCGCCTCGCACGACGAGGACTGCGAGATTTCGACGCTCCCCGCCATCTTGAACGGCTCCATGAACTTCTCCACCGCCTTGGCGTCCCTCGCCTCCACAATCATCACCAGGTGGTGTAACCCGTCGGCGACGGCGTGGGCCTCGATTTTGAGGCCGAACTTCGCCGCGCTCTCGTCGGAGAGGTGCTTCAGGAGCATCTGGGCCATGGAGGGCTGGCGGGCGGGGCACTTCTCGGCGGGGTGCTTGTGCTGGACGAGGAAGAGAGGCATCGGTCGGCTTGAACGCCCGGGCGTCTTAAACCTTGGGCCTCCACGGCGCCAGTTCCTGCTCCAGCCGGGCCATCTGGGCCGGCTCCGCGACGCGCGGGTCCACCCGGAGGAGGAAGATGGAGCCGGTCCGCACGGCCGCCTCCTTGAGCATGGTGGCCATCTCCACGACCGCCTGGAACCCGAAGTGCTCCGCCAAGTGGGCGATTCCGTCCACGAGGACGACGCCCCCCGGGGCGTCCTCCATGAAGTCGCGGGAGGCGTGGATGAGGTCCTCCACCCGGTGGACGGCGCCCGCGTAGCCCGCGGGGGGGCGGCGGTCGAGCCAGAGCCCGACCCAGAAGAGGGGGGTCTTCCGGAGGCCGTAGGTCTCCCGCAGGAGCCCGGATGGAGCCCGGGTGAAGGCGACCCCGGGGCGTCCGTGGGAGGTCAGGTCCTGGAGAATCTCGAAGGCGGCCGCGGGCTCGGGCTCCGAAACCAGGTAGCCTCCGGCCGCGGGGATGGAGAACCTCGGGGACGCGGGGCTGCTCTCCTCCAGGACCGGGGTGATGAGAATCTTGTAGCGCAGGATGGTCCAGGCGACGAGCGCGGTGGCCGCCACCCCGCCCTCGAGGACGAGGAATGGGAAAGGCAGCCCGAAGATGCGGTTGAAACTCCAGGCGAAGCCGGTGGCCACAGGTATCGCGAACGCGGCGATGAGGTTCCGGAGAATCCGGCGCTCCACCGGCAGGTCGGCCCGGTAAGCCCGGTAGAGCCAGAGGGCGAGGGCGAGCGTCCCGGGCGCGGCGGAGACCGCGACGAAGAGGGGGAGGAGGGGGCCGTAAACCATGTCGAGCTCCCCGGTGGGCCCGATTTCGGCGCCGGTCGCGTAGAGCCGGATGTCGTAGAGGAGCAGGGTCAGGAGGGAGAAGGCCGGGACGTAGGGGAGGACGTGGAGGGCGGTCCCTCCGGGCGCGCGCCGGGGGAAAAGGAGGGCGAAGTGGAGGAGGCCCGCGGAGAGGATGGGGATGGAGAGCGCGTTCCCCCAGCGGTAGAACTCGACGGCTGCGGGGGCCGCCACGCCCAGCCGCCCCACGAACTGGGCGAGGCCGAAGAGGCTGAGGGGGACGAGCATCCCCGCGAAGACCCGGGCGGCGGAGCTCTCCCGGGCGCGCCGGAGGACGAGGCCGGCGAGGGATGCCCAGAGGACGGCGTCGATGAGGGGGAGCGCCGGGCTGCTGGCCATCCTGAACCCACTTCACCCGGGAGATTAAAAGCGGAGGAGGGGGTTCTGCCCCTGCTTCGGCAGCGGCCAGCGGAGGTAGATTTAGAAACCATCCTCAGCATCCCCCGCCCCCGGACCCTCCCGAAGTGGCGGAGCTTGAGCGAATCCGGCAGAAACGTGGTGCCCGGAAGGTTTGCCGCGCGATGGATTCATAGAGAAGGCGGAGGGAGGAGGGCCATGAGACGCAATCTACGGCCCGCGTTCGCCGCGCTCTTCCTCCTGCTCACACTGGCGACCCCTCCGGCCCTCGCCCACGCAGGCCCCGGGACCCACGAGAACCTCACCTACGCCGCCCCCCCGGGGCGCCAGGTCATCGCCCCGGGCGCCTACTACGCGGTCGAATACTACGGCGAGCCGGGCGTCGAGTTCGTCCTGGGCGTCGTGAAGGCCCGGGGCGACGTGGACGTGCTCTGGATGAATGCCTCGCAGTTCGAGGCCTACAAGAGGGCGGTGGCCGCGGGCGGGGGCCCCATCTCCTACGACCACAGGCGCTCCCCCCTCTCCCTGAACCAGCGGTGGGACGACTCCTGGCGGGTCCCCGAGCCGGGCCGCTACGCCCTGGTGGTGGACAACACCCCGCTCCCGGTGGGCGGGGGGAAGGGCCGGGAGGAGGCGGAGGTCTACGTCGCCCTGGGAAGCGACGGGCCCCTGCCCTCGCCGCCCCCGCCCGCGGCTCCGGCGGCCCCCCCGTCCTGGCTCCTCCAGGCCGCGGCTTTGGCGGGCGTGGCGGGGCTCCTCGGGTGGCGGGTCCTGAAGCGGTCGAAAAAGCCCCGGCCCCGGGGAAGGGGCTAAACCGGCGGTTCCGGTGGGAACCGGAGGGCGAGGTCCGCCTCGACGTCCGCGAGCCGCCCCTTCCCCTCCCGCACGGCGTCCATGGCGCCGTTGAACCGCGCGGGCGAAAGCAGGCCCGACGCGTAGCGGTTTTCGAGGGCCAGCGCCTCGGCGTCGCGCTCGGCCCGGAGGGAGGCAAGGAGGCCCCGGAGGTCGGCCACGGCCCCGTCGCGCTCCGGCCCCGGGGCGGAGAGGTTCACCCGCGCCTCCGCGAACGCGAGGGAGAGGTTCTCCTCGAACCGGTCGAGGGGGGCGAGCGGGTCGGCGGGGGTGATGGGGTCCTGCCACGCCGCGGGGGCCCCGGCGGCGAGAACGGCAACGGCTCCCAGAATCGCCAGCACAAAGAATCTCACGACCGCCTCCCCAGCCGCAGCGCCAGCAGGAGGGCGAGAACCCCGCCCGCTGCGACCCCCGCGAGGCCGACGGCCGCCCAAGGGAGGCTGCCGGGGGCTTCGAGCCTGACCAGCGGCTCCCCGGGCCCCAGGGTCCGGGGGCCGCTCCACGCCAGCTCGCCCGGGCCCCGCCTGTCGGGCGGCGGATAGACGTAGGCCGCCGAGAGCGTGCGGGGGAAGCGGACGGTGAGCGAGTCGCCGGGCCCGAGGGGGGTCCCGCCCGGGAGCCCCAAGAACCGGCCGCCGGAGCCGAGGAGCCCCGGCAGGGAGAGCCGGACCCGGACTATACC
>CAZANW010000097.1:0-3901 GCA_964486625.1 uncultured Halobacteria archaeon
GGGTGAACTGGAGGTGCCAGTTCGCGCCGCCGACAGCGTGCGCTGAGTGCGTGAGCTGTTCCACTTTCATCACCTCCGGAATGTTTTTCTGCCGCGAGGAGCCACGCTATCCGAAGCTTGGTTTCTCGTGGGGAGGCCGGTCGTCCCGGCCTCCAAATTCACTATCGGGAGACGGAGTTATAGGCTTTCCCGTTACCCCTTGTGACGATTCATCCCCGGGCTAAAGCCCGGGGGGTTCTCGTCACCTGGCCACTAAACCGCGAAGCGCAGCAGCGCCGCAATCCCCCCGAGCCCCTTCAACCTCCTCCCCGGCTCCGCCTCGGTGCCGAAGACCGTCACCCTCCCCCGCGCCTTCTCGACCGCCTCCATCAACACCACTCGGTCGCGCACGAGGTCATCGGTGATGAGGAGGTGCTCCACGGCCCCCTGCGCCGCGGCGGCCTCCACCGGCCCCGCGCCGTAGACCGCCCGGCGCGATTCCCTGGCGACATGGGTGAGGAGGGCGTCGATGAGTTTCGCCTCCTCCGCGAGCCGGTGGCTGGCCACCACCCGGTCCACCGCTCCGGTCCGGAGCAATTCGTTGAAGCCCGGGGGGCCGACCGAGCGGCAGGTGGCCGCGACCGCCCGGGCGGCGACCGCGGGGTGGCGCTCCTTCAGGTGGGCGAGGAGGTCCTCCTTGGCGAAGCCGGGGCCGGCGACCACAATGGTCTCGGCTTTCTCCCGGGAGAGGGGCTCCGCGACCTGGCGGAAGAACTCCCCCCGGAGGGAGTCGCGGCCCGGCCCCTTCCCGTAGCCCATCTCGACGGTGAACTTCTCCTCCACGCCCCACGCCCTCAACTCCCCCGCCACGGCGAGCCCCTCCTCGACGGTCACCAGGAGGACGGCGGCCCGGGGCCCGCTCAACGCCTCCTGCACCCGGTCGAGGTGGTGACCCCTCCACTCCTTTTCGATTTCAATCTCGTCGAAGGGCGCGACCGTCAGGGTGTGGTGCCCCCCCGACACCCCCTCGGGGCGGGGCTCGAGGATGCGGCCGGGAATCCGCAGCAGGGTCGCCGAGGGGTGGAACTCGGCGCCCTCGGCCTCGAGGGTGATGCGGACCGGCCTTCGGTCGGCCGAGGCGCGGGCGCGGTCGGCCCCCGGGGCGGGGGTCTTCCGGGTGGTCCAGCCGGTCACCCGGTCCCCCGGCCCGACCAGGGCGCGCAGGTGGTAGAGGTCGTCGCCGCTCTCGGGGACGAGGCGGAGGGGGCCGAACCCCTTCCGGAGGCGGCGGAGGGCGAGGCGCATGGGAATGCCTCGTGCGATAAAGAGAAGAAGCGGGCGGCCCAGGGGAGGGCATGAAAGGCGAGGCCACGGCCATCCGCGACCCCCTCTACGGCTACATCCGGGCGGACCCCCTCCTCCTCGCCATCCTTGACACCCCCGCCCTCCAGCGGCTCCGGCGCATCCGGCAACTCGGATTCGCCCACCTCGTCTATCCCGGCGCGAACCACACCCGGTTCGAGCACGCCCTCGGCACGTGCCACCTCGCCTCCCTCGTCCCCCTGGGGCGCCGGGAGCCCCTCCGGGGCGAGTTGCGGGTCGCCGCCCTCCTCCACGACGCGGGCCACGGCCCCTACTCCCACGCCAGCGAGGCGGTATTCCTGCGCTGGACCGGCCGGAGCCACGAGGAGGTCCCGTTCTCACCGGACGTCACGGAGGTCCTCGAGGCCCACTCCCTCTCCCCGAGGACGGTCCGGGCCCACCTCCGGGGCCGGACCCCCCTGGGACCCCTCCTCTCCAGCGAACTCGATTTGGACCGGATGGACTACCTGGTCCGGGACGCCTACTACACCGGGGTCTCCTTCGGCCGGGCCGACGTCACCCGCCTCCTGGGGGAGATGGAGTGGACGGGCCCCCGGCTCTGCATCCGGGAATCGGGCCTCCGGGCCGCGGAGTCGCTGCTGGTGGCCCGCCTCCTGATGTATCCGGCGGTCTACCTGCACCACGTCTGCCGCATCGCCGAGGCGATGTTCTGCGCCGGCCTCGGCGCCCTTCTCGAAGCGGGGGCGGACCCGGAGGTGTTGCGCCGGATGGACGACGGCGAGGCGCGTGCGGCGCTGCTCCGGGCCGGGGGCGTCGCGGCGGAGATGGCGGAGAGGCTCGACTCCCGCCGACTCTACAAGCGGGCCCTCTGGGTCCCGCGGGGCGCGCTCCCCGCCCGCCTCCCGGCCCCCGCGAAGCTCCGGGGGGAGATTGCGGAGGGGGCGGGGGTGGAGGAGTCGCGGGTCCTGGTGGACATCCCTTCCCCCGAGCCCCCCCTCGGGGCGTTCCCCGTCCGGACGGGCGCGCGCCTCCGGAGCCTGCGCCGGGCCTCCCCAGTCGCCGCCGCCCTGGACCGGGCCCGCCGGGAGGCGGCGCGGGCCGGGGTCTATGCGCCCCCAGAGGCGCGGGAGCGGGTGGCGCGGGCGGCCCGGAAAATTCTAAGCACGAAACCCTAAATCCTAAACAAAACCAAAATCCAAGGCACCAAATCTAAAACGGCCGTTTTGAATTTTGGATTTTGAAATTCGGATTTGTTTCGGATTTAGGATTTCGGATTTGGGATTTCAGAACAGGTGGCTCCGGACGAGCCGCACCCCCGGCCCGGGGCGGCAGACCCGCACCTCGACCCCCGGGACGGCTTCGCGCACCCGCGCCGCCACCCGGGCCGAGCTCCCGCCGGGCGCGAGGATGTGGAGGTTCGGGCCCGCGTCGAGAGTCCAGGCGCACGGGAGCCCTCCGCGCCTCCACCCCTCCACCGCCTCCATGAGGCGCAGGGTCTCCCGGCTCCAGTAGACCAGGGGAGGATCGGAGGTGGCCATGACCGCGTGCATGGCGAGGGCGTCCGCTTCCGCGACCCGGGCCAGAGCGGGGAAGTCCCGCGCCAGGATGGCGGCCCTCACCTCCGGCAGAGTGTATTCGACGAAACGTAGACGGGGTCGGTAGAGTGGTGATGAGCGGGCGCGCCGGTGCCCCTCGGTGGAGCCCACCTCCTTGGGGGCCCGCGACAGGAGCACCGCCACGTCCCGCAAGTCCCAGTGGCCCGGGGGGGCCAGGGGCCAGGCGGTGCCGTCGATCCCCAGTTCGGCGAAGCCCCCGAACACCGAACGGGCCGCCGAGCCCGAGCCGAGGCGGGCGACGGCCGAGAGTTGCCGGGGGGAGATGTCGAGGCCCAGGGCCGCCGAGGCCGCCGCGGCCAGGGCGGCGAACGCGGAGGCGGAGGAGGCGAGGCCCGCCCCGGCGGGGAAGGAGTTGCGCGACGCCACCCGGACCCGGGCGCGGGTCTTCGCCCTCCGCCGGAGGGGGTCGAGGAGCGCCCGGACCCGCCCCAGGCCCTCTCCCGACAGCGGTTTTCCGTCCACCGTCGCCCCGTCCTGGCCCCCGGATGCGGAGAAGGAGACGGTGGTGGTCGTGGTCAGCTCCCGGAGGGTGAGGGAGATGGAGGGGTTTGCGGGCATCCGGAGCCGGTCGTCCCGGTTGCCCCAGTATTTGACAATCGCGATGTTGCTCCCCGCGACGGCGGTGGCCTTTTTCATGGGTCCGGCTAAGATTCCCCGATGGCTGAAATGTGTTACGTCTGCAACGAGGCGACCGACATCGCCTTCCTCCGCCGCATCAAGGAGGAGGGGACCGACGCCGCGGTCTACCAGTGCGCGAAGTGCAAGTCGTTCCTCGTCCGGGGGGCCATCGCCGAGAAGCAGATGCGGGCGATGACCGTGGGGTGGGACGTCCCCTGGCATGTGGACGACGAGCGGAATCTCTTCCGGTGCAACTACAACAACCTCGGCCTGAAGTTCCCGCTGGACAAGGGGTGGACCTGCGACAAGTGCTTCCGGCAGTGCATCTACACGACCCACCTGGGGAAGGGGAGCCTCACCTACAA
>CAZANW010000097.1:4001-5528 GCA_964486625.1 uncultured Halobacteria archaeon
CCCATGGCGCGCGGGCTGCCGGTGCTCCTTCTGCTCCTCCTCCTGCTGCCGGCCGCCCGGGCCCTCTCCGCCACGGAGGGGGACCTGACCCGCGTCTCCACCTCCCCCGACGCCGAGGGGAGCCCCTCCTGGTCGGGCCCCTCCACGCTGGTTTACACCACCCCGTCGGGCCTCGCCCGGGTGGACATGGCCGCGGCGGGCGCCAAGGCGGCCAAGACGCTCCAGGGGAGGACCTGGGTCTTCGACCCCTCGGGCATCGACTCCGCCACGGCGCCGCTCCGCGCCTACTCCTCCACCCAGGGGACGCTGGAGCCCCCCACCGAGGCGGCCGCGCTCCCCGGCGTGGACGGCGTCGCCGCCATCTCGAAGCACCGCTCCGCGAGCCCCGACCTCTGGGTGGTCCGCTCCGACGGGACCGCCCGCCCCCTCTACGCCGAGCCCACGGTGGAGTCGGCCCCTGCCTGGGAGCCCGGCGGGAAGGCGGTCTGGGTCGCCTCCCAGGGCAAACTCCTCCGGGTGGAGAGCGCCACCGGGGCGGCCGCCGAGGTCAGGGCGGCGCTCCTCGACACGAGCATCGTCGAATATCGCGACCCGGCCCCCAGCCCCGACGGGGCCCTCGTCGCATTCGTGGGCCGCGCCGCCGGGGAGTCCTCGGTGGACCTCTGGGTGATGGGGCCCGGGGGGCAGAACCCGCGCCGCCTGACCCGGAGCCCCCAGGTCGAGGCCCACCCCTCCTGGTTCCCCGACTCCCGGAGACTGGCCCTCCAGGTGGACGACGGCCTCGCCCTCGTCAACGCCGACGGCTCGGGCCTGGAGAGCGTCGCCACCAGCCCCGACCTCGGGAAGATGGGCCGCCCTGCGGTCTCGCCGGACGGGAGGTCCATCGCCTTCGTCAGCCGCTTCGCGGGGAGCGACGACATCTGGCTCCTGAGACTCCCGGGCGCTCCCTCCTCCGCGACCCCCGCCCCCTCCGCGCAGGCGAGCGCTCCGGCCTCTGCCGCGCCCGCCGCCACCCCGACGCCGAAGCAGCCGGGGTTCGAAGCCGCCGTCGCCATCGCGGCCGTGGCCACCGTCGCCCTCCTCGCACGAAGTTCGCGCCGGAGAGACGTTTAGAGGAGCCGGGTTTCCTTCTCCAGCAGCGCTTTCTGCCGGGGCTCCAGCACCCGCGGGTCCACCGGTATTAGGAGGAGGGCTCCCTGGCCCGCCGCCAGTTCCCGCAGGTGGTGGACCATGCGGAGGACCGAGTCGAAGCCGTGCCGCGCCACCAGGTATTCGAGGCCGTCGAGAAGGACCGCGGCCCCCGGCCCCGCCTGGCGGACCGCCCGCACGACCTCGTCGAGCCTCTCCGCCCGCGGGGAGGGCCCCGTCTCCCCCAGGGAGAGCCGGGTCCCCGGCTCGGGGAGTTCGAGAGGGGCGCGGCCGACGAGGAGCCCCGAGGCCCCGCGGCGGAGCGCGGCCCGGTAGGCGGCCAGGGCGCGCCCGGGGCGCGCCTCCCAGGCGAGGCGGAGGCCGGGCTCCTCCGGGGGG
>CAZANW010000098.1:0-5317 GCA_964486625.1 uncultured Halobacteria archaeon
GCCTCCCGGAGGCGCGACGCGCCACCGCCCACCCCCGCCAGGGCCCCCAGCCCCTCCCGGAGACCGGGGCGGAAACTCCCGGGGTAGATGCTCTTCAGGGAGCCCCCGTCGTCGAGCCACAAGGGAACTTCGGGAACATCCACGGAGACCCCCGCCTCCCGGAGGACCGTCGGCAGGGTCCCGGCGCTTCCTAGGAGCAGGGCGTGGACCCCGCAGTCCACCCGGAAGCCCTTCACCTCTTCCGCGCGCGCTTTTCCGCCGAGGACTCCGGAGGCCTCGAAGAGGGCGACCGAGAACTCACGGGAGAGGAGGTGGGCGGCCACGAGGCCCGCCACGCCCCCGCCCGCGACGACGGCGTCGTAGCGCTCCGGAGTCATGAGGGCTTCGTCCCCCACCGGGAACGGAGCCTCTCCCCGATGCGGAGCCCCAGGAAGAGCCACGCGGGGTAGGCGGCGAACAGCAGGCCCCCCAGCACATCGGCGGTCGGGCTCCGGGAGAGGCCGGAGAAGACCCAAGAGTTGAGGCAGAAGTCCGAGCCGCGGGGGTAGCCGTGGAACGGGATGTCGATGATGTCGTAGCAGAGAGGGACGCTCACTCCCCAGAAGAGGGCGAGGGTGAAGAGGAACCCCGCGACGCGGATGCGGCGGCCCGGGAAGCGGCGGTCCAGGAGGACGATGCCGACGCCGAAGGCGAGGAGAAGGGGCGGGTCGAGGAGGAAGCTCATCGCCCCTCCAGCACCACCACCGGCAGCCGACCGTCCACGTAGTAGTAGGGGTCGCCCGCCCCGGCCCGTCCCTGCCCGAAGTAGTAGCCCTCGTTGGAGTAGTTCACGGAAATTTTCGCTCCGCCAATCGGCGCAGCCTCGATTTGCCGCTCGAAGGACTCCCACTTCACCCCCCGCGGGTCGAGGTAGGGCCCCGCTTCCACCGCAGCGGCGGGGAGGGGGCGCCCGGAGAGGTGGTTCCACACGTCGGAAGCCCTGAACTCCGCGTGGCCGTTGACGAGCCACCCGTGGCCCAGCAACCCGTCCTCCCCGGCGTGGAGGACCCGGACGTGCATCTGCAGGGGAACCCCGCCCGCGACGAAGTCCTGAAACATCTCCACCTCCACGGGCCGGTCGTACCTCGTGAGGAACGCGAGGCGCCCCGGCCACGACTCGGAGTAGCCCGCGGCCTGGAACGCCTCCCGCACCGCACGCACCGACTCCTCCCGCGTCGCGTTGCGGACGAACACGAGCATGTTCACCGGGTCGTCGAAGGTGAGGACCCAGCCGACGGGCGGCCACCTCCACCCCACCCCGGGGCTCCGGGCGGGGAGGAAGGCGGGGAGGGAGCCCTCCCGGCGGTAACGGTCGATGGCGCGCTGGACGTCGGTGGCGATGCCGCCCGCGGAGGCGAGGGGCTCGCCGCCGATGGTTCTGGGCGGGGGCGGCGCCGGGTCCACCAAGAAAAGAAGCACAAGGAAGAGCCCCGCGGCCGCGGCCACCCGCCGGCGCCACCTCCGCCGGTCGAATCTCATCCCCGTCCCGCCAGGCTCTCCAGCACTTCGATGGAGCCGTATTTGAACTTGCCCACGTTGCCGGAGACGCCGGTGACGAGGACGCACCGGGGGGACACGGCGGTCACTCCAGGGCCTCCATCCACTTGACCCCCCAGCGCCTGCCGAAATCAATCCTCTTCCACCAGAGGAGGACCGCCACGGTCAGGAGGGAGACGTCGATGACGATAATGACTGTCGGAGGGAGGGCCGGGTAGTAGGGGACGCCGATGGCGGGCAGCCCCATCCCGAAGCCCCGGACCGCCGCCCCGAGGTCCATCAGGATGGCGGCGGAGACCATGGCGTAGAAGTAGTCAAGGCTCCGGACCCAGAGGTTCAGGCCGACGATGGGGGCCAGGAGGAGGGCCCAGACCAGCGGGTGGACCCAACTCCCCCGGGTGAGGAACGCTGCGGGGTAGAAGAGGAAGTGGACCGCGAACAGCAGGAAAAGGCCCGGGCTGAACTTCCGCTCTGCCAGCGGCAGGAGGGAGACGGCGAGGAAGAGGGCGGCGGGAATCCCGAGGACCCACGTCGGCAGGGGGGCCAGGAAGGAGAACGGGTCGGTGAAGAACCGGACCGAGAGCATCTTCGGAATCTCCCCCACGGTCCCGGAGACGGGGATGAACTCCGAGAAGAGGATGGAGAGGATGTAGCAGGCCCCGGCCACCCCCTTGCGACGGTTGATGAACGCGACGAGTCTCCCCGGGAAGTCCGAGGGCTCCATCGGAGGGCCTGGGTGGAGGGGGAGAAAAAAGGGCGGTTTCCTGAAGGAAAGAGGCAGACGCCGGGGGCGTTCCCGCGAACCTTTTTGCCCCCGTTTCCCAGACCTCACCCATGGCCGTGGAGGGAGGCCTGGGCCAGCCGTGACCCCCGAGGAGGCGGCCGTCTACGCCACCGGGGCCGCGGCCGTCCTCGCCAGCATCCCGTGGCTCCGCGCCCTCCGGCTCCGCATGGAGCTCACTCGGGCCCGCATCTTCCTCCGCTGGCGGCCCTACACCTTGACTCTCCGGCTCGGGGCGGTGGCCCTCGCCGCCTTCCTCGCCTTCATCGCCGCCTCCGTGCTTCTGGAACCGGAGGAGGTCACCTTTCGGGCGTTCATGCCCGTGGGCATGTTCCTCCTGCTTGTCCATGTCGGGACCATCTATCTCGGCTGGACCCTCCTGGGCATCGCCCGGGGCCCCCGGGAGGAGAAGGCGGGGAATCTCGCGCTCCTGCTGCTGAGTCCGGGCCTCGGGGTGAAGGGGCTCCTGCTGGCCACCGGCCTCCCGGCCATCGCCATCGTCCTCCGCACCGCGCTGCTCGTCCCCTACCACCGTGAGGCCGTGAAGGCGCGCTTCTTCCTCCACTTCGCCCGGGTCCACCGGGCCCACCGGCACCTCGTGCTCCTGGTGGTTCTCGGCATCGTCGCCAACCTCGCCTACACCGCCTGGAACCCCCTCTACCTCCAGGAGCGGGGGGTGCTGCTCCCCATGCTGCCCACCTACGTCGGCGTGCTGCTCATCCACCTCGGCTTCATCGGCTTCGGGGCGTTCATCACGTGGACCATGGGCGGCGGCTTCCGGCCGGGGAAAAAATAGGCAACGTGGGAGGGCCGAAAGAGGTCAAATCCCTCTTAAACGCAACAGAACCCCGCCCCGAAAGATTGAAGACAACAGCGACATCTCCCCGGTGAAACGGAGGACGCGAGGATGCCGGTCCAGCTCAACTTCATGGAGCGCCTGATGATGCTCCGCCTCAACAAGGGTCCCGGGCCGATGCTGGACGCCCTGGGGGTCATGGCCTTCAAGACCGCCTCCGCCGCCGTCAAGCTCGGCCTCTTCGAGGCCCTGAGCGGCGGGCCCCTGGCGCCCGCGGAGGTTGCGCGCCGTATCAACGCGAGCGAGCGGGGCACGACCCTGCTTCTCCAAGCCCTCGAAGCCCTCGGCTACGTGCAGAGGCGGGGCGACCGCTATGCCAACACGCCCATGACCGCCAAGTGGATGGTGCGCGGTTCGCCGAACTGCATGGCGGATTTCCTCACCTACGTGGAAGATCTCCGGGAATCGCAGTGGCGCCTGGACGAAGCCACCCGCAAAGGAGAGCCACCGGAGACCGCCTGGGAGGCGTTTGCGAGGCACCCCGGCGGCTGGGAGAAGTACCAGGCCGCCATGATTGGCGCGGCGAACATGGGCGCGGACGAGATTCTCGCCAGGATGAGGCTCCCGCCGACGGCCCGCCGGCTGCTGGACGTGGGCGGCGGGCACGGGTGGTACAGCATCCGGTTCTGCCGCCAGTATCCCGGCCTATCGGCCACGGTTTTCGACTGGCCCCAGGCGCTGGAGGTGGCGCGCCGGACCATCGCCGCCGAGAAGATGGGCGACCGCGTCGCGGTCCAGGAGGGTGATTTCTGGAAGGACGGCCTGAGCGGGGGCTACGACGCGGCGCTGCTGTTCAACGTCATCCACATGTTCCCACCCGCCCGGAACCAGGAGCTGTTCCGCAAGGTCGCTGGCGCCCTCAACCCGGGCGGCCTGCTCGTCGTGATGGACCAGATGGCCGTCAAGGCCTCCGGCCCGGCGGCCAGGGCCATGGCGGGCCTCGTCGGCCTGGAACTTTTCACTGCGGTGAACGGGCAGACCTACCCGCCAGCGGATGTCGCCGGCTGGCTGTCGGCGGCGGGTTTCACAGACACCCGCCAGATCTTCCTGCGGACCGTCCCGGGCTTCGCCCTGGCGGTGGGCAGAAAAGGAAGTTGAGAAGGCGGTCAAATTGAAAGGCACATCCGACCCCCGCAAAGGCATTATCTCCCGGCCCGCTCTCCCCATCGTGACCCGGAAAGTCCAGTCCGCATACATCGACACCAACGTCTACGGGGCCGCCGTCGAAGCGGGCGACCGCCAGCCCTCGTCGCGCGAGACCCTCCAGTTCGCATACCAGAGGGTCGTCGTCTGCGTGGGGAGCCGCCTCGTGAGGAGAGAGATTCGAAGGCTGGAGGAGCGGTTGGGCTTGACCCTCGTCCTGCCGCTCTACGAGCGGGCGGTCCAGATCGAGGCTCCGGCCAGCCGGGAGGCCAAAGGCATCCAGGCCCGCTACATGAGTGGTGCAGGCCTTTCATACGCGGACGCCCTCCACCTGGCCTTGGCTTCTTTTCAGCGGGCCGACGTCTTCCTCAGCTGGAACCGAGGGGACATCGTGAAGGAGAAGACCCTCCGGAGCGTGGCGAGAATCAACAGCGGGCTCGGGATTCCCACCCCTGCCATCCTGACGCCCCAGGAGTTCCTCCGCCGTGCCAAGTTCTCGGCCGCTGGAAGGTGCCTGATTTTGGATTAGGGCCGGGTGTAGAACTCGAAGAGGCTGTCGCCGGGGTACTCATTCTCCAGCTCCCGCCTCATCGCCTTCACGTACTGGACGATGGACTGTCCCTTCAGGGCCGTGCGGAGCCTGCGCTGGAACTCGGGGCGGTCGGCCTCGGAGAAGAGCTCGTCGAGGGTCTTCTCCCCGCGCTGCAGTGTGAGGGCTACGGCCATGGCTTCATCTGGGGCACGCAAGGATAAAAGCCTTCGGGGCCTTCCCTCAGCCCGAGCCAGGGCCGGAAAATTTATCCGGAGGGAATCCCTTACTGAGCCAGGGAACCTGTGCCCAAGAGTCCGGGTCCGTGACCAAGAATCCGGTCACACGGCCAGGAATTTATACTCCTGCGCATTTCTGTTTTGCGGACTACGACCCGGTGCAAATCATCACAATTAAAATTCCGGCGATGGTTCCAATCCTATCCGTCGGGGGGTGAGGGGGAGAGTGGGCC
>CAZANW010000099.1:0-5223 GCA_964486625.1 uncultured Halobacteria archaeon
ACCCAGGATGGGCCGGAGGGCGCCGATGAGGGCGGGGACCGCCACGCCTCCGAGGATGCCCAAACTGAAGATGGCCCCCACCGCGCTCCCCGCGTTCTCCGGGAAGAGGCGCGCCGCGAGGGCCATGATGGCGGGGAAGAGGATGGAGAAGAAGAAGCCGGTGAGGCCCCACCGGAGGGCGGGCGGGCCCCCGGGCAGCAGGCCGTTGAGGGCGAGCGATGCGACCCCCAGGAGGGCCGCGGCGAGGGCCACCCGCCGGACCCCGAGCCGGTCGAGGAAGGGGCCCAGCGCCACCCGCCCGAGCCCCATCATCCCCCAGAAAAGTCCCAGGGCACCTCCCGCCCCGGCGGCCCCCAGGCCTCCGGTCTCCTGGATGTAGGCGGGGAGCCACGAGTTGAGGCTCATCTCCGAGCCGAGGTAGAAAAACGCGAGCAGCACCAGGAGGACCAGGGGGGCGGAGGGGCGCAGAGGGGTTTGCTCCCGCGGGCGCCCGGGCTCGGGGAACTTCCTGGAGACCGCTGCGGCCCCGGCCAGGAACAGGAGCGTCGCCGCCAGCACCCGCCCGGAGAGCCCCCGGGGGTCCCCGGCCGCCAGTGTGAAGCCCGCCAGCGTCGGCCCCGCGAAGGCCCCCACCGACCACGCGACGTGGAGCAGGGTCAGGAAGAGCCCCGGGCGCTCCGGGAAGAGGCGGGCCACGAGGGGGTTCGCGGCCGTCTGGATGACGCTGAATGCGACCCCCACCAGGAGGAAGCCCCCGAACAGGAGCGGGAAGGAGGAGCCCGCGAGCGGGGGCACGAAGCCCGCCGGCAGGAGGGCGAGCCCCAGGAGGAGGGCCCGCTTGTGGCCCAGCCGGTCCGCGGCCCGGCCCGCCAGGAAACTCGTCCCCGCGATTCCGATGAGCAGCGACGACGAGAGGAGGCTCGCCTCCCACCACGCCAAGCGCGGGAGGGCCCACGCCAGGGTCGGCCCGAGAGTCGTGAAGCCGAAGGCGAGGACCAGGACCGAGGAGAAGGGGAGGAGGAAGAGGAGTCCCCGCCGGGTCATGTTCCTCCGGTGCCCCGTTCCTCCAGGGGGTCCGGGGTTTCTAGATGGGGCGCGCGCTCGCAACCGCGGGCGCACAAGCGAGGCGGCCAGCGGCGCCAGCGGGGGTGCACGGTCGCCGGAAGGAGGCGCGCCTTAAAAAGCCACCCGGCCCTCTCCCCCGATGGTTCCGGCGACCCGGGCCCAGATATTCGGCCAGGCCTCGGCCTCCCGGGTGGTGGCGGGGGGCGCGTGGCAGGTCCTGGTGGGGACCGTGGCGGGCCTCCTCATCTTCTTCTGGATCATCCTGGGGGGGCGGCCCGAGCCCCGCGGCTTCGGCAAGGAGAGCTTCGAGTTCTTCATCACCGCCAACGCCGCCATGGTCCTCCTCAACGCGGCGACGGTGGGCCTGGGGCAGGCCTTCGTCAAGCGGGTCTCCCAGGCCCTGGCCCGCGACCCGGAGGAGGCCCGGAGGGTGGCCGGGCGCTCCACGCGGGTCATGCTCCTGTGGGGGGCCGGGATTCTCGCGGCCTGGCTCCTCTTCACTTTCCTGGGCCGCAACAGCCCCGAGGACATGGCGGCCTTCTCCCTCATCGCCATGCTCATCCCGCTCATGGCCTTCCGGGACATCCTCAACTCGGTCATCGGGTCGGTCCACCGCTACGACTACCTCGCGGTCATCGGGGGGGTCCTGGGCGCCGGGATGTTCGCCACGGGCATGGTCTTCCTCGCGTTCTTCCGGACCCCGGCCCACGCACCGTTCCTGGCCGCCGTGCCCCTGGCGGGCAACCTCGCCATGGTGGCCGCGGCCCTCTTCTTCTTCCGCCGGTGCTCCCCGTTCCCGCTGCGGACCCTTCTCCGGGAGCCCCTCGACGGCCCTTTCGCCCGGGAACTCTCGGCACAGGGCCTCTACGCCCTCCTCGCCAACCTCGCCACCTTCGGGCTCAACGTCTCCCTGAGCGTCTTCGCGGTCAAAGTCATGTCCATCTACGGGTTCGTGTTCGCGCCGGCCGACGTCACGGTCTACGGCCTCAGCGTCATCTACGCATTCCTCGTCCTCTACGTCACCCTCATGGCCCTGCCCCTCGTCCCGGAGGTCTCCCGGGCCCGGGAACTCGGCGACCGGGCGCTGCTCCACTCCATCCTCCGCACCATGGTGAAATTCGGCTTCTCCCTCGCACCCTTCGTGGTGGTTCTCCTGGTGGTCTCGGGGCCCGTCATCATGCCCCTCTTCACACCGGAGGCCGCGGGCCAGTCCGCGGTCATGGCCCTCGCGGCGGCGGGCCTCGCCATCGCGGCCCTGTCCACCATCTTCAGCGTCACCCTGGTGGGCCTGGGCCGGGCCCGCGACGCGGGGCGCGCCTTCGGGCTCTCGGCGGTCGTCATGGTGGTCCTCACTCCGCCCCTGTCCGTCCCTCTCGGCCTCCGCGGCCCCGCCCTCGCCCTCCTCCTATCGAGCGCCCTGCTCCTCCCGCACCTGATGAGGAAAGTGGGGGCTCTCCTGGAGTTCCGTTACTCCCTCCGGCTCCTGGCGCGGCCCCTGGTGGCCTCGCTCCTCATCGTCCCCCTCCTCCTGCCCGGCCTCGGCCCCCTCTCCAGCGGCGCGTCGCCCGCATGGCTCAAGATGACATTCACCCTCCTGGGGGCGGTGCTCTTCTTCATCCTCTACACTTTCCTCCTGACCCTCCTCGGATTCTACGACGCGGAGGACTATCGGCTGATGGAGGACACGGCCACCGGCCTCGGTCTGAGGCCCGTCGGGGCCTTGGCGGCTCGGGGGCTTCGGAAACTCCACCGGATGTCGCCGCTGACTTCCAAAATCCTAAATCCGAAATCCTAAACAAATCCAAATCTCAAAATCCAAAACTCAAAACCGCGGTTTTGGATTTCGTGCTTTGGATTTTGAATTTGTTTAGGATTTAGTGCTTCGTGCTTCGGATTTAGCCCGGCGACCGCCCGTGGACCCGCGGGTAGACCGGTAGGTCCGCGACCCGCCCCAGATAGGTCCCGTCGAGGAGGTGGGCCTCTCCGCCGGGAACGTCCACCGCGCCGCACCGCAGCAGGGGCCCCATGAACCCCCCGCCCCCGTTCACCGGGACGCCGCCGAGGATTCCGTTGTAGGCGGGAGCGAGAATCACCTCCATGTCGCGGCGCGCGCGGGGGCGCAGGCGCGGCGGCAGTTTCTCCGGGTCGAGGCGCGTCCGAATCCAGACCCGCTCCCGCTGCCGCCCCCCGACCTCGTCGCGCAACTCGACCACGAGGTGGTCGTGCCCCAGAACCAGAACCCGGCTGCGGAGGAGGGACGGGGTCGGCCAGGTGTGGCCGTGCATGTAGGCCACGCCGTCCACGACCTTGCCGGTCATGGGGGCCACCGGGACCCCGTCCCCCAGCAGATCCTTCAGGCGGTCGTCGTGGTTCCCGGGCACCACCTCCACCGGGACGCGGTCGCGCAGTTCCCGGAAGAACCAGGGCAGTTCGCCCCGCTCCTGCCCGGATGCGCCCGGGACCGTGTGCTTCACGTCCCCGAGGACGACGAGGCGGTCGGGGCGCTCGCGCTCGACTGCGGCCAGGAGCCCGTCGAGGAGGGCGCGGGTCTGGCTCGGCACCACCACGCCGCGCCGCCGCAGGCCCGCCTCGTAGCCGAGGTGGATGTCGGCGAGGACGAGGGCCCTCTCGCGGTTCTCGGCCCGGAGGAGCGGCTCGGGCATGACGGGCTCCAGGCGTGGTTTCGCAACCATTATGGTGGATAGGCTCCTAAGCGCAAAAACATGGCCGCCGTCGGCATCTCCGTCCTCGCCTCCCGGAAGCGGGGGGTCCTGGGTGCCATCCTCGAAGTCGCCTCGTCGGCCCAGGCCAACCTCGCCTACCTCCACTGCTACCAGAAACTCCCCACCGAGCGGAGCCGAAAAAAGCCCGCCGGGAGCCGGACGGGCACCCTGCAGGTCTATCTCGAACTCGCCACCGGCGAGGGGGCCCAGGAGATGATGCGCCGCCTCCGGCGGGTCCCGGGGGTCAGGCAGGTCCGGAAGTTCGAGCCCTTCCTGAACATCTACGGCAAGCGGGTGATTGTGATTGGCGGCGGGGCCCAGGTGGCCCAGGTGGTCGCCGGGGCGGTGTCGGAGGCGGACCGCCACAACCTCCGGGGCGAGGCCATCTCCGTGGACACCATCCCGCTGGTGGGGGAGGAGGCCCTCGCCGACGCCGTGGAGGCGGTGGGGCGGCTCCACCGCGCCGCGATTCTCGTCCTCGCCGGGAGCATCATGGGCGGGAAGGTCACCGAGGCGGTGAAGGAGTTGAGGAAACGCCACCGAATCCCGGTCCTCTCGCTGAACATGGCGGGCTCGGTCCCCGAGGTGGCCGACCTGGTGGTGACCGACCCGGTCCAGGCCGGAGTCATGGCGGTCATGTCGGTGGCCCGGACGGCGAAGTTCGACCCGCGGAAGGCGGGGAGACGGGTGTTCTGACCTACCCCGGCCTGAAGGCCGGGGTAGGTCAGGCGCGGGCACCGTTGCCGGCGGAGCGCGGGGGACCGGCGGCAATCAATCCAGCCCGGCCAGGAGTCCCTTCCTCCGCGCCTCCGCGGTGCTCCGGAGGAAGTCGCGCAGCGTCTCTCCGCCCGCGGGCGCGCCCCGCAGCCGGTCGGCCAACTCGCCGTCCTCGAGGACCCACCGGGCCCACCCCTCGAAGTCGCCGCGGCGGGAGTGGAACTCCAGGGAGGCGAGGTCCACCTTTCCCGCCGCCTCGGCGAACTCCTCCAGGGAGTGGGCCGAGCGGCCCGCATATCTCCCGTCCGGGAGGTGGAAGTGGAAGGCCCGGTCGCGGACCTGCGTGACGAGGCCGCCGACGAGCGCGCGGCCCGTGGGGGTCAGCGCCTTGCGCGACAGGTAGCCCCGGGCCTCGAGTTCCTTGAGGCAGGCCGCCGCCTCCTTCGCGGGGAGGCCGGTCTCGGCCGCCACCTCTTCCGCGTAGGGCCGGCCGTGCTCCCGGAGGGCGAAGAGCATCCGCAGTTTCGCCTTGCGCCGCCGCTCCGCGGTGGGCTCCCGGCGCGCCAGTTCCCCCATGACCCGGGTCTTGAAGTCGGAGAGGACCATGAGGTAATTGAGGCCGGCGTAAAGGGGGTTCCCGTAGTGGCTGAAGTAGTTGTGGACGTCGCCGTCGGGCCCGTGGCCGAAGTCCCATCCCTTCGTGGACATGTAGTAGAGG
>CAZANW010000100.1:0-5178 GCA_964486625.1 uncultured Halobacteria archaeon
GGTCTGATCGGTCTGCAATTCCATCCGGAGGTCGTCCATACCAGCTTCGGCAAGGAAGTCATCCGCAACTTCCTGTTCGAGGTGTGCCGCTGCGAGGGCACCTGGACAGCGCAGTCGTTCGTCGACCAAGCCGTGTCCGAGATTCGCGAGAAGGTCGGCCCGGGCCGGGTCATCTGCGCTCTCTCTGGGGGCGTGGATTCGGCCGTGGTGGCGGTCCTCCTCCACCCCCGGCTGGGAGAGCCGCAGAAGACCGCTCAGTAACTCTTGGCCCGCTTCCGCACGAACTCCCGGTCCTTCATGTAGCCCTTCATCAACTCGACCGCGGCCTCCGCCGCCGATTTCGTGGGCCTGTAACCGAGGAGCCGCTTCGCCTTCTCGACGCTGTAGACGTTGGGGTGGAAGAGGTAGTCATACTGGTAGCGGGGGAGGTCGTGGAGGCCCAGGAGGCGGGTGAAGTCGAGCATGGGGACCGCGAGCCACGGGGGGACGTGGACGATGCGGGAGCGGCTCCCCGCCGCCCGGATGAGGGCCTGGACAATCTCCAGGTGGGTCGAGGAGCGGTCGGTCGAGATGTTGAAGGCCTCGCCGACGGCACTCTCCTTCTCGCCGCAGAGGATGTGGCCCCGGAGCACGTCGTCGAAATAGACGAAGTCGCCCTGGATGTCCCCCTTCCCCGCCATGGGGACCACCTTGTGGTCGAGGATGCGGTCCATGAGGTCGAGGGTGGGGCGGTGGTTGTAGTAGCCCGGCCCGCAGATGGTCGGCATCCGGCACGCCGCGGCCGGCAGCCCGCGCTCGCGGTGGTAGCGCCAGAGAATCTTTTCGGCCTCGAGTTTGTGGCGGCCATACCACCCGACCGGCGCGTCGGTGGGGGCGTCCTCGGGGCAGGGGAACGGGGGGCGAGTGCCGTAAATCTCAATCGTGCTGGTGTGGACGAGCCGCCGGACCCCCGCCGCCGCGCTCTCCCGGAAGACGTTCTCGCTGCCGTTGATGTTGATGTCCCACCGCTCCTCCTCGGGCAGTTTCGAGAGGGACTGGACGAAGGCGACGTGGAAGACCGTGTCCGCTCCCTTGAGGCAGTTGCGGACCGTTTCCTTGCTCCGCATGTCCCCCTCCACGAACTCCGCGCCCTCCGGGACGTATTTGGTCCGCTTGACATCGAGGATGCGGACCTTCTCGCCGCGCTCCAGGAGGGCCCGGGCGAGGTGACTGCCGAGGTAGCCAGCGCCGCCGGTCACGAGATGCATCGTTAGGCCCTTATGCCCGGACGGTTTTAAACCCCGCCCCGTTAGCCTCCATCCGCCCCCCGGCGACGAGCCGCCGCAGGTGCATCTCCATCATCACCTTCTCGAAGAACCGGTCCCACCGGCTCGCCGCGACCTTCTGCGGGCCGTAGATGGTCCCCCGGTCGGCGAGCCAGTCGAGGTCGTGGGGCTCGCGGCAGAGTTCGAGCAGCGCCTCGTCCCTCTTGTCGAAGGCGGCCCGGTAGCCCGCGAACCTGCCGGGGACCTTTTCCCGTGCCGGGAGCCTCCCGTGGCTCGGGGTCACCGCGTCGCACCTCTCCGCGATGCGGGCGAGCCGCTCCACGGCCGCCACCGAGTCCTCGAGGCTGCAGTTGGGCCAGCCATACCACGGGCCGAAGCGGGAGAGGTCCACGTCGGCGGTGAAGAGGATGCCCCGCGACTCCTCGTGGAATGCGACGTGGCCCGGGCTGTGCCCCTCGGCTCCGACGACCCGCCAGCGGGTCTCGCCGAAGTCGAGGAGGTCCCCGGGCCGGAGGGCGCGGGCGACGGGCGCGGGTTTCCAGCCGGCGAGATTCATGGTGCGGCCGGTCTCCCGCTCTACGAGGTCCCGGGTCACCCCGCACTGCCGGACGTAGCCCTCTTGTGACTCGATGCCCTCCCGGTCCCCCTCGGGGGCCCAGATTTCGTGAAACCGGCTGTTGTGGTAGATGTGGTCGAGGTGGAAGTGGCTGTTCAGGACGAGGTCCACCGGGGGGAGGTGGGGGAGTTGCCCGTTGCCGGTGTCAATCAGGACGGTTAAATCGTCGAGAATCAAGAGGCTGTTGCTCCGCATGGGGCCCTGGGCGTAGATGAAGAAGATTCCCTCGGCGACCTCGGTGAAGGCGGAATGGCTCTTCAGCCACTCGGAGTGGCGGTGTGGGTCCACGGGAGGGCTGTGCGATGCAGAAAAAGAACCTTTCCCACGGCCATCCAGAGTGACATGTGTTGCACAGGGGATGCTTTTCTCCGCGCCTACTCTGGAGAGCGAAGGGGTTGTAACCCCATCGACTGATGGCGGTTCTCAGAACTGTGACGTGTTACATTTATTTCTCATCGTGTTTGATGAAGGCGATAGCTTATTACTAGAAAAAATGCCCCCCCAGCAAAAGATATAGCATCCAGCACAAAGCGCCACTTTAGGTCAATTATGTAAATTTCTAAAAATATGAGTGGGAAAAGTAGTGCGAAAAAAACTCCTATAGATGCTAATACCAGCGCAGTGATTCTTCTTATAACGGCATTATTTATGGTTTTTTGCATGAGTTCTCGGCAACGCTGGACCCGATAGCAAAGACAATTATACTCCCGGCTGCGAATTGACCAACCACCGGAATCCATCCTATCAATGCGCCAACGATTATAGCGGCGATTATGCCTGCAACGCCTCGGATAGTAAGTGCAGTACCTACGTCACAACTGAAACTACCAGTTGACTTGGGTATGGGAAGATTAGGAATGGAACTTGCTGCCAAACTAATCGCTTGTAGATCGGGTTTCTGGATTTCATATGCCAAACTCCACGGCACCACCACCCCCGCCCCCGGCCCCCCTCCGAGGTAGGCGGTCCCCCCCGCCGGCACGTTGAGGGTCTTCGAGAACACCTGGTAGCCCGCCCGCTGGACGGTGACCGTCTGGCTCCCGGGCGCGACTTCGTCGAACTGGACGTTGCAGCCGCTGGTGGAGATTTTGGTGACCTGGCCCACGGTCACGATGCAGTCGGGGAGGGACCTCAGCCGGACGTCCACGGCGAAGCCCTTCACGCTCCCCGGGCTCGGCGGGGGCACGACGAGGTCGGCGTGGACCTCGGTGGTCTGCCCGGGCGGGTAGGTGAACACTTCGACGGTGGTCTGGTAGCCGGAGAGCCGGTACTCCACGGCGCACAAACTGCAGGGGGTGCCGGTCCCCATGTCGAGGGTGAAGGGGGTCGTTCCCAGGCGGGCCTCAGTGGCAAAAGGCGGAAGAGTGTTTGCGTAAACGTCGGCCCCGGAGGGGGTCGAGGTGAAGGTGACGAGGGCGGAGGTGGTCGGGGACGGGGTCGGCGTGGGGCTCGACGTGGGCGTAGGGGTCGGGGTGGCCCCGGGAGGCGTCGGGGTGGGGGTCGGCGTGGGGGTCGGGGTCGGCCCCGGCGGCGGGGAGGAGGTGGAGAAGGCGATGTTGAAGTAGCTGGAGGAGGCGGAGGTGCCGTCCAGCGGGTAGTAGGTCCGGAACTGGCAGAAGCAGACGCCGCCCGCGAGGGTCCCCCCGCCCGCCCCGTAGGCCTGGATGCCCGCGAAGGTGACGCCGCTGTCCGCGTCCCCCCTCCAGTTGACGATGCCGACGGTGAGGTTGAGTCCCTTTCCGGCCTCGGATGTATTGCTCATTTCTTTGCTTCGGCCACTTCATCCGTAACTATGTTGTGTAAAAAGAAGTTTCTAAGTGGTCGCAGAGAATAGACGATCAGCAACAATGCTCCTGCCACGATTCCTGCCAAGCCGATTGAAATATCTTGGGAAGGTGGATATAATTGAATGGCGCCATAACTAATCACGAGTATTGCCATCAAAAAGTAGCCAGAGAGATTTGATTTAAATGGAGTTATTTTAAACTCGTAAAGCAGCATTGACAAGGAGAGGACAAGGCTGAATAGCCAAAATACGCTACGCGTGACTAACATATACGTAGATAGAGCGAGCAATGCAAGAAGAAATAAAACGAAGACAGTATTGGGTCTTTTCATCTGTGGGGTTTAGATATAACAGGTTGCAACATCTACCACCAGAGGCCCTACCTTGGCGATGAGGGGTGCACAGAGAGTGAGTGATAGGCCGCGTGTTGCTTTTGCAGATTTGGCACCAACCGCACACATGGCAATCATTCCGGCTGGGGCTCTTGGGTCCAGATCGGCGATACATCCCAGCGGGTCGGAATCCGTTGCGCAAAACTCTGCAACCTTCCGTAGTGCGCATTGATTCGCATCCCCTTCCGGTGGTTGGACCTCTTTAAGAAGAAACTCGGCTTTCAGTTTCGTCAAGTTGCCATCGAGAATGAACTGTGGAGTCGTCAGTCGGAAACTATCCCCGAGTTTTGCTTTTTGGTTAGCATCTCCAACGAAAGATCCCACGCTCCACGGCACCACCGTCCCCACCCCCGGCCCCCCTCCGAGGTAGGCGGTCCCCCCCGCCGGGACGTTGAGGGTCGTGGAGAACACCTGGTGCCCCGCCCGCTGGACGGTGACCGTCTGGCTCCCGGGCGCGACTTCGTCGAACTGGACGTTGCAGCCGCTGGTGGAGATTTTGGTGACCTGGCCCACGGTCACGATGCAGTCGGGGAGGGACCTCAGCCGGACGTCCACGGCGAAGCCCTTCACCTGCCCGGGGAGGGGCGGGGGCACGACGAGGTCGGCGTGGACCTCGGTGGTCTGGCTGAGCGGATAGTCGAACACCTTGAAGGTTGTCTGGTAGCCGGGGAGCCGATACTCCACCACGCACTCGGAGCAAGAGCGGAGCCCCATGTCGAGGGTGAAGGGGGTCGTCCCCAGGCGGTCTCCCTGGTTGAAAGGCAGGAGTTGGAAGGCGAAGACGTCGGCCCCGGAGGGGGTGGAGGTGGCCAGGCACCGCGGGAATACGGGCGGGCAGGCCCGGCCCCGCCTGCTTGCGCACCAGCACGTCGCGCTTGCGCGCCCGGTCGACGATGGCGCCCCCGATCAGGGAGAAGACCGCCAGCGGCAAGCCCCCCGCCAAGCTCACCAGCCCCAGCGCCGTCGCCGAGCCCGTCAGGTCGTAGGCGAGGTAGCCCCGCGCCACGATGCCCATCTGCATGGCGATGAAGGAGGCGATCATCCCCCACCACAGCGTGCGGTACTCCGCGACGGCGAGGGCGGCGACGGGGTCGGCGTGCGCGAGCCAGGCCCAGCCGG
>CAZANW010000101.1:0-5080 GCA_964486625.1 uncultured Halobacteria archaeon
GCGGTAGTCGAACTGTGAGTATTTCACGCCAACGATCTGGGGCAAGCGAGCTTAGCTTTTTCGCCGCCAACCGGATTGAGTCTTTGGTGACCGGCGGGCTTCGCGCTCGGCGGCTCTCTTTACTGCGTTTGGCTTGCGCCTCATCGGCGAAAGGGATTTCAGCCGGAACGACCAGCCTCGGATTCCGCCGCGCATGCTCGACGACATCCTTCGAGTCAATCTGGACCGCATCGGATGTCCTTCCCGTGGGGAGCCGGAAGTCCGGGTCGGCATAGATGATTCCGACCCCGGGCAGCACGAAAACGGTCGGCTCATTCCACTTCGCTTTCGGGTCGGGCCCCTGCGTGTTGATGAGATTCATGGTCCCGCCCTTGGTGAACTGCGATTTCGCGGAGTATTGCGCCTCCTTTCCCGTCTTCCGGTCGGCCACCTGAAAATCGTAGCGGGCGGTCTTCAGACGACTGGCCACGAAGTCGTCCACGGAGTTGAACGCGGCGCAGAGGACGTATTCCACCACTCCCCCCACCAGGAACCGGTTCTCATGGATGGCTGTATCGTAGGAGGCGAGCAGTTTCCCGATGACCTGCTCGACTTCCGCGACAGCATTGGGATCCAGTTGTTCGCGGAACTTCCGGAATATCGAGCGGGCGTCGTCGAACCGGCCCATGGGGGGCCATGGCGGTCTCCCGGAAAGTCTTTTTGGCTCTCCAGCCCCCCTCTCCACCCCCATGGTCCCCCGCCGCGACTCCGGATACGCCACCCTCATCGACGCCCTCATCTTCCTCGTCCTCGTCTCCATCGCCGCCGCCCTCGTGTTCACCACCCTCTCCCGCAGTTCCAGCCTCCGGGCCGCCCAGGAGTTGAGGAGCCAGAGGCTCGACTCGGCGGCCATCGACGCGCTCCTCGCGGCGCGGCCCGAGGGAAGGGACATCGGCATGAGAATCGGGGACCGGCTCCTGGCGCAGATGGTGGAGGAGAAAGACTGGGACCCCGGATTGGAAGGAACGGTGAACGATACGCTGGTCGGTGTCTTGGGGCCACGCTACCGCTTTAACCTGACCGCCGTCTGGCGGCCGGTCCCGTGGGCCGGGCCGGAGTGGAGGTTTGCCGTCGGGCCGCCGGCGGCGCAGGGGGCGGCGCAGGTGGAGAGGGTGATGACGCTGCCGGTGGGGCTGGGATTCTCGGAATTGATGGAGAGGGAGGTCAAGAATACAACCGCCAGCGAGATGCTGAACCAGTCGGTTACTGCGGTCCGCCTGAGCCTGACCCGCGTGAGCATCGTCTATTGTGAGTCCTGCGGCTACAACCGGTCGGCCGAAGGTCTGAAGCAGGGGCTGGAGGGGGAGGTGAAGAGTTCCTACCGCGTCTCGCTGGTGCCGGTAAGAGAGGACCTGTTCGATGTCTATGTGAACGGCCACCTCGTCTTCTCGAAATCGAGGGAGGGCCGCTTTCCGATAAAAGGAGACATCAACCTCTTTCCGGAGGCGTGGGAAGTGCGGCCGGATTTCCAGCGCCTAGCGCAGGATGCCCTCGACCAGAGGCTCAACGCCACCGACCCCGCCCGGAGGCTCGGGGAGGCCCTGGGGTGGCTGAAGGTGGAGCAACTCCACGTCAACCGGGCCCGGATAGTCCTGGCGCTCTGGACGCAGTAGTCACTTCTTTTTGCGGCTGACGGCCCAGGCCCCCGTGGCGACGCCCGCGGCGCCCCCGATGCCGATGAGGACTATGGTCTCAGTTCCGGGGCCCGAGGAGGGGGTAGATGGGGGGGCAGATACCTGGGCGGGTGACGGACTCCCCGCCGAAGTAGGACTCGCTCTCTCAGCGACGTCCCAAATGCGGACGGCGGAGTCGAAGCCCCCGGAGACGAGACGCGTCCCGTCGGGGCTCCACGCGACTGACTCCGCGCTCAGCCGATGGCCCCCGAACTTCTTCAGGAGGCTCTTCTCCTCCTCCCCGTAGGGCAGGCCGAGAACCGGCCTGGAGGGGTCCCACACCGCGACCTTCTCGTCCTTGGACGCCGACGCCAGCCTCCGGCCATCTGGACTCCACGCGACGGATTGGACCGGACCAGAATGGGCGCCCACGTCGCCGAGGAACGCCCCGGAAACGGGGTTCCAAAGGGCAATCACCGTGTCGTCGCCCCCCGAAGCCAGCCGCGTCCCGTCGGGGCTCCATGTAACCGTGTTCACGCTTGCGGTATGGCCCGTCCGGGGATCGAGGCGCCCTGTCGCGGTTGTGGATGCGTTCAGACTCCTCAGCAGAGTTCCCGTGGAGGCGTCCCAGACGCGGATGGTTTTGTCCGGCGACCCGGATGCCAGCCGGTCCCCGCTCGGGCTCCAAGCGACCGAGGACGCGATGCTGGAGTGCCCCTTCAGCGTCCGCAGGAGGGCGCCTGTCCGGCTGTCCCAGATTCGGATGGCTCCGTCTCCGTGCCCCGACGCCAGCCGTCCTCCGTCCGGGCTCCAGGCAACGGCCTCCACGACCCCCTCTCCGTATCTCTCCGGCGTCGGCCCCGTCAGCGTATTCAGGAGAGCGCCCGTGGCGGCGTCCCATACGCGAAGGGTCTGGTCCTCGGACGCCGACGCCAACCGGTCTCCGTCCGGGCTCCAAGAGACCGACCGAACCGTGGCGCCGTGCCCTTCGAGGGCCTTCAGGAGCGTTCCTATTTGGGCGTCCCAGACTCGAACGGCGTAGTCGTCCGCCCCTCCCGCGAGCGTCCTCCCTCCCCCCGACGCAATCTTGCCCCCGTCGGGGCTCCACGCCACGGAAAAAACGAACCCGGTGTGGCCGGTCAGCACCTTCGCCTCCTGGGCCGCGGCCAACGGGGCGAGCAGGAGCGCAAAGGCCACGACTGCCGCGAGGTGGGGGAGTCCCATGTCGCGGGCAAGAGGGGCCCTGCTGGAAAAACTTTGCCGCTTTCTCCGATGTTCCCTTCCCCGCCCCAACGATGGCGCAGCCCTACAGTCCCGGCTTCGTCTTGATTTCGTCCTTCGCCTTCATCAACATCGACCTCAAATCGTCGATACGCTCCAGCGGGATGCGGATGCCCTGCTTCGTGAAGCCGGTGTAGATGTCGCTCGCCATGTAGATGCGGATGTCGAGCCCCTGCTTGCCCCGCCACTCGGTGAGCCGGATGACGATGGCGGACTTCGGGTCCACCTCGATGCGGCCGATTTCCTTCTCGGTGGGGGCGGCCATCGCCCCCGTTCCGCCGTTTCACGTTATATATTTACCGCAACGGAATCCGAAAACGGCGGACAAGAATCAGAAAACCGCCTTCGGGCGATACTCCCCGAATGCCTCCCGCAGGACCCCGCAAATCTCGCCGACGGTCGCGCGGGCCTTCACCGCCTCCAGGATGGGCTCCATGAGGTCCCCCTCCCCGCGGGCGGCCTTCCGGAGGGCCTCCAGTCCCATCTCCGCCTTCGCGCGGTCCCGGGACCTCTTGAACTTCTCCACCTCCAAGGCCCGCTCCTTCGCGACTTCGGGCCGAGTGATGTGGAGCGGGACGGCGACGCGCTCCCCTATCTGGAACCTGTTGAGCCCCACCACCACCCGCCTCCCGGAGTCCACCTCCCGCTGGTGTTTCCAGGCGGCGTCGGCGACCTCCCTCTGGAAGAACCCCTCCTCGACCCCCTTCAGGAACCCGCTCAACATGGAACCGCCACCCATCGCCCCGATGCGGTGGATGTAGTCCATCGCCCGCGCCTCGATTTCGTCCGTCAACGCCTCCACGAAGTAGGAGCCCCCCACCGGGTCCACGGTGTTCGCGACCCCCGACTCGTGCGCGACAATCTGCTGGGTCCGGAGGGCGATGCGCTGGGCCCTCTCCGTGGGGAGCGCCATCGCCTCGTCGAAGCACGCGAGTTGAATCGACTGGACCCCGCCGAGGACCACGGCGAGCGTGTGCAGCGTCGTCCGGACGATGTTCACCTCGGGCTGCTGCGCCGTGAGCGCGGCGCCGCTCGTCTGGACCGCGAAGCGGAACTGCATCGAGCGCGGGCTCTTCGCCCCGTAGCGCTCCCTCATCACTCGAGCCCACATTCGACGGAGGGCGCGGAATTTTGCGATCTCTTCGAAGAAGTCGTTCTGGACGCAGTGGAAGAAACTGAACCGGGGCGCGAACTCATCGACGTTCAGTCCTCGATTGAGACACGCCTCGGCGTAGGCCATGCCGGAGGCGATGCCGAACGCCGCCTCCTGGACCGCTGTCGCCCCCGCCTCCCGGTAGTGGTAGCCGCAGATGGAAATGGGGTTCCACTTCGGGACCTGCCGCACCGCGAACTTGACCAGGTCGGCGGCGAGGCGGAGGGAGGCGGCGGGCGGGAAGATGTAGGTGCCGCGCGCCACATACTCCTTGAAGACGTCGTTCTGCGTGGTCCCCGAGAGGGCCTCCCGGGGGACCCCGCGGCCGTCGGCGACCGCGACGTAGAGGGCGAGGAGCAGCGGGGCGGTGGCGTTGATGGTCATGCTGGCCGAGACCCTCTCCAGGGGAATCCCCTCGAAGACCCCCTCCATGTCCTTCAGGGAGGCGATGGAGACCCCCACCCGGCCCACCTCCGCGGCAGCCCGCGGGTCCCCGGGGTCGAGCCCCATCTGGGTCGGGAGGTCGAAGGCGACGCTGAGGCCGGTCTGCCCCTGGGAGAGGAGGTAGCGGAACCTCCGGTTGGTCTCGGCCGCGTCCTCGTATCCGGCGTACTGGCGCATGGTCCAGAGGCGGCCCCGGTAGCCGTCCCCGTGGACCCCGCGGGTGAAGGGGAACTCGCCGGGGAGCCCCGGGTCCCGGTCGGGGCCCGGGCCGTAGAGCTCCT
This sequence comes from uncultured Halobacteria archaeon, assembly GCA_964486625.1. Classification (GTDB taxonomy): domain Archaea; phylum Halobacteriota; class Syntropharchaeia; order JACQPP01; family JACQPP01; genus JAWCQZ01. The sequence goes on from CAZANW010000101.1 coordinate 4,812, forward strand.
TCACCGGGATGCCCGAAAGGGTTTCATGGGCGTCGCCGTCGGGCATGGGCGGGCGCGGAGGGACCTTGCCGGCGGCCATCCACAAAGTTCCGCCGGTTTTCACATCAAGGTTGGGGGAGGGGGGAGGGGGCGCCCCGGGGGCCATTGGCCGCTGCCGCCCTCCACCTGCGGGGACTTGCGCCAGAGGAGGCGGCGAGACACCCATCCGCGTCTTGACAGGGGCCATCGCCGGCCATATCACTTCTCTCGCTCTTTTACGCCCGCGCCGA
>CAZANW010000102.1:0-5058 GCA_964486625.1 uncultured Halobacteria archaeon
CCGAGCCCGACGCCCACGCCGAAGCAGCCCGGGTTCGAGGCGGTCGCGGCCATCGCGGCGCTGGGGGCTGCGCTGGCGCTCTCCCGGCGGCGCGGTTGATTCACAGGGACAATTTTCAGGCCACACGACCTGCAGAGCCCCCATTCCCCGCCATCGCCCGGAACCGTTATAGGCCCTCCGGGAGCCCCCCGTGATGGCCTCGGAGCAACCGGCAACCAACCGCTGGATTCGCCTCCTCTGCGCCGGGGGCCACCGGGTCTCGGGCTCCCCCGAGTGTAGGGCCGCCGCCGAGGAAATCCGCAAGGGCATGGAGGCCGCGGGCCTCGCGGTGGCCGAGGAGGAGTTCACCTTCCGCCCCTCCCACCCCCACGGGCTCGTCCTCCACTTCTCGCTCCTGGTCCTGTCGGCGCTCCTCTCCCTCGCGGGCCGGCCCGCCCCGGCCCTCGTCATCGCTGCCGTGGCCTACCTCTCCGCCGTCGGCTCCGAACTGGGCCGGTTCGACCTCCTGAACCTCGTCCAGCCCCCGCGCCGCGGGGTCAACGTCGCCGGCCGCTGGAACCCCGGCGGGGCGCGGCGCCTGATTCTCTTCGCCCACTACGACGGGACCCGGCAGGCGCAGGTCTTCGAGCCGGTGCGGGCCGAGAAGTTCTCCCGGGCCTTCAAGGGCCTGCCCTTCTTCCTCCGGGCCCCTTTCTTCCTCCTCAACCTCGGCATCCTGGCTGCGTTCCTCGCCGCCCTCCTCGGCCTGGCGGGGCTCCCCGGGGCGGCGGTCCCCGCCCTCTACGGCGCGGCGGTCCTCTCCTTCGGCCTCTTCGTCATGCAGGACTGGATGCGGGGCAAGCCCGTCCCCGCCGCCAACGACAACGGTTCGGGGGTGGCGGCCATGATGGCGGTCGCGGCCGATTTGCGGAGCCGGTGCCCCACGGATTTGGAGGTGTGGTGCGTGGCCACCGACGCGGAGGAGTTGGGGCTCAAGGGCGCCGCGGCCTTCTGCGCCCGGCACCGTGGGCGGCTGGACGACAAGCCGACATTTTTCGTCAATCTGGAGTCCCTCGGCTCGGGCCGCCTCTGCTACCTCGCCCGGGAGGCGGGCTACATCATCCCCGGCTCCATCCGGTATTCGCCCCTGGCGAGGGAGATGGTGGAGGCCGCGGCCCGGCGCCTCGGGAGGCCCCCGATTCCGGTGGAGGACGCCCCGGCAGGGACCGACGGGCAGGTCCTGCGCCGGAACGGACTGGAAGGGGTGAGCCTCCTCGGGCTCCTCGAAATCGGCTACGTGAAGAACTACCACTGGCCGACCGACACGCCGGAGAACGTGGACCTGAGGATTGCCGCCGAGGCGGTGGAGTGGACGTGGGCCATCGCCGGGGCGTGGGGGGCGCGCAAGTGACCGGCGAGTTCTCGAAGCGCAAATACATCAGCCTCGAAACCTACCGCAAGAGCGGCCAGGGGGTCCCCACCCCGGTCTGGTTCGTCGAGAGCGGTAACCGGCTCTACGTTTCGACCCCCGCATCCTCGGGGAAAATCAAGCGGTTGAGGAACAACCCGAAGGTGCGGGTCGCCCTCTGCAACTTCCGGGGCAACGTCCGGGGCGGGTGGGTGGAGGGGGAGGCGCGGCTCGCGACCGGCGACGAGGCGGAGCAGGCCAATGCGATGCTCGCGAGAAAATACGGGATTCAGTGGCGGGCGGTCGAATGGCTCTACCGGAAGAGGAAGTGGGAGCGGGCCGTGATTGCGGTGAGAATCGTTTGAGCCGCCCAAGAAGCCCACTCTTTTTATACTTTATAAATTTGTGAAAGAACGGCCTCCCGCTAACGCTTTCGGGCGTTCATTCCCCGATTCGCCGGACCCCAAATTTCATAGTCCCCTCCCGCCCACATTCAGAACCCGATGCCGGAACCCCTATTGGCCACCCTCTTCGAGAAACTCCCCCCACTCCTCGAAGAGGTCCTGCGCGAGTTCTTCCCCGACGAGAAAAAATTCATCAGGTCCGCCCTCCGGGTGACCCGGCTCGCCCCCCCGCCCCCCGAGGAACTGGTCCGCAAGCACGGCGGGACCCCGGCGGGCCAGATGTTCCTCGCGGTCTTCCCGCGCATCTACTTCCTCCTCGTCCACCAGGCCGCCGAGGGGGCGGTCCGCCGGGAGGAACTCGAGGCGCGCATCCGCGACTCGAAGGCGACCACCCTCCGGGCCGAGCAGGCCCTCTACTACACCCGGCGCATCGTGGGCGCCCTCGAAAGGGGCGCGGGAGTTCCCCTCGCGGCCGACTTCGAGGCCATCGCGACCTCTCTGAACTACGCCTCGTGGGAGGCGTGGGCGGTCGAGCACGTCGGTGCGCTCGTCGAAAAGGGGCTCTTCAAGGAGGCGGAGTCCATCGACCCGGCGGCCGCCGAGCGGGAGAAGGAGGGAATCACCGACAAGATTCGCCGGGGCGACCTCGCCTCCAAGGAGGCGATGAAGGCCGCCCTCCAGCGCCTCGTCTATCTCTGCCAGGTCACGGGCGACCCGAACCGCATCGTGTGGGAGGAGTCGCTGAAGCGGCTCAAGGCGCCCAAGGTGGGGCTCGGCCAGATGAAGGTCTGCCCGTCGTGCAACAGCGAGATGGAGCGGATGGACGCCATCTCGATTGAACTCGCGGCGAGCGAGGTCGCCTTCCTCTGCGCCCCCTGCGGCTTCGGGCGCATCGTCTGGCTCAACATGCCCCCCGACGAGTTCGTGCCGGTGGTCGAGGAGGGGGCCGGGACCGGCCGCCGCATCCTTTCCTTCAAGGCGCGGAAGGCGCAGGAGAGGCGGATGCTCGCGGAGGCGGAGAGGGCGCTGGGGGCGGCGAGGGAGAAACTCAAAGCACCAAATCCTAAATCCTAAACAAATCCAAATCTCAAAATCCAAAATGGCAGTTTTGGATTTTGTGCTTTGGATTTTGAGTTTGTTTAGGATTTCGGATTTTTGATTTAGGATTTCGAATCAGAACTCCCCGAACACCGCCTCGCCGGCGCTGACCGCGACCCCCCGGGGCCCGATGTGGAGGGGGTGGACCTTCCGGCTGTGGTCGCTGTTCCGCAACTTCAGGACCTCCAGCGAGTGGATGCGGGCGTCCTGGATGCGCCGGGTGTAGATGTGGAAGACGCCGTCCACCACGAAGTTCTCGACGAGGGAGTCCTGCCCCGGGCGCCTCTCGGCGACGAGCAGCGAGGTGGTGCCCATGCATTTCAGGGAGTGGATGAACCGCAGGACCTCGGTCCGGAACTCCCCCGTCTCGACCTGGCTGTGGGTGTAGTCGGGGTTGAGGGCGAGGATGCTCGTCAGGGAGTCCACCACCACGCGCCGCGCCTCGGAGAGTTCGAGGAGGCTCGCCATGAGTTCGAGGAGGGCCGACACCTCCGCGGTCTTGAGGGCCCACTTCTCTGTGAGGGGGCGGTCGAGCCGGATGGAGAGCGCGTCGAGAATCGCCAGGGAGCCCTTGCGCTCCAGGGCGGGCAGGTCCCACCCGAAGAGCGCCGCCGTGGACCGGATTTCCGCGGGCGTCTGGTCAGTGGTCACGTAGATTCCGGGCTCGCCCGACTTGGCCCCGTGGACGAGGAACTGGAGGGCGAAGGTGGTTTTCCCGGCCCCCGGGCTCCCGGTCAGGAGGTGGACTTTCCCCTTCGGGAGCCCCCCGCCGCAAATCTCGTCGAAGCCGGAGACTCCCGATTGGACGCGGGGGAGCGTGGCTCCGTTGCCGGTCGCCTCCGCCATGGAAGGGGGTGGGCGGTGCGAAATATCAGGATTGGGCGGCCTAGGCCGGCCCCCCTCCCAGCGCCTTCGCCGCCTCCAGATAGAGCGCCGCGCTCCACAACTGGTCCGGGCTCCCCCCCGGCCTTCCCGTCCCCGGGTCGTGCCACTCGTTGAACCCCTTCAGCGCCCCCCACTTCCCCATCTCCCGCCGCGCGGTCCGCTCCTCCCCGACCTTCAGGAGCGCCAGGACGGTCTGCCCCTGGACGAAGGGCCACACGGTCGAGTTCTGGTAGAACCGGGGCCACTGGCTGCATGCGTGGGCGGGGTAGGGCGGAGTCAGGTTGAGATAACCGAACTTGGTCGCCGCCCACTCCAGCGCCTTGAGGACCTTGGGGACCTGCTCCTCCGGGACCGCCCCGTCCTGCAGCAGGAGCGCGTGGGCGTGAGTGTCGAAGGCGCGCCCCCTGTCGTGGTCCCGGTAGAACCCGAGGGTCGGGTCCCAGAACCCCACCTCCAGGACCATCCGGGTCCGCTCCGCCGCCTTCTCCTCCCCCCAGGCGAGGTGCATCCGGTGCTGGACCGCGAGGCCGCAGAGGCTGAACCTCCCGTTGTAAACGTCCATCGCGTCCGCCCACCCCGCCCCGCGCAGGAGGCCGGTCTCCGGGTCGCGCTGCGATGCGACCCACGCCTTCAGCCGGGCGACTTCGGCGCTCCTTTCCCGGGGCAGTTTCGACTTGGCCCTCTGGAGCCTCCGGAGCCCGATGAGGGCGAGGGGCGCGCTGTCCATGGTCCATTTCTGGAAAGCGTCCGGATACTGCGCAAAGTTCCGGAGGATGTAGGGCCCGCGCTGGCGGAGGGCGGTGAACCAGAGGCGCGGGCGCGCCGCGTTGCGGAGGACCCCCTCGGGGGTCTCGATGCGGGCCGGGATGCGCCCGTCGGGCGCCACCCGGTCGAGGAACTGCGCCAGGTGGTCCTCGACCCTCTCCCCGTGGCCGAGGTCCAGCAGGGCCTCCATGCTGTAAACGAGGTCGCGCATCCAGTATTGCCGGTAGTCCCCTCCGGCGTAGAATCCCCGGGGGCCGATGTTTTTCTCAATCACGCGGCGGGCCTCTTCGCGGCGGTCCATGGGAACCACAGCGATTTTGGGGTTTAAGGGATTGAGCAACCTCCCCTCTCCGCGCGCCGATACTGGACCCACCCCACCCCCCGACGGGCCGGAGGGAAGCCCCCTCCGACCCTCCATTTTTCCTAAAATCCAAAGCACGAAATCCTAAATCCGAAACAAATCCAAAATCCAAAATTCAAAACGGTTGTTTTTGATTTTGTGCTTTGGATTTTGAATTT
>CAZANW010000103.1:0-5036 GCA_964486625.1 uncultured Halobacteria archaeon
CCCATGGTGAGGCTGGTGGGAATGGTCCCCGGCCCCCTCCGCGCCTCCCGGTTCTGGCTCCGGCGGATGGCCTCCCCCCGGATCCAGGCCCGAATCCGCAACCTGATCATCGGCCGCCTCTCGGAGGAGGGGAGGGACTGGATGCGGGTCATGGGTCTCAGTTCCCTGGCCAAGGTCGCCGGGAGCGACGCGGCCGTGGCGGTCAGCCGCCGCGCCCTCGAACTGGCGGGCCCGGGGGACTCCGAGCACCACCGGAGAATCGAGAAGTGCTTCCGCGACGCGAAGCTCACCCAGATTTACGAGGGCACCAACCAGCTCAACCGCCTCGCGGTGTTCAAGGCGCTCTGCAGCTCCGAATCCCCGTCCGGGTTCCTGCAGGAGGGGAGTGGCCATGGATGACCCTCTGGAGGCCGTGTTCCGCCAGACCCTGCAGCGGTTCGTCCAGAGCGAGGTGGAGCCCCGGGCGGGCGAGTTCGACATGGACCCGGCCCACCCCGGTCTCGCCGGCCTGATTTCCAAAGCCCGGGACCTGGGGCTCCTCTCCCTCCGGGACCCTCCCGAGAAGGGGGGCGGCGGGCTGGGCCTGCCGGGCACCGCGGCCGCGCTCCGGGAGGTGGCCCGGGGGTGCGCCGGGGTGGCCGCGGTCCTCCTAGTCCACCACGCGGCCACCGGTCCCCTCATCCAGACCCTCCGCCCGCGCCGGGTCGAGGGGCTGGCGGCGCCGGTCCTCCCCGGGATTGCGGAGGCCTCCCCCGACGGGAGCCTGCGGGGGACCGCGCGGTTCGTCCTCGGGGGGCTCCGGGCCGACTCCCTCCTCGTCTTCGCCCGGGGTCCGGATGGAGTCAGCGGCTGCTACTGGGTCCCTACCGCAGACACCCGCATCCGCCGGCGTCCTCTCCATCAGGCGGGGCTGCGCGCCTGCCCGGCGGCGGAGGTGGTCTTCGAGGGCGCCCGGGGCGAGCGAGTGGCAGGGGACGCGGCGCCGATATGGCAGGCCCCTCTCGCCTCCCTGCGCATCGGCGCGGCGGCTGTCGCCTTAGGCGTCGCCGACTCGGCCCGCGCCGTCGCTGCGAAATACGCCTCCGAGAGGTCCCAGGGCGGCGTCCCCATCATCGACCACCAGCAGGTGCGCCTCCTCCTCGGCCAGATGACCGTCGAGACCCGGGCCGCGGGGGCCCTGCTCGGCGAGGCGTGCGAGAACCCGGCCGGAGACGCGCCCCTGGCCGCGAAGATTGCAGCGTCGGAGGCCGCCATGAGGGCCTCGACCGACGCGGTCCAGATTCTGGGGGGATACGGCTACATGCGGGACTACGGGCTGGAGAAGCGGATGCGGGACGCCGCCCTCCTCCTCGCCTGGCCGGAGGTCAACCAGGAGGCGCTGCTGGGCGTCGCCCCTCCGCCTGAAAGATAAAATGCATATCCTGATTCCCTTCTCCGTTGGAGACCCGGATGCCCAAGCGCCAGGTCGGCGGAGTCATCGATGGAGTTCGGCGACTTCGCTCCTCCAGTTCGAGGAGAGGCTAAATCCGGGAGCCCGATACCGCGGAGCATGAGCGGGGACGTTCCGCCGAAAGCCCGCTGGCCCGCCGGTCTCAAGGCCGGGGCCGTCTCCGGCGCGCTCCTCCTCCCGCCCCTCCTGGTCCTGGCCTGGCTCCACCTCCTGCGCATCCTCTACGGGAGCGTTTTCCCATGGACCCTCTTCGGAGCGGTTTCGGTGCTGCTGGTCATCGCCGGCCTCGTGGCGGGGTTCTTCTCGGGAGGTCTCGCGGGCCTGCTTCTCTCGGCGCTCCCGGAGCGGTGGATTCGGAGGCGCGCGGGGGCGATTCCCGGCCTCGCCGCCGGCGCGGCCCTGACCCTCCTCGCGGGCTCCCGGGCGTGGGGCCCCCTCCCGCTGGCGCCCTACCTCCTCGGGGGCGGGGCGGCGTGGGGGCTGCTGGCGGTGCGGCTCCGGGAGCGGTGGAAAGAGCGGTCGGGGCGGGTCGTCTTTCCCGTCCTCATGGCGGCCGCCGCAGTTCTCCTCTTCGCAGCCGCCTCCGCCCTGCCGTGGCCCGGGGTGGAGGGACCGGAAGGGGAGTTCTTCGGCCCTTCGCCCGTGGCGACCGCCACTGGGGACGGAGGCCTCGCCGCCGGGTTCACCCGGGAAGGGACCCTCGCCATCCTCGCGTGGCCAGGCCCCGGGGGGAACGACCAGGTGGCCTACCGGACCACCTCCCCCGACCTCCCGAGGATGGGGGCGCAGGAGGAGATGGGGGCGTTCCCGCTCCTCCGGCTCTCGACGCCTTCGGGCCCGGTGGCGACGCGGCTCGACGAGCCGGGATGGAACTCCACCCCCGGCTACCGCGCCCCCGACTCCCCGGTGGTCAGGACCCGGAGCGTCCACGCCTCCCTCGGCCTGGAGGTCGTCCAAGAGGACCTCGTGGTTCCCGGGCGCGACGTTCTCCTCCGCCGCCTCCAGGTCTCCCGGCTCCCCGGCTCGCCGGTCTCCGCGGCGCTCCTCGAATACCACGCCAACTTCAACCCCACGACGAGCCGCGTCGACTCCTTCCCGGTGGCCGACTGGCTCCTCGACAAGGGCCTCCCGGAGGAGGTCCGGTGCGACGCCTCCGGCGTTCTCCACACCACCCGCGGCATGGGGGTGGCCGTGGCGTGGGCCGCCGAGCCCCCGGCGACCTACAGGTGCTTCACGGAGTCCGACGGCCGCGCCGTGGCCGGAGTCCCCCTGGACCTCTCCAATGGCTCCGCGAACGCGACGGTCGCATTCGCCGTCGCGGCCGACCCGGAGGCGGCCCGCGCCCTGCTCGACGGGGCTCTCCGGCAACCCTTCGAGGAGCACCGGGCTCGCGCGGAGGCGGAGGCCCGGGCCTGGCTCTCCAAGGCGCCGATGCCCAACACCTCCGACGCCCGCATCCTTGAGGTCGCCCAGCGCTCCCTCCTCTCCATCCGCACCGCCGCCGACCGGCAGACGGGGGCCATCGTGGCCTCCATCTCCCGCCAGCCCCCCTACTACGTGGACTGGCCCCGGGACGGCGCATTCATCGGCCACGCCCTCGACCGGGCGGGCCACCCGGAGATGGCGGAGGCCCACGACTTGTTCTACGCCCGGGTCCAGCGGGCCTCGGGGACGTGGTCCATGGCCTACTACACCGACGGGCGGGAGGGGGCCCCCATCCCCTTCGAGATTGACGAGACCGGCCTCGCCCTCTGGACCCTCGAAGACCACTACCGGTTCACCCGGAACCGGACCTACCTCCGGGAGGTCTATCCGGCCATGGCCCGCGGGGCGGACTTCCTGGCGGGGTGGCGCGACCCATGGAACGGCCTCCCGGCCCCCGCCAACGAGGACGACTACGTCCAGTTCACCCAGGGGCTCCAGGGGAGCGTGACGGTCTACGCGGGGCTCCGGGCGGCGGCGGAGGCCGGACGGGAACTCGGCGACGACCCGGCCCGCGTCCTGGCGTGGCAACGGCGCGCCGACGAACTCCGCAACGCCACGCTCCAGCAATTCTGGAACGGCAGGGACTTCGGCGGGGGCCACGGCGCGGGGTCGTGGTTCCTCTGGCCCGCCGGGATGCTCCCGCCGAACGATTCCCGGGCCGCGGCCCAGGCGGAGGAGGTGTGGGGCTCCGTCGAGTCCCGGATGAACCGGAGCGTCCCCTGGGGGATGTACGAGGACAAGGGGCCCCCGGCCCTAGCCTACGCGTGGCGGGACGACTCCGCCAAGATGGAGCGGGTCAGGTCCATCGTCCGGTGGCTCGCCCACGACGCGGCCGACCCCGACACGGGCCACTTCGGAGAACTCCGACTCCTCCCGCCCGGCGGGGCCCGGTGGGTGAACCGCGTGGCGATGCCCCACGTCTGGACCCACGCGCTGTTCTACATCTCGGCGCTCGACGCGTTCGGGGAGCGGATGTCCAATCTCTCGCGGGTTCCCGTCCAAGAACCGGGCTTCCTTGATCCTCTCCCGAGATGAGGAAGGATCTCCAAAAGAGAATGAAAAATACGGAGAGGCCGCTCCCCTCAATGCGGCCTCTTTCCGTTCAAACGGCGGCGAACGCGTTCGATGTCCAGTCCAGAGTCTACGGAAGCGGTAGCCGTGACGACGGGTTTCTGCGCGGGCCCGTTCGGGATGGTCAGCAGCCCGCACTCATGGTATCGCCGCTGCAACTCGTCGTTGGCCAAGGTCGCGTAGATTCTCGTGGTCTCCAGGCACTCATGCCCCATCAACTCCGCCAGAGCGTCAATCTCCATCCCGCGGAGCCGCAGGTTCGTGGCGAAACTGTGGCGCAGAATGTGGGGCGTGACGCCAAGGTGTCTTTTGATCGCTCGCTTCAGGGTCTCGTAACTGGCCGGGTTCCTGGATTCCGCGTAGAAGAGCCTGTGGCCGTTCGGTATGCGCTTGTTCTGCTCTTGGAGGAAGAGCCGCAACACTTCCAGGGTAGCCGCGTCGGCATAGACGGTCCGCTGCTTCCTGCCCTTCCCCTCGATGTCGATGGACCGGGTCTCCCAGTGGATGTCCTTGGTCGGGTCGATGGTCATCGCCTCGTTGATGCGGATGCCGGTCACGTATAGCAGCCGGATGAGGACATGGTCGCGCAGGTTGGCGAAGAAGTCCCGGCTCGGGTGCTGGTCGCTCAGCAGGTAGTTCAGGGTCTCTCGGATTTTCTCTTCCCGTAGCCACATCCGCTTGGTCTTCTCGGCCTTGGGGAGTGCCACGCAGTAGGCGATGTCGGTCTTGGTGTGCTTCTTCATGAACAAGTATTTCGAGAAGCTCTTGATGGCGCAGAGATTGGAGCGCCGGGTTTTGCCCATGTTGCCCTTCTCGTGCAGGTGGAACATGTAGGCCTCGACCATCGACTCCTTGAGCTGGCCGGTGTGCTCGACGAGGAATCTTTTCTCCAGGAAGCGGCAGAACCGTCCGAGGACTCGTTGGTAGGTGACCAGGGTGTTCTGGGTCCGGTTCAGAGACGCCATGTACCGCAGGAACTCGTTCACCGCTCGCTTCAGGTTTGTTTTTGGCATGGGTTTTCTCACCTCCT
>CAZANW010000104.1:0-4768 GCA_964486625.1 uncultured Halobacteria archaeon
CCGGGCACCTGCGGCGGGTCCGCGTGATTGCGGACTACCAGTTCGGCCCCGGCTCCGGCGGAGCCCTCTTTCCCGGCACCGTGACTTTCCTCCTCAGCAACACCGGCCGCGTCCGGCAAATCCTCGACGGGGGCGCGAGGATTGCCACGGTCCGGGCGCGGGACGGCCGCCTCACCCTCTCGATGGAGGGGGGCCGGAGGCTTCACGCGCATCTCCACCCGCCCCGGTGGCGCGTGACCGTCGCCGGCGACGTGGCGGAGGAGGTGGCCCGGGGGGGGAACGCGTTCGCCAAGCACGTCCTGCGGTGCGACCCCGACATCCGGGCCCTCGACGAGGTGCTTGTGGTGGACCCCGAGGACCGGCCGCTGGCGGTGGGGCAGGCGCGCCTCGGGAGCGCCGAGATGGGAGTCCTGAAGCGGGGGGTCGCGGTCGAAGTGCGCGATGCCGCTTCCCGGAAGTAGTTTCACCCTTTCGCCGCGACGCTCCAAGTTGTGCGCTTCCCTGCCCGGAGTTCCGCGGGAAAACGGACCCGGCCCGCGGAGACCTCGAAATCGACCGGTCGCCCGTCCACCGCGACCCGGAGTTCTCCGGGAGCCGCACCGGCGGGCGGGCGGACCTGGAGTTCGACCCCTCCGCCGCCCCGGGGGACGATGAAGCCCTCTGCGCCTCCGTTGCGGTACTCCATCCCAAGCAGGGAGCCGTGGAACCTGAACTTCGGGAAGGGGAATCTCGGGTCGATGGCGTATCCCCCCGGCCCGGGACGGATGCCCGCCATCTTCAGCAGCATGTAGAGGAGCGCGCCGTGGCTGTGGGCAATCTGGACCGGCCAGGCCCGGTAGTCCACTGCGGGCAGGTTGAGCCACGGGATGCGCCCCGTCGGGGCCTCTCCGGGCCTCGGGGAAGCGGGCCCGTTCCAGGAGTCGTTGCCGCTCCAGATGCCATACCACCGGTCGGGGTGGAGGGCCGCGTGGTTCGCCAGGGTGTTCCGCTTCAACTCGGCCCACGCGGCCTCCGGGTCCCGGGCCGAGAGCGCCTCCACCAGGAGCATGTTGAGCAGATACCAAATTCCCCCGCTGGTCAACTCCCCGGCGCGGCTGGTCAACTGGCCCTCCGGGGGGGAGAGGCAGACCGCCCCGAGGGGGGAGGGCAGGCCCTTGAGCGACTCCAGCAGAGGCGCCTCCATCCCGGCCGGAACCCCGGCGAGGAGGGCCCACACCTGGGGCTCGATGTAGAGGCGGTCCCGGCCGACCTCGCGCCGGGGGTGGAACCAGGCCCGGTTGAACCAGCGGCCCCTCCACTGGGCCCGGAGGGCGCCTTGCTGGGCTTCGACGAAATCCCGAATCTCCCTCTCCATCCCATCGTCCCGCCCGTGGAACAAATCGGCCAGCCGCGGGAGGACCGCGCACGCCATGGCGGTGTTCAGGGTCGATTCGCCGAGCCTCCGCACCCTGCGGAGGTGGACCCAGCCCGCGAGCGGGCCGAACGGGTTCCGCCCGGCGTCGGGAGCCATCTCGTCGCTCCAGTCGCTGAACTTCAGCCGGATGAGCCCGTGGGCGCCGGTCCCCACCTCGTCCCGCAGGTGGCGCCAGGAGGCGCGGAGGTGGTCCCAGCCGCTCCCCGTGCGCCCCTCGTGCTTCGGATAGTAGGGGAAAGTCTCGTCGAGAACCCCGAAATCGCGGGTCGCCCAGACATACTCCGTCGCGAACCAGAAGAGCCAGAGGCCGGAGTCGCTCGGTTCCATGATGTGGAGGTCCCGGGAGCCGAAGCCCGAGTAGTCCCACGGGAGTTCCCCGGAGGTCCGTTGGAGCCGGAAGAGGAACTTCAGGACCTCCCGGGCCATTCCCGGGTCGAGGTAAATCAGCGGCCAGCCGTGCTGGGCCAGGTCGCGGGGGGCCCCGTTGACCCCCCACCGGTAGAGGTAGAGGCCCCCCTGGGGGACGGAGTGGGCCTCAAGATAGCGGTCGTAGAGGGCGGCGGAGCGGAGGTAGTATGCGGACCAGGCGGCCTCCCGGGCGACCCACGCCTCCGGCAGGTCCCAGGAGCCGGCCAGTTCCTTCCAGCGCGCCATCGTCTCCTCCAGGGAGGGCGCCCGCTCCACCTGGCCGGGAATCTCCTCCGGCGCGTAGGCGTAGCCCGCGGCCGTCTCGATGCGCGCCTCCCCCGGGCCGGTCCGGTAGCGGAGCGCCAGCCCCTCCGCGGCCCCGGGACCCGCCAGGGGCCCCGACCGGTGGGCGAGGAAGAGGTCGGGGAACCAGGGGTCGCGGCGGCGGGGCTCCGGCGGCAAAGTCCGGGGACCGCCGATCCGGGCCCATGCGATTTTCCGGGCCGCGTCGTATTCGGTCCGCCCGACGTTCGGGGAGAGGGGACCCTGGAGGAACCGCAGGAAGGTGAAGAAGAGCTCCCGCGGGCGGGGGGCCCAGGAGGCGACCCACTCCGCCGCCTCCGGGGCCGCGAAGTCCACCCGAGATATGACAAATGGGAAGTCGCCGAACGGCGCGTAGAGAGTCTCCCTCCACCGCAGGTTCCCGGCGGAGCTCTCGCGCTGGACATATCCGAGCCCGAAGAGGGCCGGCCCGTCGGGGGCCGCGGGGCCGGCGGTCGCGGGGACCGTCCGCGGTCCCGGAGAACTGCGGCCCGGGGCGTCCAGCCACTTGGCACAGGTCTCCCACGTGAACAGTTCCGCGCCTCCGCCGGCGTGGGCCACCGCCGTGATGCGGTCGTTTCCCACCTGGTGCCAGGGGCGCGGGTCGGCGGCCGTGTAGAGGTAGGCCGGGAGGCCGAACTCATCGGTGGTCCAGCGGCCGAAACTTCCGGAGCCGTAAGGCAGCGTTCCCCCCGGGGCCATGGACGGGGGAGGCGGAGAGCCTCAAAAACATATTCTGGGATTTGAGGCTCGGCCCTCGATTCAAAAAGACCATCACCCGGGGAGGTGCAGGCATCCCGGATGCTCCTGACCCCGGTCTGGCTCGGCTTGCTGGCCGCCCTGTGGCTCGGGGCCCGGGCCGCGGGCGTGGACCTGACCTCCGAGGCGCTCGTCGGCCTCCTCGCCGGCCTCGGGTGGGAGCACTACACCCGCGAACTGTGGGTCTATCGCTACCCCTGGAAGTGGGTCGTTAGGGAGGTCCCGGTGGCGGTCGTGGCGGGCTGGGCGTTCAGCGTGCCCCTCGCCTCTTTCCTGGGCCAACTCCTCGTCCCCTACGGGACGTGGGGGCTCCGGAGCCTCCTGGCCGATGGCCTCGCCTCGGCGGCGGTCCTGGGGGCCGAGGAGATGCTCTTCGGCTACGTCATCCACTGGTGGGACTACAAGATTCCGAAGCCCTGGCCGGCGCGAATCCTCAGTTGGGTCATCGCCGGCGTGGCCATCCTCACGTTCCTCCGGGCCTACTCGCCGACCCTGGACCGCTTGCTGGGAATCGGGTGAAGGTTATTCGGGCCGGATTTCCTCGATGATTTTTCCGTCCATGAAGACGCGGACGGCGCCCCCCGAGGCGGAGACGGCGATGGCGACCGCCTTCGTCGCCCGGGTCACGGCCGCGGCCGCGGCGTGGCGCGTCCCGAGGCCCCGCGGGTTCTCGACGAGGGAGTGGTTGGTGTCGAAAAAGGCCCCGGCCGCCTGGATGGTCCCCTCGCGGTCCACCACGAACCCGCCGTCGAGTTTCGCGAACTGCTTGATGGAGTCCCGGCAGGAGGGGGCGGTCACGGCCCGCTCGAAGGGAGGGTAGCCCTTGAAGGGGTTCAGGGAGAGGGGCTTGGAGTATCGGAGGACCGCGGGGGTGTCGCCCAGGACGAAGAGGGTCCCCACGGGGTGGCCGTCCTCGCCTCCGGTGGCGAGCTCCTGGGCGATGGAGAGGGTGGCGCTGAAGGCCTCGGGCCGGACCCGCTTTCCGATTTCGGGCAGGGCGGAGCCGAGGCCCGGCAGCTCCCCGGCCACCGAGAGGCAGACGACGGCGTTGGCGGCCGACCCGGCGCGGGAGAGGGGGCCGATGCAGACCACGTTGTCCACGTAGCGGAGGTAGGAGGCCGCCACCGCCCGGAGGAGGGCGTCGCGGACCCGCCCCCAGCGGCCCGGCGAGGGGGCCACGTAGAGGAGCCGCTCCACGCGGCCCTTGCAGGAGAAGTAGGTCTGGGTGTCCCCGACGCAGAGAATCACGTTGCATCGGGCCCGGGCCCGGAGGGCCTCGTAGAGCCGGAGGTCGTCGCTCAGGAAGAGAATCGCGTCGGCCTCGCACTTCTCGGCGATGGAGGCCCCGGTCTCGACCAGAACTTCACTCGGAAAGACCATCGGCTCCGCTTCCCGGGCGTCACGATATACTTTCCAAGTCCTGCGCCCGCCGTCGCATCACGAGCGGGCGCGGGTGATGAAAGTTTTTATGCGACCCGCCCGGAGAGGCCTGGATGACGAGGGGAGCGGCCTTTCTGATGGTTCTCCTGCTGCCGGTTTCAGCCGCCGCCCTCTCCCTCGACCTCGCCCCGAGCCTCTCCCGCGGCGAGATTCCCCCGGGGGGCAACGCAACCCTCAACCTCTCCCTCCGGACCTCCGAGGCGGTCCCGGGCGTGGTCCTGGAGGTCTCCGCCCCCTTCGCCCCGAAACTCGACATCAGCCCGGCTCGGCGCGAGGTGGGGCCCGTGGGGCCCGGGGAGGAGCGGGGGCCCTACTCCTGCGCCCTCGTGGACCGGGGACTCGACCCCGGCAAATACACGCTCCGCGTCAACGCCTCGGTGGGGAACGAGACCCGGTCGGTCCCCGTGGAGATCCGCGTCAGCCCCG
>CAZANW010000105.1:0-4555 GCA_964486625.1 uncultured Halobacteria archaeon
TCATGTTTGTTGTGCAGCTGTACGCGACCACTGGAGATTACGATGTCCGCTTCGTCGGCAGCGTCGGAGGTGTATAAGGTGAGGGGCATAGGTGGCACTTTGCAAGAAGTGAGCTGAGTCGCTACCGCCCCCCCTCGTGAATCAGTTCCCTCAGCGTGTACCTCCTGTCGAAAGTCGCCTTCCCCACCACCACCCCCGCCGCCCCGACCGCCTTCAACTCCCGGATTTCCTCCTTCCACGCAAGCCCCCCGGCCGCAATCAGCGGCACCCGGATTTCCCGGGCGAGGGTCCGGAACAGGTCCATGTCGAGCCCCGCCCCGGTGGCGTCCCGGCTCAAATCGGTCACTATGACCCCCGCGGCTGAAGGTCCAAGGGCGTTGGCCCGCTCGATGGTCTCCCGGATATCGGAGCCCCCCCGGTGGTTCACCCCGAGGTAGAGCCGGTGCCGCCCGTAGGTCCCCGCGACGGAGCGCACCAAATCCGGGTCGCGGCTGGCGGGGTCGAGCAGGAGGACCCGCACCCGGGGGTCGGAGTCGAGCCAGCGGGCCGCCGCCTCGCGGGTCGCGATGCCCCCGCCCACCAGCGCCGACGTCCGCGGGCCCAGCGCGGAGACGAGCCGCCCCAGGAGGTCCCGGTTCTCCCCCGTGCCGAAATGGGCGTCGAGGTCGAACACCATCACCAGTTCCGGCGCCGCCGACTCCCACTCCCGGAGCCAGCGGAGGGGCTCGCCGTAGTCGCGCCCGGTTCCCGGCTTGGCGGCGTGGAGCTTCACCGCCCGCGCCTCGGGGAGAGGCGCGGGGGAGCGACCGGAGGTCGCTCCAAGTCGGCCACGGGAGAGGTCGAGGGCGGGGATGACGAGGAAGGGGCTCATTTCGATTTGCGCCCCCTCGCCTGGACGCTGGCGGGCTCGGACCAGAACGACCGCGTCCGTGCGTAGTTCCTCTCCGCTTCCCAGATGTCGCGCAGCATCGCCTCCCGGTCCACCTTGCCGGTTGTATGCTTTCCGAGGATGCGCGCGGCGGTCTCGGGCCCCACCCCGCGGGCCGAGAGGGCGAAGACCGCGTCGCGGCCGTAGGAGAGGACGACGTTGGCGTTCCGGAGGAGCCGCTCGCGCTCCGGGGAAACAGGCTTCGGAGGAGCCCCGCGCGGGGGCGGGCCGAGGTGGCGCGGGTCGGGCTCGTCCCACGGCTTGAGGGCGGCGACGAGTCGCGAGCCGCACTTGGGGCACTCGGGCTTCGCCTCGACGGACGCGACCGCCTTGACCGCCCGGTATTTTCCGCACGCCGCACACACCAGGGCCACCCGGTCCCGGAGGATGCGCGCCTCCAGCGCCTTCAGGATGGAGCCCACGGCCCGCTCGGGCAGCAGCAGTTCGCGCGCCCGGTCCGGCCCCCGGCCGAGGGGGGTGGGGCCGGAGAACTTCAGCGCCAGCGCGCCCGATGCGAGGTCCTCCAGCACCCTCCGGGCCCCCGGGAGGTCGAGCCGCTCCCGGGCCAGTTCGCGCAGTGCCTCCTCCTCCACCGGGCTCCCCTTCCACATGGAGGCGGCCCGGGAATCAAGCACCGCGCCGGGCGCCAGGAGGCCGAACTTGCGCGCGATGTGGGCGGTCTTCCAGAGGGCGAGGGGGGTCCCCCGGAGGGCGCGCTCGGCCAGCGCCGCGTGCTCGGGGCGCAACTCCTGGAGGACTGCCCGGAGGGGCGCCTTCGGGGGGTGGGTCAGGTGGATGCGGGTCGGCTCCGCTCGGAGGGCCACCGAGGAGCCGGTCCGGGCCGAGAGTAGCATGGCGACGGCGCGCCCCACGGTCTCGTTGAGGCGGTGGCCGCCGCAGAGGTGCAGAACCGACTCGCGGGGGCTGATTTCCGCCACCAGGGTCTGGTCGTCCGGGACGGGTGCTGACGCCACGTGCTCCCTCAGAGTGGCGATGAGCGGCTCGAGGACCGCAGCCGAGACCGGATAGAGGGCCGCGACCTCCCCGGCAATCTCACGGTCGGATTTCCCGGCCGCCAGGCCCTCGGCGATGCGGCGCCGGACCGCCCCGACCTCCTGCGCGACCTCGAAGGGGACGAGAATTTCCTCCCCCTCCCAGTGGGGGACCTCACCCTCCAGCGACGGCAGCGGCTCGACGAGGACGCGGCCGGGCTTGTCCTTCTCTGCATCTCCAGACTCGATGGACACAACGCGCCACGCCTCGCCCCGCACGATGACCGTCGAGCCGGGCTCGGAGAACTTCAGCACGAACGCCTCGTCGAGGCTCCCCACGGTCTTGCGCCGGGCCAGGTCGTAGAGTTCCAGTTTCTTCTCGTCGGGAATCATCGAGAGGTTCTCGACGACGTAGCTCCGGGCGCGGCCCCGGGGCCGCAGACCCGCCTGCCGGAGGGACTCGGCGACGCGACCCAGAGTTTCGTCGGAGAGGCCCCGGAAGGGCTCCGCCCGCCGCAGGAGGGCGGGGACCTCCTCCTTCGGGACCCCCTCGACGAGCATCGCGGCCAACTGGTTCGCGAGGACGTCGAGCGGGAGCGGAACGGGCTCCACCGGTTCCAGGTCGCCCCTCATGGCGCGGGCGGAAATCACCACGCACTCCAGCAGGTCGTCGAGGTCGGTGGCGGCCACAGCCCCCCGCGCCTCGGCGCCGGGCCGGTGGCCCGAGCGGCCCGCCCGCTGGACCAACCGCGAGACCTGGCGCGGCGAACCGTATTGGACCACGAAATCGACGCTGCCGATATCGATTCCGAGTTCGAGGCTCGACGTGCAGACCAGCGCCCGGACCTCGCCGCGCCGGAAGCGCTCTTCGGCTTCGACGCGCACGGGCGCCGAAAGGGAGCCGTGGTGCACTTCTGCTGACACGCCCATCTGCTTCAGCCGCGAGCCGAGGACTTCCGCCGTCTGGCGGGTGTTGGTGAAGATGAGGGCCCCCGGGTGGGACTCGATTTCGCGGGCGAGCCACCGGAGCCGCGCCGCGAGGTCCGCCTCGACCCCGAGCCGCCCGGCCAAGTCGAGGTCGGCCCCCGAGGAAGCGACCGGCCGCACCACGTCGAGCGCCAGGGCGCGCGCCATCGGGACCACCTCGACGTCGCACGGGCGGCCGCCGCAGAGGAGCGCCGCGAGCCGCTCGGGGGTCCCGGCGGTGGCGCTGAGCCCCACGCGCTGGTATTCTCCGGCGACCCGTGCGAGCCTCTCCAGCCCGACGGTCAATTGCGCGCCCCGCTTGTTCCCGGCGAGTTCGTGCACTTCGTCCACCACCACCGCCTTCACGCCCTTCAGGTGGGCTCGGAGATTGCGGCCCAGAAGCATCGCCTGGAGGGACTCGGGGGTCGTCAGCAGCAGGTCGGGGGGCCGGAGCGACTGCTTGCGCCGCTCCGCCTGCGGGGTGTCGCCGTGGCGCACCTCCGCCCGGAGGCCGCTCTCCTCGGCGATGCCCCGGAGGCGCGCGACGAGGTCTCGGTTCAGCGCCCGCAGAGGGGTGATGTAGAGGATGCGAATCCCCGGCGGTTTGGGTCCTTTGAGCCTCTCGATGAGGGGAATCAGCGCCGCCTCGGTCTTGCCCGAGCCGGTGGGTGCGACGAGAAGGAGGTGGCGGCCGGAGAGGATGGGACCGTAGGCGCGCTCCTGGGCCGGGGTGGGCATCCAGCCGCGGCGGGAGAGAACGTCGTGGAGAGATAATGGAGCCATGGTTCAAGATGGACCAAGTATGAAAATGGTGGGGTCGCCACCGACGCCGGTTTTCCGGGAGAGTGTCGGCAAAATCAGTCGCTATAGTCCGATTCGACTGAAATCCAAACACATCGTCACGTCCTCGCCTACCTTGGCCATCCACTGCGAACTGGCTGGCGGGACGCGGTTTTTTTTTGTGGGAGAGAGATACCGTCCATGTATGCGAGTATAGTTAATTAGAGAGAGTCGGAGAACGAAATAGACAAAAAGCAGCAGCGTTTAAATTAACAGAACGAAACCCTTTTCCACTTGGAGCGCGTAGTAGGGACTGGAGACCTCCCTTCCCGGGCCCGCTCTTGCGGCGAAGCCGCAAGGGTGGGTCCTGCGAACGCAAGTTCGCGGGGCCCGCTCTCTCCTTCCTCCCAACCCTCCCTTGGGCCCGGGACTCCATTTCGCGCGCGAGCGGCGACTTTAGCACGTTGTCCAACGGTGGTGGTATGTGGCGATTTAAGGGGGACTCCATCTCTCCTGTCTTCAGTAGAGTGGCAGTTCATTTGTAGAAGTAATTTTGGCCAATTTGGCCCGAATTTAGGCCAGATAGTGGTAAAATTTTGGATTTGTAAACAAGTTGGATTTAAAATAGTCACTGAACTCATTTTTAAAATTTTTACTTTTAAAAAACAACTATCAGTAGAGCAAATCTAATTAATTAACATAGAGCAATCTTTATACATCAAACCCTGACAAGTCCGAATTGGGGTGAGGTATGGCGCCAACAAACAGACTAAAGACCGCAGTTTCTGTCAACAGGCCCAGTTATGACAGCCAACAGATTAACAATGACTCCCATACCCAGAGCCGCACCCACCTTGCGACTGCGTCGCAAATGGGTGCGCTCTACGGC
>CAZANW010000106.1:0-4436 GCA_964486625.1 uncultured Halobacteria archaeon
CCACTGCGCCACCACGGCCACCCCGGCGAAGGCGCCCCCCGCCATGAAGACGTGGGCGAGGACGTGGAGGAAGCCGCCGGTGAGGAAGACCTGGTTCGCCGCTGCCGACGCCGTGGCCGCCCCGAGGGGAATGAGGATGTAGCCCGCGTGGGCGATGCTGGAGTAGGCGAGCAGCCGCTTCACGCTCGTCTGGACGAGGGCCGCCGCGTTGCCGACGGTCATCGTGAGAATCGCAAGCAGGAAGAAGGGCGGGCTCCAGTCGGCCCGGAGGGCGACCGCGGCCACGAAGAAGACCCGGAAGAGGGCCGCGAACCCCATTTTCTTCGAGGCGGCGGCGAGGAACGAGGCGACCGGAGCCGTGGCCCCCTCGTAGGTGTCGGGGAGCCAGGCGTGGAAGGGGACCGCCGCCACCTTGAATCCGAACCCGACGAGGAGCAGCGCGAGGCCCGCGGTCGCGAGCGGGGCTCCCGACTGGAGGGCCGGGGCGAGGCCGTCGATGCGGGTGGTGCCGGTGAGCCCGTAGAGGAGGGAGATGCCGAAGAGCATGAGGGCGGCCGAGAAGGCGCCGACCACGAAGAACTTCATCGCACCCTCGGAGGCCTCGGGCCTCGACTTCCGGTAGGCGACGAGGGCGAAGGTGGACAGGGAGGAGAGTTCGAAGCCGATGAAAAGCGGGACGAGGTCGGCGCTGGCCGAGACCACCGCCATGCCGAGGAGGGAGAGGAGGAGCAGGGCGTGGAACTCCCCCTGGTGGGGCTCCTTCGGGCCGATGTGGGAGAGGGAGGCGAGGAGGGCGATGAGGCCCCCGGCGAGGACGACGAGGGTGAAGAAGAGGGCGAAGGCGTCGAAGCGCAGCATCCCCCCGAGCGCGGGCCCCGGGGGCCCGGTTGCCCAGAGGAGGGCGGCGTAGGCGAGGGCGGCCAGGATGGCGACGAGCGAGGCGGCGTGGAGGGGCAACCGGCTCTTCGTCGCGCGGTCGAGGGCAGGGGCGGCGAGGCCGAAGAGCCCCAGAATCAGCAGCAGGAACAGCGGCTCCATCTCAGCCGCCGCCCACCACCGAGAGGACCCGGAGAAGGGGCTCGGGGAAGAGGCCGAAGAGGACGATGGCCGCCATCAGGAGCGCCATCGGGACCGCCTCGTAGGGGGCGACGTCGAACTTCGGGCCGTGCGCTTCCTGCGGGATTCGCGTCGGCCCGAACATGGCGCGCATGAGGGCCCAGAACAGATAGGCAGTCCCAATCACGACGGCTCCGATGGGGAGCAGGGTCCAGATGCCGAGGACCGGCCACGTCCCGAGGAAGACGAGGAACTCGGCGACGAATCCGCTCATTCCCGGGACGCCGACCGAGGCGAGCGCCCCGAGAGTGAGGAGGGTGGCGTAGAGCGGCATCTTGGAGGCCATGCCGCTCATCCGCGGGATGTCCCGGGAGCCGGCGTGGTGCTGGAGCGCCCCGGCCGCCATGAAGAGCAGCGGGGAGATGAGGCCGTGGCTCACCATCATGAAGACCGCGCCCTGGACGGCCAGCGGGGTGCCGACCGTGTATCCGAGCAGCACGAACCCCATGTGGCTCACCGAGGAGTAGGCGACGAGCCGCTTCAGGTCGCGCTGGGAGAGGCAGACCGCCGCGCCGTAGAGAATCGAGAGGACGGCGAGGAAGAGCATCAGGTCGGTCATCCTGATGGGGAGGAGCGGCACCTGCCCCGCCACGCCCCCGGGGAGCATCCCGAAGCCGAAGCGGAGGAGGCCGTAGCCCCCCATCTTCAGCAGCAGCCCCGCCAGCAGGACCGAGCCCGCCGTCGGCGCCTCGACGTGGGCGTCGGGGAGCCAGGTGTGGACCGGGACGAGGGGGAACTTGATTCCGAAGCCGAAGAGGAAGGCGGAGAAAATCAGCGCCTGGAGGCCCTGGGGCAGGCCGGGGGCCGCCTTGCCAATCTCGACGAGGTCGAAGGTCCAGCCGCCGGTGGAGAGGAAGAGGGCCACGAGGCCGAGGAGCATGACGAGCCCGCCGACGTTGGTGTAGATGAGGAACTTGAAGGAGGCGTAGTCCCGGCGCGGCCCTCCCCAGATGGCGATGAAGAAATACATCGGGATGAGGACGACCTCCCAGAAGACGAAGAAGAGGAAGAGGTCCAGCGACGAGAAGACGCCGAGGACGCCGGTCTCCATGAGCAGCAGAAGCCCGAAGTAGGCCCGGGGCCGGTGCTCGACGTCCCAGGAGAACACCGCGGCGAGGAAGAAGAGCAGGACCGTGAGGGCCACCAGGGGCAGGGAGAGGCCGTCCACCCCGAGGGAGTAGGAGATGCCGAAGTAGGGGACCAGGGCCGCCTTCTCGGTGAATTGGAAGAACGAGTTGAAAGCGCCGAAGGAGTAGACGAAGTTCGCCACCAGGGGGACCGCGAGGAGGAGGGGGGCGAGGGTGAAGAGGAGGGCGACGGCCCGCACCGCCTTCGGGTTGCGGGCGAGGGCGATGGCCACGGTCCCGA
Source organism: uncultured Halobacteria archaeon (assembly GCA_964486625.1). Classification (GTDB taxonomy): domain Archaea; phylum Halobacteriota; class Syntropharchaeia; order JACQPP01; family JACQPP01; genus JAWCQZ01. The sequence goes on from CAZANW010000106.1 coordinate 2,485, forward strand.
GGAGGGGGAGGAAGAGAATCAGGGACAGGAGACCCCCCGCCATCTATCGGAACCTCCACGCGAGCACCATCAGCAGGGCCGCGCCGAGGGCGACCAGGGTCGTGTAGTTCTGGACCATCCCGCTCTGGAGCCGCCGCAGCCGCCGGCCCAGGCCCGCCGTCCCCTTCGCGATTCCGTGGATGACCCCGTCCACCACATTCAGGTCGTTCCAGTGGATTCCGTCGGCGATCCTGACGAAGCCGCGCGCCGCCGCGCCATAGGCGTCGTCGAAGCCATACTTCCGCTCCAGCATCCGGTGCAATTTCGCCCGCGCAGGGGTGGCGGTGAAGACCTCCGGGTTGCCCTTCGCGCTCCCGTAGAACCGGTAGCCGAGGTAGATTCCGAGGAGGGCGACGGCCGCCGAGAGGGCCGCCACCGGCGGGAGGATGGCCTCGCCCATCAGTTGGATGCGGAAGGGCTCCTGGGCGAGCTCCACGAAGCGGCCGAAGCCCGCGAAGCCCCAGTAGGAGACGAGGGCCGCCGGCGGGACGAGGGCGAGGAGGACCCAGGCCATCACCCGCGGCGACTCGTGGAGGTGCTCCTTTTTCTCGGCGGGCCCCCGGAACTCCCTGGCGAAGGTCATGGACCACATGCGGGAAACGTAGAAGGCGGTGAAGAGGGCCGCCGCGAGGCCCGCCGCGAAGAGGAGGGGGTTGGCGCGCCACGCCGCCCCCAGCACCTCGTCCTTCGACCAGAAGCCGCTGAAGGGGGGGATTCCGGCGAGGCTGAGGCCGCCCACCATCATGGCGAGGCTGGTGACCGGCATCACCTTGCGGAGGCCGCCCATGAGGCGGAGGTCGTTGGTCCCGACGGTGTGAATCACTGAGCCCGCCGACAGGAAGAGGAGCGCCTTGAAGTAGGCGTGGCTGAGGAGCTGGAGCAACCCGGCCGCGTAGGCCCCGACGCCGAGGGCCATGAACATGTAGCCAAGCTGGCTCACGGTCGAGTAGGCCATGACCCGCTTGATGTCGTTGGCGACAAGGCCCATGCTCGCGGCCAGCAACGCGGTCACCGCGCCGATGGCGGCGACGACGAGCATCGCTTGGGGGGCGAGGACGAAGAGCGGCATGGAGCGGGCCACGAGATAGACCCCCGCCTTGACCATCGTCGCGGCGTGGATGAGGGCCGAGACCGTGGTGGGGCCCTCCATGGCGTCCGGCAGCCAGACATGCAGCGGGACCTGGGCGCTCTTCCCGACCGCGCCGCCGAAGAGCAGCAGCGCGGCGAGGGTGACGTCGGCGTTCTGCGCCTTCGCCGCGTTGAACACCCCGTCGAAGTCGAGGGTCCCGAACTGCTTGAAGAGCAGGAGGATTCCGGCCAGCATGAAGAGGTCGCCGAACCGCGTGACGACGAACGCCTTCACCGCCGCCTTGGCCGCCGAGGGCTTCTCGAACCAGAAGCCGATGAGGAGGTAGGAGCAGACGCCGACCAGTTCCCAGAAGACGAAGAGCAGCAGGTAGTTGCTCGCGAGGACGAGGCCGAGCATCGAGCCCACGAAGACCGAGATTTCGGCGAAGTATCTCCGGAGGCCGGGGTCGCCTTTCATGTAGCCCAGGGAGTAGACGACGACCCCGAGGCCGATGGTGGTCACCACCAGCGACATGAGGAGGCTCAGGGTGTCCACCCGGACTCCGTAGGTCAATGAAGTGCCAGGAATCCAGGTCCGCTCCATCTTGAAGGGCAGCGCCTCGGGGTAGAGGAACGACTCGCGGAAGGCGCCGAGGGTCAGGAGGAGGGAGAGCGCGACCCCCGCGATGGCGATGAGCCCCCCCTGGTGGGGAGTCCGCTTGCCGACGAGCCCGATGAGGACGAAGGCAATGACGGGCGCGAGGGGGATGGCCCAGGAGAGCTCAAGGGCGCTGACCATTGGTCACCTCCGGGATGGGGGAGGGGGGGAGAGCGGGCCTGTGAAC
>CAZANW010000107.1:0-4403 GCA_964486625.1 uncultured Halobacteria archaeon
CATCGTCTACTTCCCGCGCGATACCGAACTCCTGCAAAGGGCCCGCCGCCGTGGTGCGCGGGTGTTGAGCGGATTGGAGATGCTGGTGGAGCAGGGGGCCGCGTCGTTCAAGTTCTGGACCGGCCGGGAGCCCCCGGTGGCCGCGATGCGCAGGGCGGTCCGGGAGCGGATGCCCGCATGAGAGTCACCATTGTCGGCGGCGCCGGAGGGATGGGGCGCTTTTTCTGCCGCTTCTTCGCCAGCAAGGGCTGGGAGGTCCTCCTGGTGGACGTGGACCCGAAGGCCCCCGAGGTCGCGACCGAACTCGGCGTGGGCTACGAGAGCAGCCTCCTCCGGGCGGTGAAGGAGAGCGACGGGGTCCTCGTCTCGGTCCCGATTCCGGCCACCGCCGAGGTCGTCAAGTCACTGGCCCGCTCCCTGAAGCCCGGCTCCTTCCTCATGGACGTCACCTCGGTGAAGCGGGGGCCGGTGGAGGCGATGAAGTCCTCCGCCCCGGCCGAGGTGGAGGTCATCGGCGCCCACCCCCTCTTCGGGCCCACGGCCCGGAGCCTGGAGGGGCAGACCCTCATCCTGACCCCCGTGGGGCGGGGCAAGTGGTTCCAGAAGCTCCAAGAGCTCTTCGAGGGGGCGGGGGCGCGCTGCCCGGTGATGACCCCGGAGGAGCACGACAAATGGATGGCGGTCGTCCAGGGGCTTACCCACTTCACCCAGCTCGCCTTCGGCCTGACCCTCCGGAAACTGGGCTTCGACGTCGAGAAGGCCCGGGAGTTCATGAGCCCCCCCTACGAAATCACCGTGGACCTGGCAGGGCGCCTCCTGGCCCAGAACCCGAAACTCTACTTCGCCATCCAGCGGGGGCTGGACACGGAGCCGGTCCAGCGGGCCTTCCTGGAGGAGGTGGAGAACCTCATGAAGCGCGTCCGCACGGGGGACGAGGAGGGGTTCCTCCGGGAGTTCGCCGCGGCCCGGGAGCACTTCCGGAGGAGCCAGGAGGCGCTCCTACGGACCGACGAACTGATCGCCCGCTACCGGAAGAAGTGACCCTTCGACCCAGGTCAACCGCCGTTGCCGACGAAACGAGAGAGTTCCCGAGAGGACCGGCGCGGGCCTGACCCTTTGACTGCCACGCGACGCGAAGGCGTCGCGGGATAGAGGCCCGCGACGACGGGACGGGAGGGTTCCCGAGAGGAGCGGCAACAACACCTTTATCGCCCCGCCGTCTTGACGTTACGACGGCGATGAAACCGCGCGCATGGGTGGGGGTCCTCTTCCTCGTGCTCCTGGCGGCCCCCGCCCTCGCCCAGGCCCCGGTCCTCAAGGTCACCGCCGACATGACCGACGCCGACCTCCAGCCCGGGGAGCAGGGGAACGTCATCGTGAGCCTCAGCAACAGCGTGAACCAGACCCTCCGGAACCTGCGCATCACGGCGGTCCTGGAGCCCCTCACCTCCCAGATTCTGGCTTCCCCCCGCTACCTGGAGCGGCTCGACCCGGAGCAGTCGGTCCAGGTCAACCTGCCCCTGGCCGTGAACCCGGGGGCCGAGAAGGGGGCCTTCTCCGTCCGGGTGACCGTGAACTACTCCAAGGGGGCGGTGGAGGAGTGGGCCGACGCCTTCGCCCGCATCAACATCTCCAACCCGCCCCTCATCGGCATCACCGGGGTCCGGGCCGAGCCCGACCCCCTCCCGCGCCAGCCCTTCACCCTCCAAGTGAAGGTGAGGAACCAGGGGGTCGGCGCAGCCCTGCAGGTCCGGCTCTTCTTCGCCTACGAGGTCAGCCAGCAGCAGCAGGTCAACCCGGGCCAGCCCTTCAGCCCCTCGCTTCTCACCCAGTCCAACCTCCAGCTGGTGGAGGTCCCCTTCAACCCCCTCCGGGACTTCGTGGGCTACGCCGGAAGCCTCGCCCCGGGGGAGGAAAAAACCGTTGACTTCCCCATGGTCTCCAGCGACACCGCCAAGGCCGGCCCCTACTCGATTCCGGTCACCCTCCTCTACCAGAACGCCAACGGCCAGGAGCAGACCCCGGTCAAGGACGTGGTGGGGTTCGTCCTCGGGGGCGCGCCCCGCATCGAGGTGGCGGGGGTCCGGACCGACCCCGCCCGGGTCTCGGCGGGCCAGGAGTTCCTCCTCACGGTCCAGTTGGAGAACGCGGGGACCGCCGAGGCGCGCTCGGCCCGGGCGGTCCTGGACGGCCGGGCCACCGAGTTCCTCGGGACCGTCCGGCCCCGGGACGTGGCCTCCTCCCTCTTCACCCTCCGCTCGGGCGGGGCGGGCGTCGAGAACCACTCCCTCCAAGTCCGCTACCTAGACGGGCAGGGGCGCGAGTCCAATCTCACGGAGACCCTGACGGTGTCGGTGGCCGCCGGCGGAGGGGGCGCTTCCGCCCCCGTCGCGGCTCTGGCGGCCGTTCTAGCCCTGGGGGCCCTCTGGTGGCTGCGCCGGAGGCGGAAGGTGCCCCCCTGAGCCGCTCCCGTGGCCTCCGTCTATCTCCGCTACGCCCTCCGCAACTTCGGCCACCGGAAGGGCCGGACGGTCCTCACCCTGCTCGGCGTCACCATCGGGGTGGCCGCCATCGTGACCCTGGTGGCCCTGGCGGACGGCCTCCAGTCGGCGGTCCTCAACACCCTCGAGAAGGTCCAGCGCATCGCCGTGAGCCAGAAGGGGGTCCTCTTCCCCGAGTCGAGCCTCCTCCCCGCCGAGGTGGTGGAGCGGATTGAGAGGATCGAGGGGGTCCTCCAGGCGAGTCCCCAGGTCTTCCGGACCCTGAGTTCCATCGAGGGCAGGGAAATCACCTTCAACCTCATCGGGGGGCCGCCCCCGACCCTCCTGGGGCTCGACCCGGCCAAGGAGCGGCTGTCGCCCGGCTCGATGATTCTCCGGAACCTCCGGACCGGCCGGTTCCTCATCCCCGGCGACCGGTTCTCGGCGGTCCTGGGAAAGGACGTCGCCCAGACCTTCCGCAAGCAGGTGGGGGACACCCTCCGCATCGAGAGCCGGGAGTTCCGGGTGGTGGGCCTCTTCGAGACCGGCTCCCCCTTCATCGACACCCAGGTGGCGGTCCCCATCGAGACCGCCCGGGAGATGGCGGGCCTCCAGAACGGGGAGGTGAACATCGTCACGGTGGACGTCCGGGACCTCTCCGAGATTGACCGGGTGGCCCGCCGCATCGCCCTGAAAATCCCCGGGGTGAGCGCCGATACCCCCGCCTCCTCGGCGGCCCAACTGTCGGACCTCCTGGGCACGGTCCGGAGCGCGGCCTTCGCCATCACCGCCCTCGCGGCCGTCGTGGGGGGCATCGGCATCGCCAACTCGATGCTGATGAACGTCCTGGAGCGGCGGAGGGAGATTGGAATCCTCAAGGCGGTGGGGTGGTCGAGCGGCGAAGTGATGCGGGCCGTCCTGCTGGAATCTGTGGTCGTCGGTCTCGCGGGAGGCGGGGTCGGCATCGCAGTCGGGGCGGGGGCGCTGCCCGCCATCCAGGCGGCGCAGCCGAGCCTCGCCTACGACCTCTCGCCGGGGCTGCTGGTCCAAGCGCTCCTCTTCGCCCTCTCCCTGGGGGTCCTGGGGGGCCTCTACCCCGCCTGGTCCACCACCCGCATCCAGCCCGCGGAGGCGCTGCGCTATGAGTGAACAACTCGTCTTGGAGGCACGGAATGTGACGAAAATCTACACCCTGGGCAAGGAGCAGGTCCGGGCGCTGGACGGCGTCTGCCTCCACGTCCGGGCGGGGGAGTTCCTGGGGGTCTTCGGCGCCTCCGGGAGCGGCAAGTCCACCCTCCTGAACATGCTCGGGGCCCTCGACCGCCCCACCTCCGGCGAGGTCCTCGTCGAGGGCCGGGACATCGCCCGCCTCCGGGACTCGGCCCTCTCCCGCATCCGGCGGGAGCGCATCGGCTTCGTCTTCCAGACCTTCAACCTCCTCGCCAACCTCACGGCCCTGGAGAACGTCATGGCCCCGCTCCTGCCGGTGGCCCGGGAGGCCGACCTGCGGGCCCGGGCGGAGGAGCTGCTCCGGAAGGTGGGCCTCGGGGACCGCCTCCGCCACCGCCCCTTCGAGTTGAGCGGCGGCCAGCGGCAGCGGGTCGCCGTCGCCCGGGCCCTCGTGAACCGGCCCCGCATCATCCTCGCCGACGAACCGACGGGGAACCTCGATTCGCGGACGGGGGAGGAGATTCTCGACCTCTTCCAGGACCTGAACCGGGAGGGGCAGACCCTGGTGGTGGTCTCCCACAACCCCGCCCTGGGGGCGCGGTGCCACCGGGCCGTGAAGCTGAGGGACGGGCGGCTGGTGGACGGGTCGGGCCCCTCCCCGCCGGAGAACGCTCCAGAGCCCGGGAATGCCCCGCCGCCTGACCTACCCCGGCCTGAAGGCCGGGGGGTCATGACGTGAAGTCGTTCAGGGTG
>CAZANW010000108.1:0-4205 GCA_964486625.1 uncultured Halobacteria archaeon
TCCTTATCCCCTTGGGGTGAACCAGACTTCTTGGAAGCAAGAGCAAAGGCCGAAGCGCGAAGATGCGCGTAGGCGGCTGTTGTGTGATGAGCGCGAGCCTCGCAAGCGCACACCACATGCCGCCGACGAGCCCGAGCGAGGGCGAGTAGCGCATCGAGCGCGAGGCCCGTCAAGCTTTCACGGACAGGGTTTCTAAGAGGTTCCGCATGATAGTGCGCGTCACCGCGGATCAATCCTCTGACAAGGCCTCAACAACTGCCAACCCATTCCTTGTCAGCTTTCCACAATTGAAGATTTTAGCAGGTTCGTTTGCGTTCTTTACGTTGCTCTTCGCCATCCCATTACTGGCTGTGGATTTTCCAAGAGCAGTAACAACTGTTCCTCTCCTAATTTCCAATGCCGTCTTAGCGTCCCTCGCGGTGTTGGGCTCATTCAGAGTTTGGAGGGTTGAACAAGGCTATATTAAGACGCAAAACGCACTTCTGCGATTTCTGCCATCCACGATTTTAGAATTTGAAGAGATTGAATCCGTGTCCCGACATGGGAAGAGTCTTTATTTCCTCAAAAAGGCAGGACTGTTCTGGAGTTTCCGCGCAAAATCACGCCATGCTTCCGAGATTTGTCAGGCACTGCGAGATGCGGGGTTTACAAAAATCGTAGAACGATGAAGCACGTTCTCCATTCTCGCGTCCATCTTACCCTCGACGGCCAGGCCGTTGAAGTCGAAGCGGGCCAGACCCTCCTCCAGGCCGCTTCCTCCCTCGGCATCTCCCTCCCCGTCCTCTGCTACCACCCGAGGCTCCCGGTCGCCGGCTCCTGCCGCGCCTGCCTGGTGGAGGTCGAGGGCAGCCGGGTCCTAGTCCCGGCGTGCGCCCGGAAGGCCGAAGAGGGCATGGTGGTCCGGACCTCGACCGAGCGGGCCCGCAAATCGCGGAGGCTCGTCCTCGAACTCCTCATAGCCGACCACCCCGCCCCGTGCAAGAAGACGCTGCTCCCCGAGGGGTGTGAACTGGAGAACTGGGCGCGGCAGGAAGGATTGATGGCAAGTCGCTTTGCCCCGCACGGAAACGGCCACGCCAAGGATGTCTCCAACCCGGCGATTGTCTTCGACCCCGCCGCCTGCATCCTCTGCCACCGGTGCGTCCGGGCGTGCGACGACATCCAGGTGAACGAGGTGATTGGCCTCCGGGGGAGGGGCGCGGAGGCCTCCGTCATCTTCGACTACGGCGACCCGATGGGCCAATCGTCCTGCGTCACCTGCGGCGAGTGCGTGCAGGTCTGTCCGACCGGGGCCCTCCTGGAGAAGACGGTGGCGGACCTCCCAGCGCCCGTGAAGGAGGAGAAGGTCCGCTCGGTCTGCGTTTACTGCGGCGTAGGGTGCACCCTCGACTACCACGTGGCGACGGTCGGAGGCAAGCCCGCCATCACCCGCGTGACCGGCGCCGACGACGGCCCGGCCAACCGGGGCCGCCTCTGCGTCAAGGGCCGCTTCGGCTGGACCTACGCACTCCACCCCGACCGGCTGACGGCCCCGCTCATCCGCCGCGAAGGAGTTCCCCGCGGACCCCTCGACGGCCGCCGCGTGGAGGAGGTGTTCCGCGAGGCGACCTGGGACGAGGCCCTCGACCGCGTGGCCCGGAGGTTGCGGGAAATCCGCGAGGCCCGCGGCCCGGAGGCCCTCGCCGGGTTCTCGTCGGCCAAGTGCACGAACGAGGAGAACTACCTCTTCCAGAAGTTCGTCCGGGCGGTCCTCGGTTCGCCCCACATCGACCACTGCACGCGGCTCTGCCACTCCTCGTCGGTCCACGCCCTCCAGGTTAGCCTCGGCTCCGGCTCCATGAGCAACTCCATCGACGACATCCCGGAGGCGGATGTCCTCATCGTGACCGGCAGCAACACCACCGAGAACCACCCGGTCATCGCGACCTTCCTCAAGCAGGCGGCGAAGCGGGGCTCGCGGCTCATCGTGGTGGACACCCGGGCCATCGCCCTGTCCCGCCACGCCGACCTCCTGCTGCAGATACGGCCCGGGACCGACGTCGCCCTCTACAACGGCCTCATGCACCTGATTCTGAAGTGGGGCCTGGAGGACCGGGAGTTCATCGAGAAGCACACCGAGGGGTTCGACACGCTCCGGCGGACCGTCCGGGCCTACACTCCGGAGCGGGTGTCGAGGCTCACCGGCGTTCCCGTCGCCGACCTGAAGCGCGCCGCCCGGCTCATCGGGGAGGCGGACCGCGTGGCCGTCTGCTGGGGCATGGGCGTCAGCCAGCACACCACCGGGAGCGACAACTCGTTCAGCCTCATCAACCTCGTCCTGCTCACCGGCAACCTGGGGCGGCCCGGGACGGGCCTGAACCCTCTCCGGGGGCAGAACAACGTCCAGGGGGCGAGCGACATGGGGGCCATCCCGATGTATTACCCCGGCTACCAGGCTGCCGACGACCCGGAGGTCCGGCGGAGGTTCGGGGAGGCGTGGGGGGCCGGCAACCTCCCGCCCCGGGGGCTGACCGTGACCGAGATTGTGGATGCGGTGGGCCGGGGTCAAATCCGGGGGCTCTACGTCATGGGAGAGAACCCGCTGCTCTCCGACCCCAACCTGCGCCACGCCGAAGAGAGCCTCAGCTCCATCGAGTTCCTGGCGGTCCAGGACATCTTCCTCACGGAGACCGCCGAGTATGCCGACGTGGTCCTGCCCGCCGCCAGCGGCCTCGAAAAGAGCGGGACCTACGTGAACACGGACCGGCGGGTCCAGTTGGGCCGCGCCGCTCTCGCCCCGCCCGGGCGGGCCCGGCAGGACTGGGAAATCCTGCTCGACCTCTGCGCCCGCCTCGGCCACCCCCAGCCCTACCGCGGCCCCGGGGACATCCAAGAGGAGGTGCGGCGGGTGGTCCCGGAGTTCGGCGGAATCACCTACGGGCGCATCGCCGGGCGGGGCCTCCAGTGGCCCGCGCCGACCCTCGACCACCCGGGGACGCCCTTCCTCTACACCGACAAGGTGGGCCGCGGCAGGGGCAAATTCGTCCCCGCCGAGTTCGCGCCCGCGCGGGAGCTGCCGAGCCGGGCCTATCCATTCGTCCTGAACACGGGCCGCTACCTGGAGCACTGGCACACGGGGACCATGACCCGCCGCGCCGGAGCCCTCGATGCCATCGCGCCGGAGCCCTGGGCCGACATGAATCCCGCCGACCTCCGGCGCCTCGGCCTGCGCTCCGGAGATCGGGCGCGGGTGGAGAGCCGCCGGGGCGCGGTGGTCCTCAAGGTCCGCGCCCGCGCCGGGGTCCGGCCCGGGACCCTCTTCCTGCCCTTCCACTACCGGGAGGCCGCGGCCAACCTCCTCACGATTGACGCCCTCGACCCGAGCGCCAAGATTCCCGAGTTCAAGTTCTGCGCGGCCCGAGTAGAGCCCCTCGCCCGCAGCGGCAAGAAGCGCCGCAAATGACCCTTCCCCTCACGGCCCTCCTCCTCGCCGGCGGCCGCAGCAGCCGGATGGGGAGCGACAAGGCCCTGGCCGAGGTCGCCCCGGGGGTCCGGGTGGTGGACCGGATGGTGGAGACCCTCCGGGCCGTGGCCGGGGAGGTGGTGGCGGTGACCAACGACCCGGGGAAACTGCGGGGGCTCCCAGTGCGGGTCGTGGTGGACCCTGTGCCCTTCGAGGGGCCCCTGGCGGCCCTCCGGGAGGGACTGCGGGCGGCCCGGACCGAGTGGAGCCTGGCGGTCTCGTGCGACCTGCCCCTCTTGGGGGTGGGGTTCGTCCGCCACCTGTGGAGCCTCCGGGAGGGCGCGGATGCGGTCGTCCCCCACACGGAGCACGGGAACCACCCCCTCTCCGCCCTCTACCGCCGGACCTGCCTGGCGGCCATCGAGGAGGCCCTCGCCCGGGGGGAGCGGCGGATGGTCTCGTTCCACCCCGACGTGCGGGTCCGCCGCGTCGAGGAGGGCGAACTGCGGAGGACCGAGCCCGGGCTGGAGAGCCTCGTGAACGTGAACACGCCGGAGGAACTCCGGGAGGCCCGGAACCGCCTCTGTGCGATGTTACGGTAACATTTAGACGGAAACGTTTATTATAACGCGCCGCAGCAGGGCCACCATGGCGAACGAGCAGGAGTTCGGCCGCGTCCGCAAGAGCCCGAGCACCGAGATTGTGGTCCGGCAAAGCGACTACCGGGGCATGCGGGGCGTGGATATCCGGGAATACGTGACCA
>CAZANW010000109.1:0-4125 GCA_964486625.1 uncultured Halobacteria archaeon
GTATCCTTGGAGGTTTGGGACCTCCGGACTCCGGTTCAAATCCGGACAGCCCCATCGTGCCGGGGGAGGGAGAGAGGAATTGGACCGGAATTGAGAGGGGAGGAGGGCTCCGCCCCCCTTCCTCTCTCCAAGGGGTTGCGGCATGCGGGAATCGAACCCGCATCTTGGGCTTGGGAAGCCCAGGTCCTACCACTAGACTAATGCCGCCCAAATCCCTTTTCTTTGCGCGCTTGGGCCCTACGGGCCCGCGCACAAAGAAAAGGTCTCTGGACACCCGAAAAGAAACCGGGATTGAAATAATCTTTCCACCCTCCGGTCCCCCAGGAAACGTCGCATAGCCGTTTGGCTTCAGATTCTCTCGATAACCGTCGCAATCCCCATCCCGCCGCCCATGCAGAGCGAGATGATGGCGTGGTCCTTCTTCGTCCGCTCCAGTTCGTGGAGCGCCTTGGTCAGCAGGATGGCCCCCGAGGCCCCGATGGGGTGGCCGATGGCGACGGCCCCGCCGTTGGGGTTGAGCCGCTCGTCCTTCGGGTCGAGGTCCAGTTCCCGGCAGGCCGCGAGGACCGCCGAGGTGAAGGCCTCGTTGATTTCAATCACGTCCATGTCGTCCAGGGTCAGCCCCGCCCGCTTCAGGGCCTTCTTCATCGAGGGCGCGATGGCGAGGAGCATAAGGACCGGCTCGCAGCCGTCGAGGGCGGTGCTCACCACCCGGGCCTTGGGCTTGAAGCCGTGGGACTTCGCCGCCTCCTCGCCGGCGAACATCACCGCGCAGCCGGCGTCGGTGATTTGGGAGGAGTTGGCGGCGGTGTGGACCCCGTCCTTCTGGAAGCGGACCTGGAGGGTCCCCATCTTGGCGAGGGCCTCCTGGGGCTTGTCGAGGCACTCGGGGCGGATGCCCTCGTCCTGGGTGAACATGGTGACGCCGTTGCCCTTCATCTCTGCCGGGGGCGGGGTCCCCCCCGACAGGGCGGCGATGAGGCCTCCCTGGGGCACGTTCGCCGGGGCGTTCGCTGGGGCCGCCGGGGTGGCAGGCTTCGGGCCCGCTGCGGGGGAAGCCGGCTTCGGGGCGGGCTTGTTGGGAACCGGCACAGGGACTATCTGGCTCTTGTAGCGCCCCTCGCGCCACGCTTTGACGGCCCGCTGCTGGCTCTGGAGGGCGTACTCGTCCACCTGCTTCCGCGTGAAGCCGTATTTCTTGGCAATCATGTCTGCGGAAACCCCCTGCATGACGAGCCCTTTTTTCTGGATGAACGTGGGGATGCGGAAGGGAAGCTTCGCTTCCATCGCCAGCCTCATGTCGGCCCCCATGCCGTAGCGGGACATGTTCTCCGCGCCGCCGCCAATCACGAAGTCGCCGGCGCCGGTCTGGATGGACATCGCGGCGTAGTTGCACGCCTGGAGGCCCGAGCCGCAATAGCGGTTGAGGGCCATCCCGCACACCGAATCGGGGAGGTCGGCCGCGAAGGCGGACATGCGGCCGAAGTTGCCGCCCTGCTCGCCAATCTGCGTGAGGACGCCGAGAATCACGTCCTCGACCTCGTTCGGGTTCACCTTCGTCCGTTTCAGAATCTCCTTGATGACAAGACCCGACAGTTCGAGGGACGACATGTTGGCGAGGGTGCCCCCCTTCTCCATGCCCTTCCAGCCCGATTTCCCGATGGGGGTCCGGACGCCGTCGAGGATGACCGCTTCTTTCAGGGTTTTGGCCACGATTCTTGCGGAGTATAAGAATCGGGGTTAAAAAGGTTCCGGAAGCGTCGTTTCTCGGCGGAAAGCGTCACCGGGCGGCGGCGAGCGAGTATGAAACGGTCTCGTCCCCGGCCTCCGGGTCGAGCCGCGCCAGGAGCCCCCGCCGGACCCCTTCCCGCAAATTCTCGATGGCCCGGCTGGGGGACCAGCGGAGGCGGGCCACGACGTCCGCCTTGGTGACGCGGCCCGCCTTCCCGACATATTCGGCGAGGGCGCGGAGGTCCTGCTCGGGGTCCTCCATGGGACCTACTTCTTCAGTTCCCGCGCCTTCGGCCTCAGTCCGCCGTAGCCGCACTTCCGGCACCGGGTCGCCCGGAGGCTGTTGCGAGCGTTGCACTTCATGCAAATCTGGAGCCTCAGCCGCCGGGCCTCGGCCTCGGGAAAGCGCGCCATGACCCCCTCACCGTCCCCCGGATGCCTTGAACGTTTCGAGCCTCTTCACGGCCGCCTTGATGCGCGGGGTGGGCTGGGTGAGGCTGAACCGGACCCACCCCTCCCCCGCAGCGCCGAACCCGTTGCCCGGCGTCGCCACGATGCCCGGGCCCTCCAGGAGCCGGGAGGCGAAGGAGGCGGAGGTCTCCCCCTCGGGCACGCGGGTCCAGACGTAGAACGTCGCCTTCGGCTTCGGGGCCCGCAGCCCCGCGGCCCGGAGCCCCTCGAAAAAGAGATTGCGCCGCTTCTGGAAGGTCTCGCGCATCCTTTTCACGCCGGCCTGGGGGCCGGTGAGGGCCGCCGCCCCCGCGCTCTGGAGGGCCTTGAACGCCCCGGAGTCCACCTGTGTCTTGAACTTCAGGAGGTGCTTGAGGATTTCCGCGTTCCCGACCGCGAATCCCAATCGCCAACCGGTCATGCAGTAGGTCTTGCTCAAACTGTGGAACTCGATGCCTATCTCCATCGCCCCGGAGGCGGAGAGGAAGGAGGGCGCGGTGTAGTTGTCGAAGGTGACCTCCCCGTAGGCGTGGTCGTGGAGGACCACGAGCCCACGGTCGCGGGCGAACTGGACCGTTTCCTTGTAGAATGCGGGATGGGCCACCGCCGCCGTCGGGTTGCCGGGGTAGTTGAGAAACATCAGTTTGACCCGGGGCTCGGCCGGAATCGAACCCAGGTCCGGGAGGAACTCCCGCTCCCCGGCCACCGGCATGGGGATGGGGCGGCCACCGGCGAGAATCACCGAGTTGGAGTAGACCGGATAGCCCGGGTCGGGAAGCAGGGCGCCGTCCCCCGGGTCGAGGAGCGCCATGGGCGCGTGGGCGATGCCCTCCTTGGAGCCGATGAGCGCCACCACCTCGGTCTTCGGGTCGAGACCCACGCCCTTGACCTTCCGATACCACTCCGCCACCGCCTCCCGGAACTCCTCGGTCCCCTCGTAGGGGGGATAGCCGCGGGAACCGGGCTTGAGCAGCGCCTTGCGGAGGGCGCCGACGATGTGCGGCGGGGTCGGCAGGTCGGGGTCGCCGACGCCCAAATCGACGAGGTCCTTGCCGGCGGCGCGGGCCTTCTGCTTCTTCTCGTCGAGTTCGGCGAAGAGGTATTTCGGGAGGACCTGGAGGCGCTGGGCGGGGGGGAAGGGCATGTGGAGGGATGTTCGGAGGTGTTTAAAGAGCATTTGCCTGCGCGGCAGGTTCCCGACGTCGGTTTTGCCAACAGCCAGGGCCGAGCGCGAAACCCGCGGGACAGCGTGGCCAACGCCTTCCGAATCTCTCAACGTCCGGACTTTCTCCTCCTCCCGTTCGTGAGGGGTCTTGGGCTTGGGGGAGGTTTCTGGGCCTTGGGGGTCCTGCCCTCCGGCTCTCCGAGTTTGTAAAACACAACCGCAATCATCCTGATGCTCCTTTCGAACATCCGGTCGAATATTCCACGCTTCAGCGGCTCCTTGCTTTTCGCATACTCGGAATAGCTCTCGTAAATGAAGCCCCTAACGGGCCTCTTCCTTGAAGAATCGGAAGAGGGGCTCGTCAACCACGGTCCCGTTGTTGCCCGGGTCAATGGTGTCCCAGCGGTAGAAAAAGGCCCCCCGGAACTCCGGGAACTTGCGGATGACCTCCCACTGGCCCCGGGCGTAGGCCACGTCGGAGTTCCCCCCGAACTCGGTGAGGAGGACCGGCTTGTTCCGGAGTTTCCCGAATGCGATGTAGGAGTGGAGCCAGTAGCCGTAGCCGAAGGTCGAGGTGTTGAAGGGCTCGAAGAGGACCGGCTCCAGGAGATAGTAGATGCCGAGCAGTCCGTTCAGGAACGCCCCCGTCGCCGGGTCCACCTGCCGGACGGTGTTGTTTTGCCACAGGCGGATTTCGCGGACCAGCGTGAGCGCCTGCGAGGTCGGGTAGGCGTTGAATCCGTAGGCGTCGGTGAACTCCGCCGGCCCGTAGCCCAGGA
>CAZANW010000110.1:0-4062 GCA_964486625.1 uncultured Halobacteria archaeon
GAGGCTTCTCCGGGTTCGCCTTTTGGGCTGAAGACCCGCATCGCCGATGAATTCGTCAAATCGTTGTTTGGCGCACAGTCGAGGAGAGGAGACGGCGGCACCGACCCCGCCTGTTGGCCCGGGGCCAAGTGCGGGACGGGGCCTTACTTTGGGGAGTATTCAGCGAGCGGAGAGTTTTGGGAGGGTCTCTCACGTTCCCGGGATTTCCCGGGTGCCGCCGCGGTTATAGGAAGGTCGTGGGCGATTTAATCGTTGCGGTCTATCGCCTCGCGCGAATCACGAGTGGATGTGCGTGAAGTAGGTCAACTGCGCCCAGCAGGTGTCCCCCTACCTCTACCGCGCGACGATTTTGGGCGCAACCAATCTGCCCAAGACCGCTTCCGTGAAAGCGGGGTCTTGGACGACCCGGTTCACGGCCTCCTGGAGGTAGCGAGGCCCTACGACTCTGGCCCCCTCACCGGTAGCCAGGGCCGCCGCGAGGAGGGTGGCGAGACCTCCGGCGGTCGCCTTCCGCGCGCCGTCGGGGAAGACCGTCGAGAGGTGTTCCCAGGCCCGCTCTCTCGGGACCCGGACTCGCTTCTGGAAGGGCTCATGGAGGACCCCGTCGCTGGGTTTGGGCAGAGAGAAGTGCTGCAGGCAGTCGTCGGGGATAGACCCGTAGCGGTCCCGGAGGAACGCCCACCCCGACCCTTCGCAGGCCATGGCCGCCGTGGACTCCTGGACCGCCTGTTCGAGGGCGTCCACCTTCCGCATCCCGGCATGGTGGGCGCGGGCGAGCTCGAACTCGTAGGTGATTTGGACCAAGGGGGTCAGGGCCACCCGGCGGATGGGCCTCTCCGAAGTGATCTCCGAACGGGTGAGCGTGACCTTGCGAATCACCGTGGCCGGGGAGAACGCCCATGACTCCCCCCACGGGAATATCCTGCCCGTGAGGGTGTACCCCTCCTCCACGTCCTCCAGGTGCGTCCGCACGTCCGCGAAATACTCCTTCCGGCTCGTGACTTCCCGGAGAAGGATTCCGGTCTCCCTCTTCTCCAGTACGCTGAAGACGCCGAGGACGCTCCGCGAGAGGCCGAGGACCTTCTCCCGGATGTCGTCGGGGAGCTCGGCGTGGGCCCGGACGTAGAGGCGAGGGAAGTTGCCCCCCTTCCGGAGGGGCCGGTCGAAAACGAACCACTCGATGAAGGCGATTTCGGGGTCGCCGCAGAGGGCGTGGAGGCTGTCGGGGTATATCTCCTCGAACTCCTCCCGCGCGCGGCGGGCCTCGGAGGCGAAGCGTGGCCCGAGGGCGAACTCGATGACCCGGCGGATCTCGGGCACGCGGACCATCCCAGGAGAGAGCGGCCCGTCCACATGGAAAAATCCTTGGGGCCGTGTGAAGGTGGTTGAGTGATGGACAAAAGGCGCCGTCGAGAGGTTTTGGAGAGGCGCATCGAGGAGGCCCTGGTGGACGCCTACCACGAGGACGAGGAGTTCCTGGGATTCCTCTACACCCTGGAGAACAAGCTCCGGTTCCCCCTTCAGGCGCACATCCTCGGGGAGATGGTGGAGGTCGTCGGATTGGATGAGCGGGCCAGCGAATCGAGGCGGGGGGTGGTGGCGGTGGTGCGGAAGGGCAAGAGGAAATACCGTGTTTCCCTGCTGGACTTGGACATCGACGCCACGGGGACCAACCGGGAGTGGCTGGACGCTTACCGGCTTTGGGTTTCGCGGGGCGGATGATGGGGTTTGGTCATGCGTCGTGCGAGCCTACGATACATGGCGCGGGGGAACGGGGAGGACTGAGCTTCTCTGACCTCCTCCGGGTTCTCGCTCCACCTGAACGGCCCACTGAACTGGCACCTGAACAGATATCCCAACAGGCTACCTGAACAGGCCCCCTGAACAGGGAGCCTCCGGATGGGCCTGGACGGCGCCCCCAACGAGGCTCCCATAGAGGCCCTGGGACGAGGCCGACAAGCAGGAGATCCTCCAACCTTCTACCAACCCATCACCGGTAGATGGCACGGGGAGGCCGGGGGAGGGGTCTCCTGCGTGAAACCCCCCCGGAGGGGGGGCGGGCCGGAGTCCGGGCCCCCGGGAAGGGTTCTGCTGAACGAGGATGCTGAGCAGGACCCGACCCAGGGCCCCGACCCCTGCTTCAAGGGGCCCTTGGAGAAGGGGGCCCGGGATATCCGTCGGGTCACCCGGCGGGCTGCGCCTTTTGCTTCTGGTGGCAGGAGTTGTGACCCCACCCCTTCTGCTTCAGGTAGTCGATGGCGATTCGGGCGGCTTCGCTCTCGGGTTTAAGGGGAATGGGCTGGCCACACACGTTACAGAAGTAATTAACTTCGATGGTGGGCAGGACTTCCCCGACCCGTTCGTCGACCGCGGCGTCGAATCTTTCGTAGAGCGCGCGGAAGAACGCCCCGTAGGACTTGCTTCCCCTGGCTTGGTCGATGCGCGCTCTGAACTCATTGGGAACGTGGAGAGTGATGGGCGGGTTCTGCTTTTGGTATCGGTGGTAGGATGGGGGTCGGTGGCGTGTGGCCATTCCTTCAGTCCTCTTCCCGTAGAGGCGGGTTTTCCTCTGCGGTTCCCTTTTTGCGATCTTCCGCCCTGGAAATGGCGGCTTTAATACCTCCCACTTCGCGCTCCAGTAGGGGCATGATTGCGCGAATCGTAGGCATCATCGCTCGAATCGTGTTGGCGTTGGACCTGAGACTCCGATTCATTTCGTCGATGGTTTCTTCGAGTTTGGCGATTCTGGGTCCGAAACGCCGATTGAGGACGTCATTGATGTTTTCCTGGGTGGCCTGGATCAGTTCGTTCCTGTCCCGCTCCAGCCCCTTAATCCGCTCCTCGAGTTCCTTGACGTGCTCGTTTTCTGAAGCCAACTGTGGAGAGAGGACCGCGAGGTAGGGGGCGGCCTCAAGGTATTTGTCCAAGAACTCGTCTCCACTCCGCCGGTCGTAATGCTGGTGGAGGCCGGTGGCATGGCCCAGCAAAACGTCGACGGTGTACGGGGAGAGTCCGGCCCGGAGGCACTGGGTCTCGAAGAACTTCCTGAGCCCGTGCAGGATTGCGACCTCGTGGCGCTTTCCCCCTTTGCCGGACCGCCCGACGGTGCCTTCCCGGAACCCCAGCCGCCGCAGCCTCACATCGAGGAGGGAACGGAGGGCCGAGCCGTCCATGGCGGCCGGACCCCTGGTGCCGGAGCGCGTCTTCTCCAGGGCGAATGCGGGAGATCCGAGCTCTACACTCTCTCCGCTCTTCCGGCGCAAATCGAGGTAGCGCTGGTACTCGGTCCAGAATTCCGAAGTCGCGTAGGTCTCGTACTCCTCTCGGCTCCCCGCGTAGACGCGGACCCTCGCGGCCACGACCTTTTCCCCCCGCTCCACCGGCTTCATGTGTCCGATCTTCAGGCCCTTGAGGGCGCCTCCCCGGATTCCGGAGGACGCGTAGAGCAGAATGGCGGCCCGGAAGCGGAGGTCGGTGTCCCCGGCCAGGGCCCGGACCTCCTCCGGAGTATAGGCTCGGTCCTCCGCAACCGCGTCCCCTGCGGGAACAAGTTTGTTGATTCTCTTCCAGTTCAGACCGGTGACGTCGTTCATGTCGAGGAACAGTTTCACCGGTTTCTTGTAGGTGTCAACGGTGTGGGGCGACAACTCCCCCCACTTGACCCGTTCCAGAAGGTGGAGGATATAGGCGAGGATGCGCCCTTCGGCCCACTTGGGGTCCTTCCGTGCCTTTTTGACGAAGTCGGTGGCCAGCTTCTGAGTCCACTCGGCCCGTTCCTTGGTCCTCCCTGGGACGTTCTCGGGAGAGACTGAGTTGAGCCAAGCGAGGAACGACCCGAGCCGCCGTTCGTAGTAGTACCGGCTCACTTCCGACCGGATGCCCGCCCGGAAGAGGGTCATGGCGTCCTCCTCCGGTGCCGATAAGGCAGATCCGGTTCCGGGGCCCGGAACAGCCTCGAAAGCCATCCCATCTATGCGTAGAGAGTCGGGTATTAAAAGTATCTTCTTATGGACCGGGCGGGAATTGAACCCGCGGCCTCTCGCTTGCGAAGCGAGCGTTCTA
>CAZANW010000111.1:0-4058 GCA_964486625.1 uncultured Halobacteria archaeon
CGACTGGTTCCTCATCCGGAAGCGGCTGGCCGCCCGGAAGCGGGCGCCCGGGGAGGGCGGGGTGCTGGCCCCGGCCGAGGCGGCGGCCAGCATGGACGCCGCGGCGGCGGAGGCCGCCCTGCCGGCCGAGGCCGCGGTGGAGCACCCGCCCCCCTTCATCGGGACCCCGCCCGTCCGGCTGGCCCGCATCGCCGAGGCCGAGATGCCCCCGCCCCCCGTGGTCCAGGCCGAGATTCCCGACTGGAAGATGCCCACGCCCCCGCCCGCGGCCGAGGAGCCGGAGTTCGAGCCCCCGCCCGAGGGCCTCGATGGGCTGCTCCAGCAGAGGGAGTCCCTGGAGAAGGAACTCCGGGAACTGGAGGGCTACTCCGCGACCCTCGGGGGCGCCAAGAGCGCCGAGGAGGTCCGGCAGGCCCTGGAGGGCCGCCGGGAGCAGAGGTCGAAACTGCGGACCGCACTGGACGCCGTCGAGGCGCAAATCGCCGCCCTTCGCGGGGGAGCCCCCGCGCCCGCTCCGCCCGTCCCGGAGCCCGCCCCAGCGGCTCCGCTCCCGAAGGCGGCGGCCCGCCCCGCGGAGGCCGCCCCGGAGCCCCCGCCTCCCCCCGCGTTCGACGACGCGGGGGTGTTCGGGGCCGACTCCCCCCTCCAGGCGGAAATCGACCGCATCGAGGCGGAACTGAAGAAGAAGAAGGGCGCGCGGGGATAGAATACTCCGGCTCAAGCACAGGAGCCGGGAGTGGTCCTGCATCGACGCCATGACCTACGCCGCGGCCCGGGAGAACGGCCTGACCCTCGTGGCCGTGGGGGAGGAGTTCGAAGGGCTGGAGGGGGCCGTCGCGCTGCCGAGGCGGAGGCGGTAGAGTTTATTCCCGGATTTTATTCTGCGGTCCCCGCGGCTTATAAGCGCGGGGCGGGCCTCTCCGGGACGGCGCCCCCCGACGCCGGTTCATACATATTCCATATTTACTAAAAACGGGGTTATTCCCAGGAATCAAAACTCCCAACCTTTAAGTCGAGCCGGGGGGAGGGTGGATTGGGGAGGTGAAAATGAAAAAAATAATCACGCTCGCCATCGTCGTCGTGGGATTGATGATGATTCCCGCGGCCACTCTCGCGCAGAAGGGGCCGAGTTACACGAACGTTTCCCAGCAGGGCGTCATCAACAGCGTTGACAGCCTGAAGGCGGTCGGTAACGGCATCAAGGCCTTCTTCGGCGGCACCTACGGCGCCAGCAACGGCCAGTTCGTCGGTGAGTGGCAGGCCAACGCGACCATGGCCGCCAACGCGTCCTCCGCTTCGTACACCGCCTACTTCACCACCATGGCCACGGACCAGCAGGCCCAGACGGACATCGCGACCGGGTTCCAGGCCATGGGCGCCAACGCCTCGCAAATCCAGTGCGGCACGGGCTACGGGCCCTCGGCGGTCGGAGGCTACGCACTGCTCAACGGCGACTGCCGGACCTTCGGCTCCACCAAGGGCCTGGCCAACGTGTCCAGGCTGAAGGCCAACGCCATCCAAGGCGGAACCGTCGGCGGCTACGACGTCAAGACCGGAGGCGCCCAGGCCATCGCCGCCCTCGTCCGGGGCGGTCTGTCGCTCTGGGTGAACGTCCAAATCGGCACGGTCGGCGGCATCGACGCGTTCAGCGGCTGAGCGCTCGAAGCCACGCGGCGAGTGCGTCACAGGGCCGGGCCGCGCGCCCCCCGTGAGGGGAGCGGCTCGGGCCCCTCTTTTTTTCATTCCACGGACCCCAGCGGACGCCCTATTCCTCCATTTGGAAAGCCCGCCAATCTTAACCGATGGCCCGCCAAACTCGTAGGGAAGGCATGGGAACCAAAACGCGCGGATGGCCGAGGGCACTCGCCGCCCTGCTGCTCGTCGCGCTCCTGGCCGGGGAGGCCGCCGCGGCCAACTACACCGAGTATGCCAACGCCACCCTCCAGAACCAGTTGGGCCAGTTGCGCCTCCAGCGCGACCTCTACAAGTTCATCACGGACCCCTACCCGATGGGGTGGTTCGCCTGGCTCACGGCGGAAATCCAGACCAACCAGACCATGACCCAGAACTGGACCGTCCGGCTCTACTCCCGCCTCCTGGAGACCATCGGCACCGACGACGGTTCCCAGCGCAACCTCAACGCCGCGTTCCAGGCCGTGGGGATGAACGCCTCCCAGGTGAACTGCGGCGACGCCTCCGGCGGGGACTGCAGGACCCTGGCGGGGGTCAAGGGCCGCTCCCGCGTGGCCAACGAGACCATCCGGCTGGTCCGGGGCAACGCCGGCAACGCCGTCACGGACATGGCCCGCCTGCGGGCCGAGATGTTCAAATACTGGGCCCTCTGGTACGTCAACGTCCAGAAGGCGACCGTGGCGCTCATCGACTCGTCGAGCGGGTGACGCGGTCAAATCCTAAATCAAAAATCCGAAATCCTAAACAAACTCAAAATCCAAAGCACAAAATTCAAAACGTCATTTCGACTTTTCCAGAATGGCGCCGAAGATTTTTGTGAGTTCGGTGGCTTCCTGGACCAGGCCGGCTTTTCTTTTTCCGCCCCTTCATTATCGGTGGTGGCAAGTTTCAGCCAATATGCGCTTTCCTTGGCTTCTTTGCGACAGATTTTCACTCGCACGACGAAATCCTTTTTGCTCAGGGACTCGTTCGCTTCGATGTAGTTCGCGCCCACGGAACCCGCGGACCTGACCAGTTGCCTGGCCACTTCGACGTTCGCCAGCGTCCCGGGAACCCTGCTTGCAAATGCAATGACCCGTTGAGCGAATCTCAACGTCCGGTCCTCCAGGTCGTAGCGTTTTGAATTTTGGATTTGGGTCATTTGAATTTGTTTCGGATTTAGAATTTCGTGCTTAGAACCGTCCTACTCCTCCGTCATCCGCACGTAGAGGGAGACGGTGGAGGCCACGAGGAGGGCCAGGGGAATCACCCAGACCGCGCCGATGGTGAACAGGTTCACGGCGGGGCGCCCGGTCTGGAGGTTCACCGGCACCATGAACTGGGACAGGAAGAGGAGGGCCATGGCTCCCGTCAGGAGGAGCCCCAGCAGCCACTGGCCGAAGACCCCGGCGAGCAGGAAGAGAATCAGGAAGTAGAGGAGGTAGCCGTAGGGAATCGCATCGACCCCTCCCACCATGGCCGAGAGGCGAATCGACGTCAGGGGGGTGGAGAGGGCGAGGACCACGACGAGGACGAGGGAGGCGACCCAGAGGTCGAGGTCCCGGGAGGCCCGCCAGGACCAGCGGAGGCCGGCGGGAATCCGGCCCTTCAGCGCCAGCAGGAGGATGGCCACGAGCGCGATGGCCACGGCGACCAGCACCGCGGTGGGAGCCGTCCCCGCGACCCCCAGGACTCCGGCCTCCTCCGGGCTCAACTGGGCCAGCCCCTCGGAGGCGCCCGCGACGACGGACCGGCCCCCCACGAGGGCGAGGACGAGGAGCGCGGGCCAGAGTCGGGGGGGGTCCTCCTCCGAGAGGACCCGGTCGGGGAGGGCGACGAGCAGGCGGCTGGCGAGGTAGAGCCCCAGCGCCACCTGGACCGCCGTCACGGCGGGGCCCGCGACCCGGAGGATGGCCGCGACCTCGTCGAAGTCCCGGGCGGCGAGGCCGGCGACGGCGGGAATCGAGAGCAGCAGCAGGTGGTTGAGGGCCTCGACCCCGAACCAGATGATGAGGAACGGGACCAGGATGAACCGCAGGTTGCGGAGCCCCTCCCGGAGGGCCTCCTTGTGGGGGAGGACGCGGCGGTTCCCCACGGCCTCCACCTCCAGGACGGCCGCGGCCGTGACCGGGATGTAGGCGAGCAGCGCCGCGATGATGAATGCCGTGGAGTAAGTCAGGGAGCCGCGGGAGATGCCCGCCCCCCGGGTCAGCCCGAAGGTCAGCGCCCAGAGGATGAACTGGGGGAGGACGAACAGGAGGAAGAGGCCCGGCCGGTGGTTGAGCGCCCAGAACCCGAGGCGGAGGGCCACCACGGCCTCCGACAGCCCCTTCCGCAGTTGCTCCAGGAGCCGCTCCAGCCGGGGGGCTTCGGGTTCGGCCGGGGGT
>CAZANW010000112.1:0-3818 GCA_964486625.1 uncultured Halobacteria archaeon
CCGTTTCCACGGCCTCCGCGCCGTGGCCCCATTGAAGCCAGATGAAGTTGCAACCGAGAAGGAATTTTTCTTCCAGTTTCCACGGCCTCCGCGCCGTGGCCCCATTGAAGCTAGGCCCGCATCCGCTCCCGCTGCCGCTCCTTCACCGTTTCCACGGCCTCCGCGCCGTGGCCCCATTGAAGCTGCGTCCTTTGGAATGTCCTTTCCTGTGAGGGCAGTGTTTCCACGGCCTCCGCGCCGTGGCCCCATTGAAGCGATGCGGAGACCAGCGCGCCGACGAGGGGCTGGCCAGTTTCCACGGCCTCCGCGCCGTGGCCCCATTGAAGCCTCGAGACCCGTCGGATTGGGGAGCCCTGTCCCTGGTTTCCACGGCCTCCGCGCCGTGGCCCCATTGAAGCGTCGCGCGCGCCCAAAAAGAGATTCGCCTCGGGGCGTCGTTTCCACGGCCTCCGCGCCGTGGCCCCATTGAAGCTGGAGGGTGAGCCACCGCTGGGTCGCCCGTCGCAGTGTTTCCACGGCCTCCGCGCCGTGGCCCCATTGAAGCACCTCGGGGCGCCGGCTGTAGGCCCGCATCCGCTCCGTTTCCACGGCCTCCGCGCCGTGGCCCCATTGAAGCCAGATGAAGTTGCAACCGAGAAGGAATTTTTCTTCCAGTTTCCACGGCCTCCGCGCCGTGGCCCCATTGAAGCTCTTTGACCGCGACCGCCCCGAACTCCTGTTGGAGTTCGTTTCCACGGCCTCCGCGCCGTGGCCCCATTGAAGCTTCGCTTGAGCATGGTCCTCCAAGTTCTGGGCCCATGTTTCCACGGCCTCCGCGCCGTGGCCCCATTGAAGGCCAGCCGCCCCGGCAAGGGCTGGCACGGTGGCCAACGCCGACGCGGGCCTGAGCGACTGACACAACCAGCCCATCATGCCACCGCCCGCGCAGCAGGATGGTGGCCAACGCCGACGCGGGCCTGAGCGACTGACACCCACGGTCGCCGGTGGCTCGAAGTGGACCCGGACGCGTGGCCAACGCCGACGCGGGCCTGAGCGACTGACAAAGAATCAGACCCCGACTCTACCATACGCCCCTCGAAACCCACAATACATCGTCCCGCATATCGTTTCCCATGCCCGGCGAGGAGGGCGAGCCGCGGGGGGACACCCCCGACCTGGTCCCCGCCCGCATGCTCAACGAGTTTGCCTACTGCCCCCGCCTCTTCTACTTGGAGTGGGTCCAGGGGGAGTGGGCCGAGAGCGAGGACACCCTCGAAGGCCGATTCAAACACCGCCGCGTCGAAAAGGAGAAAGGCAAAGTCCCCACCCCGGGCGAGGCCGCCTCCGAAGAGAGAATCCACGCCCGCTCCCTGCTGCTCTCGGCGGAGAAGGCTGGCCTCATCGCCCGCTTGGACCTCTTGGAGGGAGAAGGTAACAAGGTCACTCCTGTGGACTACAAGCGGGGCCGCAAGCCCGACATCCCCGAGGGGGCTTACGAGCCGGAGAGGGTCCAACTCTGCGCCCAAGGCATCATTCTGCGTGAGAACGGCTACGAGTGCAACGAAGGCGTCCTTTACTTCGTCCAGTCGAAGGAGCGGGTCACAATTCCCTTGGACGAGCCCCTAGTTCAGCGGACCCTCTCTCTGCTGGAGAACCTTCGCCAGACGGCCGCTTCTGGGAAGATTCCTCCGCCCCTAGTGGACAGTCCCAAGTGCCCCCGGTGCTCCCTCGTCTCCATCTGCCTCCCCGACGAGGTCAACACCCTCGCGGCCTGGAGCGGGACCGAGCCCCCGGAAACCGGGGAGGTGCGTCAACTCTACCCCGCACGGGACGACGCCCTCCCGGTCTATGTCCAGGCCCAAGGAGCCATCGTCTCCAAGAAGGGTGAACTCCTGGAAATCCGCCAGCGGGAGAAGCCCCCGGTCCAGGTCCGCCTCCTGGAGGCCTCCCACCTCGCGCTCTTCGGGAACGTCCAGGTCACCGCCCCGACGGTGAAGGAGTTGTGCGACCGGGGAATCTCCATCTGCCACTTCTCCCACGGCGGCTGGTTCTACGGCATCACCCACGGCATGGCCCACAAGAATGTGGAGTTGCGGAGGCGGCAGTTCACTGCGGCCGAAGACCCAACGCGGGCGTTGCCTCTCGCGCGGGCTTTCGTGGAGGGGAAAATCAGGAACAGCCGCACGCTCCTTCGCCGCAACCACCCCGACCCTCCGCCCGGCGTCCTGGAGGAGTTGGCCCGCCTCGCCGAGATGGCCACGAAAGCCAAGGCCGCGGAAGCTCTCCTTGGAATCGAAGGCGCGGCGGCCAACGTCTACTTCGCCCACTTCGGCGGGGTCCTGAAGCCCCAGGAGAACCCCGGGCCCCTCCAGTTCGACTTCAAGGAGCGCAACCGCCGCCCGCCCCGCGACCCGGTGAACGCCCTCCTCTCCTTCGCCTACTCCCTGCTGTCGAAGGACCTCACCGTGACGCTCCTCGCCGTCGGGTTCGACCCCTACCTCGGCTTCTACCACCGCCCCCGCTACGGGAGGCCCGCCCTCGCCCTCGACCTGATGGAGGAGTTCCGACCCATCGTCGCCGACTCGGTGGTCATCGGCCTCGTCAACAACGGCGAGATCAAGGGCGATGACTTCATCAAGAGGGCCGGAGCAGCGGCCCTCACCCCTGAGGGCCGGAAGAGATTCATCGCAGCCTACGAGCGGCGGATGGACGCCACCGTCACCCACCCGGTCTTCGGCACCACCCTCTCTTACCGCAGGATTCTGGAGGTCCAGGCCCGTCTCCTCTCCCGCCACTTGGCAGGGGAGATTCCCGCCTACCCGCCCTTCCTGACTCGATGAAAAACGTCTACATCGTCAGTTACGACGTTTCCGACCCGACCCGGCTGCGGAAGGTCCACGAGGCGATGAAGGGATTCGGGGACCCGCTCCACTATTCGGTCTTCCGGTGCGCGCTCTCCCGGAAGGAGAGGGTCCTGATGGTGGGCGCCCTCTCGGACCTCATCCACCACGGGGAGGACCGGGTGATGGTGGTGAACCTGGGGCCCGCGGAGGGGCGGGCTGAAGAGCGCATCGAGTTCCTCGGGAGGTCGAGTCCTGCGGCGGAGCGGCAGGCTGTGGTAGTGTGACCTCTCGCCGCAGGGCCAAACCACGCAGTCAAAACTCAGTGGAAGCGGGCTTCCGGGGAGGAGTCAGCGGGCTGCGGATTGGTACAGGGACACATTGGGCACTTGCGGGAGGGGCCAGTGTGCCACCACCCATACCGGTCTTTCGCGATCCCGTGGCCGCAATTCTTGCAGTTCATCCCCGCTCCCCGGGCCCGCTCGCGCTCCGCCTCCACGCATCGGGTCGCCGGGCTGGGGGCCTGCGGGACTCCATACCCTAAAGTTGGGCGTTGACGTAGATGAACGCTCCGGCTCACCAAAAACCGTATCGGAAACCGAGTCTGCCCGGTTGGGTTTTCAGCGCCCCGCCCAGCGCCGCCCCTGCCCCTCCCCCACCACCCGTGCCAGGGGCTCGACCTCGCCAGGTCCCCGCGCGAGCCTCCAGAGCCGCACCGCGTCCCTCACGTCGTGGAGCCCGTTCCGCAAGCACGCCTCCGCCACCGCCCGGGCCTCGGCCTCGGGTGCGTTCTCTCGCCTCACCAGCACCCGCTCCATGACCTCCCGCAGTTCCCCGGGCGCGTAGGTCCGCATCCGGACCCGGAGGAAGCGGGAGAGCAACTCGGGCGGCAGCCCCCTCTCGGTGTTGGCCGCCGCGAAGACCCGGAGGGGAAGGTCCACCTGGACATACCGGCCCGTCTTGGTCTCGCTCAAGCGGCCCGTCTCCATCACCGAGAGG
>CAZANW010000113.1:0-3760 GCA_964486625.1 uncultured Halobacteria archaeon
CCTTCAGGGGCGGGTAGTTTACGCCGCTGCCTTCCCCCGGTGCGCCGGGTGGTACTTCGCAATCCACTTCCTGTCGAGCCGCGTGAGTTGCGACTCCGGCAGCGCAGCCAGGAGTTCCCACCCGAGGTCGAGCGATTCCTCGATGGAGCGGTCCTCCTCCCGCCCCTGCCGGACGAACCGGTCCTCGAAGGCGTCGGCGAACTCCAGGAGCCTCTTGTCGCGGTCCGAGAGCGCCTCCTTGCCGACGATGGCCACGAGCCCCCGGAGGTCGCGCCCCTCGGCATACGCCGCATAACACTGGTCGGAGACCGCCTTGTGCTCCTCCCTCGTCTTCCCGGGGCCGATGCCCTGGTTCATCAGCCGGGAGAGGCTCGGCAGGACGTCGATGGGCGGGTAGATGCCCTTCCGGTGGAGTTCCCGGGAAATCACAATCTGTCCCTCGGTGATGTATCCGGTGAGGTCGGGGATGGGGTGGGTGATGTCGTCCCCCGGCATCGTGAGGATGGGGAACTGGGTGATGGTCCCCTTCCTCCCGTGGATGCGCCCCGCCCGCTCGTACATCGTGGCGAGGTCGGTGTACATGTATCCCGGGTAGCCCCTCCGGCCCGGGACCTCCTCCCGCGCCGCGCCGATTTGCCGGAGCGCCTCGCAGTAGTTCGTCAGGTCGGTCAGGATGACCAGGACGTGGTAATCATACTCGTAGGCCAGGAATTCCGCGGCGGTCAGCGCCATGCGCGGGGTGATGAGCCGCTCGATGGCGGGGTCGTCGGCGAGGTTGAGGAACATCACCGTCCGCGCCAGCGCCCCGGTCCGCTCGAAGTCCCGCATGAAGTATTGC
Organism: uncultured Halobacteria archaeon; assembly: GCA_964486625.1. Lineage (GTDB taxonomy): Archaea > Halobacteriota > Syntropharchaeia > JACQPP01 > JACQPP01 > JAWCQZ01. Next base: position 839 of record CAZANW010000113.1, read on the forward strand.
GCCTCCTCGTTGGTGATTCCCATGGCGGCGAAGACCACCGCGAACTCCTCGCCGGTGCCGCGCACCTTCGCCTGGCGCGCAATCTGGAGGGCGATGTCGTTGTGGGGGAGCCCCGACCCCGAGAAGATGGGCAGTTTCTGGCCGCGGACCAGGGTGTTCATGGCGTCAATCGTCGAGATGCCGGTCTGGATGAACTCGCGGGGGCCCTCCCGGGCGTAGGGGTTGATGGAGGCGCCGGTGATGTCGAGGCGGTCCTCCGGCACGATGGGGGGGCCGCCGTCCAGAGGGTCTCCGGCGCCCGAGAGGATGCGGCCGAGCATCCCTTTCGACACCGGCAGTTTCAGCGTTTCCCCGAGGAAGGTGACCGAGGAGCCGCGGTCGATGCCTGCGGTCCCTTCGAACACCTGCACGACGACCGCCTCCTTGGAGGTGTCGAGCACCTGGGCGCGCTTCACGGTGCCGTCGGAGGTCTTGATGCGGACCAGTTCTCCGTAGCCGGCCGGGTGGGTCTTCTCGACGAAGACGAGGGGGCCGGCGATGTCGGTGACGGTCCTGTATTCTTTGACCATCTACGCCTTCAGCCCTCCGAACTCGCTCTCGATCTGCTTCAGGATGGCCTGCAACTTGGGGTCGAAGTCGGGCTCGAACTTCAGTTTGCCCAACTCCCCGCGCGACGCCATCTCCGCAATCTTGCGCACCGAGACCCCCGCCTCGACGGCCCGGACGGCCCGCTCCGAGAAGGACTTGATGGCCTGCAGATACTTGGATTGCTTCTCCAGCGCCGAGTAGGAGTCCACCTCGTGGAAGGCCGACTGCTGGAGGTAGAACTCACGGAGCATCCGCGCCACCTCCAGGGTCAACTGCTGGTCCTCGGGCAGAGCGTCGGAGCCCACCAGTTGCACAATCTCCTGGAGTTCCGCCTCTCTCTGGAGGGTGGACATCATCCAGCGGCGAAGTTCGACCCAGGTTTTCCCGGCCTTCGACTCGAACCAGGGGTCGAGGGTGTTCCCGTAGAGCGAGTAGGAGGTGAGCCAGTTGATGGCCGGGAAGTGGCGCCGCTGGGCGAGTTTCGCGTCGAGGGCCCAGAAGACCTTCACGATGCGGAGGGTGTTCTGCGTCACCGGTTCCGAGAAGTCGCCGCCGGGCGGGCTCACCGCGCCGATGATGGTGACCGAGCCCTCCTCGCCGCCGAGCGTCTGGACCCGGCCCGAGCGCTCGTAGAAAGCGCTCAATTTCGCGGCCAGGTAGGCCGGGTATCCCTCCTCGCCCGGCATCTCCTCCAGCCGCGAAGAGATTTCCCGCATCGCCTCGGCCCACCGGGAGGTCGAGTCGGCCATGAGTGCCACGTCGTAGCCCATGTCCCGGTAGTACTCCCCAATGGTGACCCCGGTGTAGACCGACGCCTCCCGGGCCGCCACCGGCATGTTGCTGGTGTTCGCGATGAGGACCGTCCGCTCCATGAGGGGCGCGCCGGTCCACGGGTCCTGCAACTTGGGGAACTCCTCCAGCACCTCGGTCATCTCGTTGCCGCGCTCGCCGCACCCGATGTAGACCACCACCTTGGCGTCGGACCACTTGGACAACTGGTGCTGGGTGACGGTCTTGCCCGAGCCGAAGGGGCCGGGGATGGCCGCGGTCCCGCCCTTCGCCACCGGGAAGAGGGTGTCGAAGATGCGCTGCCCGGTGATGAGCGGGATGTCGGGCATCAGTTTCCTCTTCACCGGCCGGGGCTGGCGGACCGGCCACGGGTGGGAGAGTTTCAACTCCTTCCCGTCCACCGCTCCGATGGGGTCGGTCACCGTGAAGGAGCCTTCCTTCAGTTCCTTGAGGGTCCCCTGGACGCCCGGGGGGACCAGAATCTTGTGGAGGACGTTCTTCGCCTCCTGGACCGTGCCGAGCAGGGTCCCGGGCGCGACCTCCTGCCCCTTCCGGGCGGCCGGGGCGAAGGCCCACTTCCGCTTGCGGTCGAGGGCGTTCGCGGTCGAGCCCCGCCGGATGAAGTCCCCCTCCTTCTCCTTGAGAACCGGGAGCGGGCGCTGGATTCCATCGTAGATGGAGCGCAGGAGACCCGGGCCCAGTTCGACCGAGAGCGGCAGCCCCGAGTTCTCCACGGGCTCCCCCGGCTTCAGGCCCGAGGTGTCCTCGTAGACCTGGATGATGGACTTCGCGCCCCGCAGTTCAATCACCTCCCCCATCAGCCGCTCCGCGCCCACGAAGACCACGTCGTACATCCGGGGCTGGATGCCGGTGGCGGCGACCACGGGGCCGGCAACGCGGTGGACCTCGCCCGTCTGGGGCATCGGGGGAGTCGAGCGGAGGGGGTTTAAAGGTGATGGCTCACTTGGCTTTCCGCTCGTAGAGGAGGCCGAAGAGAAGGCCCGCCAGTGCGAAGACGACGAAGGTGACGCCCAAACTGGCGGGCCGGGTGGTGAGGAGCAGTTTCAGGACGTCGGAGGCGAGGGGGATGGACTCGGGGGGGGTCATGTTGATGGCGATGGGGGCGGCGAGGAAGAGGGCCCACCCCAGGAGGAGAATCGTGAGGGCGCGCGCCACCTCGTTCCTGCCCTTGAAGATGGGCTTCAGGAGGGGGTCGTAGAGCAGGCCGAAGAGGAGGCCACCGGCGACGAAGCCGCCGTAGGCGATGGGGAGGACTCCCCTCTGGTCGGGCGGGGCCACGGCCATGAACCCCCCCGCGCCCCCCGCGACCGCGCCCGCCACGAGGCCGGCCACGGCGGCCCGGGAGGAGGTTTTCGGTTTGGGAGCGGCGGGCTCGTCCGGCACGGAGGGGGATGGGGGGGACTCAAGATATACGTTTCACTTAGAGAACTTTCCACAGTTGTTGCCGCTCCCCTCGCGCTCCCCATACTCCGTCGCGCGGGGCCTCTATCCCGCGACGACGAGATAAGAGGGTTTCCGAGGGGC
>CAZANW010000114.1:0-3643 GCA_964486625.1 uncultured Halobacteria archaeon
TGGTCGGGGGGTGGGTTGGTTCGGGTAGAAAGTTATGGCACATGGGGGGCTACTGTCTGCTGTGGCCGGGAGGGGGAGGGGGTCTTTTCGCCCCCCTCCCCCTCCCGTCCACAGGCCCGCTCTCCCCCGCCCCCCAGCCTATTTGACAGGAATCCTATCCACTCCGATGGACCTCATCCGAGTCCAGACCGAGGACTTCTCCCTCGACGAGGTTCTCCGCGCCATCAAGGCCCCCGACGTCGGAGGCATCGCCCTCTTCGTCGGGGTCGTCCGGGACGCGGAGCCGCCGGGGCCTCTCGCGCGCCTCGAATACGAGGCGTGGCGCGGGGAGGCGGAGAAGAACCTGCGGAAACTCGCGGAGGAAGCGAAGGCGAAGTTCGGCGTGAAGCGCGTGGCCCTCCTCCACCGGACCGGCGCCCTCGCTCCCGGGGAGAACGCGGTGCTGGTGGCGGTCGCATCGGCCCACCGGAGGGAAGCGTTCGAGGCGTGCGAGTGGCTGATTGACACGCTGAAGGTCACGGCCCCGATTTGGAAGAAGGAGGTCTTCGCGTCGGGGGAGAGCCGGTGGGTGCGGCACCCGTGATTCGCGCGCGCAGCGCCTCCTCGCGAACCCGGAGTTTTGCGACGGCCCTCCCATTCCACAGCACCACCGGGACCTGGTCCCGGTAGACCTCCAGCGCCGGGTCCGACCCCACGTCCACCCGTTCCGTTTCCAGCCCGAAGTCGGCCGCCACCCGCTCCACCGTTTCCAGGGCCTCGTCGCAGAGAGGGCAGTCGGGCTTCTCAACAAGGACGATTGGATTGCGGGCCATCCTTTTCCTTGCCCTTCGGAAGAAGCGTGATGGCCGACGCCCTTCGCCTCGACTCCGTCACCCGCACCTTCGGCGCCCCCCCGGTCCTGCGGGACCTCTCGCTGGCCCTCGGCGAGCGGGAGAAGGCGGCGGTGGTCGGCTCCAACGGCTCCGGAAAAACCACCCTGGTTCGCATCGCCGCGGGGCTCCTCCGGCCGGGCCGGGGGAGCGTCCGGGTGTTCGGGAGGGACCCCTGGGGAGAGCGCGGGGTCCGCCGCCGGGTCGGGGTCGCGGGCCACGAGCCGTGGCTCTACGAGGGGCTCACGGCCCGGGAGAACCTCGCCCTCCACGCTCGCCTCCGGGGCCTCGCGGAGCCCCCGGTGGACGGGATGCTCCGGACCTTCGGCCTCCCCGCGGACCGCCCCGTCGCCGGCTTCTCCCGGGGGATGCGCCAGCGGCTCAACTTGGCGCGGGCCCTGCTCCACAGGCCCGAATTGCTCCTCCTCGACGAGCCCTTCTCCCATCTCGACGCGGAAGGGCGCGGCCTCTTCGAGCGGACCCTCGAATCGTTCCCGGGGGCGGTGCTCCTCACCGCGGGCGGGGCCGATTTGGCCCAAGGGTTCGGGCGCGTTCTTCGGCTGGAAGGGGGGAAGCTGGCCGAATGACCCTCACGGGGCCTGCGTGGGCCATCGCCGCCGCAGACCTGCGCGCCGAGTTCCGGAGGCCCGAGGGGCTCGCGCGGCTCCTCCTCCCGGTCCTGGCGGGTTCCATCCTCGTCGGGGCGGCCCTGGGCGTCGGGCCGGAGGCCCGGGAGGCCCTGCCGGCCCTCCTCTGGCTCCTCCTCCTCTTCGGCGCCCTCCTGGCCGCCCCGGCCCTCGGCGAGCCCGCGGCCGTCGAGGGGCTCCTGGCAACGGGCGTTGCGCCCGGGGCGCTCCTCCTCGGCCGGGCCCTCTCCACCGCCCTCCTGCTCGCCCTCGGCGGCTTCCTCCTTTTCGGCCTGCTCCTCCTCTTCTTCGGGGTCCCCGGCCCGGTTGACCCGGCGTCTGTGGCTGCGGTCCTGCTCCTCGGCGCCGGTGCGCTGGCGGCGGCGGTGACCCCGCCCTCCCTCCTCCTCCAGCGGAGCCGCGCCCGGGGAGCCCTCCTGCCGCTCCTCGCCGCGCCCCTCCTGCTCCCGCTGGTCCTGGCGGCCGCGGCGGGGCTGCGGAGGGGGCTCGCGGGCTCCGTCCCGGCCCCCGAACTCGCCTTCATCCTCCTCTTCGGGGCGTCCGTCGGCCTCCTCTCCCACCGCATCGCGAGCCATGTCCTCGAAGTCGAATAGGCCCGCGCCTCCAGCGTCGGCGCGGGCGTTCAAGATTGAGAGAAGCGATACGGCCGGCGATGGCCCCTGTCTATCCGCGGATGGGTATCTCGCCGCTTCCTCTGGCGCAAGTCGCCATCCTGGGAACCGGGGACCGACATGGTAAGCCGTCTTGATGCGAGAGGCAGCGGCATTCTGGCAACCGGCATCGCCCTCTCGGCCCTGGCCACCGCGGCGGCCCTCGCGCTGCCTCCGGCCCGGACCCTGGGCGACGCCTATCGCCTCTTCTTCTTCGAGTTCCCGAGCGCCCTCCTCGCCACGGTCCTCTTCACCCTGACCCTGGCCGGGGGGCTCCTATTCCTGCGGACCGGCCGCCTCCGGTGGGACCGGATGGCGGGGGCGTCGGCGCGCCTCGGGCTCCTCTTCACCCTCCTGACCCTGGCCGAGGGGGCGATATTCGCCAAGGAGACATGGTACGAGGCCTCGACCCTCTACTGGACGTGGCAGCCCATCGAGACCGCGACCCTCGCCATGGCCCTCGCCTTCGCGGGCTACCTCGCCCTGCGCGCCTCGGTCTCCGACCCGCAGGTCCGGGCCCGGGCTGCGGCCGCGTGGTCCACCCTCGCCTACCTCTCGGTCCCCCTCGCCTACCTCTCGACGCGGCTGGTCCCGCTCTCCCTCCACCCCCAGTCCTTCTCCATCGGCCTGGAGCCCCCCATGTGGGGGGTCGTAGGGCTCATGGGGGCCGGCCTCGGCCTCCTCTCCCTCTGGGCCATCCGATTCGACGTCGCCGCCCAGGAGGCGCGGGAGGGAGAAGACGCATGAGCGACGCCCCGGCGGCCTCCATCGCTCTCGGGGTCGCCCTGTTCTGGGCTTCGCTTCTCCTCTACGTGCTCCTGCTGCGGGCCCGCGGCCGGAGTTCGCGCGTGGACGCGGAGGATGCGAGGGGGGTGGCGCGGCGCGAATGACTGCGGAGGCTGCGGGGGAGAGAGGGGCGCCCCCGGGGGTCCCGTCTCCCCCGGCACCCCCCTCCCTGCGACGGACGGACCCGCGCAGCCTGCTGGCCTACGGGGGCGGCGCGGGCGTCATCGTCCTCCTCCTCGTGGCATTCCTCTTCACCTCCGCCTCCCCCTACCGCTTCGTTTCCGAGGTGGTGGCCGACCCCGCGGCCCGGAACCAGACGGTTTACGTGGCCGCGTTCATCGCCGACGGCAGCCTCCGGAGGTCGGGCGACGTGACGACCCTGGTGGCCACCGACGGCCTCGCGACCATGCCGGTGGTCTACCGCGGGCCCCTCCCGGGCATCCTGAAGGAGGACACTGGGGTAACCCTTATCGGGAGAATGGGGGCGGACGGGACATTCGTCGCCTACCAGTTGCTGGCGAAGTGCCCGAGCAAGTATGAGGAGGTCATCCGGTCCCGGCTCGGGCCAAAGGGTTAAATCCCCATTTCCCATGCCCTGCGATGCGGGTCGTCCTGCTCGGCCTCTTGGTGGCGGCCTCGGTCCTGGTGTCCGGGTGCAGCCACCCCCCGGGCACCTCGTTCAACCCCTCGA
>CAZANW010000115.1:0-3609 GCA_964486625.1 uncultured Halobacteria archaeon
AGATGGGCGCGAGCCCCGTCGAGAGGAGGCCCAATCCCCTCGCGTTCCTCCGCAAGTCGCCCTGGCGCCCCGCGGCCGCAGCCGGAGCCGCGGCGGTGCTTGTGGCCGCGTTCCTCCTTCTCCGACCCGGCACAACCGGCACGGATGCCTCCCCATCCCCGCTCCCTACCGGCGCCCCGACCCCCCCGCCCGCCGACCTCGGCCTCTCCGGGGTGGCCTCCGTGGCCCTGGAGGGCTGCGGCTGGTCCGACTGGACCGGGGACGGGGTCGCCGACGGGGTCGCGGCCTCGCTCCGCTTCGCGGACGGCGCGGGACGGGCGGTGGCCGTGGGCCTGCCGGAGGGGAGCCTCTTCGCCTCCGCCGCCCTGGCCGAGAGAATCGACCGGCTCAGGTTCAACAACACCACCGGGTTCTTCGTGGTGACGGAGCAGAACTCCCTCTCCCCGGGCCAGCCCTCGGTGACCCCCCGGGGCGGGGGGTGGCTCCTGCGGGTCCCCGCCGCCCGGACGCCCCTGAACCCCGGCGACACGGCGCGCTACGCCCTCGAGGCGAGGGTCTGGACCTCGGTGAGCCAGCGCTTCGCGGGCTCGTGCGGATTCTGACCGAAACCGCCGCAAGTTAGAAGGGGTCCCCCGCCCCATGCCCCGGGATGTCCCAGGAGGACCTCGACGCGTTCCTCTACGGCCGCCGCAGTTCCCTCCGGAACGCCGGACCACCGGCCCTCCCGCCGCCCTCCGCGGGGCCGCAGCGCCCCCGGAGAGAGCCCCGGGCGCAACGCCTGCCGCGCCTCTCCCTCCCCCCCGACTGGCGCGCCCGGTTCAAGGCCGCCGCCCTCCTCTGCGCGGCCGCGTCGGTGGTCCTGACAGTTCTCTTCCTCCTCTCCTGCGGCGACCGGGACGCCCGCGGGCTCTGCAGGCCCGGCCTCGGGGGACTCGGGGCCCTTTCGGACCCGGGGTTAATGGGCACCCTCCTCGCCGCGGCGGCTCTCTCGGCGGGGGCGGGCGGAGGGGTGGGAGTTCTCCTCGGGCCCCCGAAGGGGTCGGTGCGCATCGCGGGAATCGCGTGGCTGGCGGGGGTCTGGGCGCTCTACCTCCTCTACGTCCTCGGGGCCTTCGGGGACCCTGCGGGCGGAGGGGCCGCCCTCTACCAAAGCCTGACCAACGCCTCCTCCACCCAGGGGTGGTTCATCGCCCTCCCCTACCGGGTGGACGACACCCTCCTCGGCAGCCGCCTCGGGTTCCCGGCGGCCCTCGCGGCCCCGGTCGTCTTCGCGGTGGCGGGAGGCATCGCCCGGCTCACGGGGCGCGGGCGCAGGCGGGAATGGTGACCTAGGATTTAAACGATGGATTCCAACTTCCCGTGGTGACCTTCGCAACCCGGTTCCCATCTGTAACCGAGGCCGCCGGCTACCTGCGCCAGGCGGTCTCGCTCCTGAACCGCGAGGGGGGAATCGCCCTCCTCTTCATCGTCTTCCTCGCCCTCCAGTGGGGGGTCCGGGCCGCGGTCACGGGCGCCGCCCGGAACGACGCCGTCGCGAGGCCCGCGGCCGCGTGGCTCACCGCCGTCCTCTTCACCGCGTTCGTCGCGGCCGCGGTCCACAAGGTCCGCCGGGCGGTGGCCGGGCAGGGAGTCCGGTGGCTCCCCGCCCTCCGGGAGGCCGCGACCTCCCTCCTCCGCTCCCGCCCGGCGGAGTGGCTGGTGGCGGGGCTCCTGGCCGCGGTCCTTGTGGTTCCTCCCATGATGGGGCGCGACACGGGGACCGGCCAGCTCCTCGCCGAGGGCGGGGGGACCCTGGCCGCGGCGGGGGTGGCGCTGGCGCTCCTCGCCCGGGGGCGGGGCCGGGGCCTGATGGCCGCGAACCTCCTCCTTCTCATCTTGGCGATGAACCTCCTCATCCTGGTGGCCTTCGCGGCCGGCTTCCTCTACGTCGCCCAGGTATCGGCCGCCGTCGGGGGGACCACGGTGGGCATCGAGGTGGACAACCGGACAGTCTCCCTCCCCCTCCGCGTGGGCAACGTCCCCGCCCCGGGGCCCGGGCTCGACCTCCAGGGGCAGGTGGTGTTCCTCTGCCCGGCGGACACCGCGGGGCTTCTGGACTGCCTGGGGCAGAATCTTCCCCCCGACCGGTTCTCCACCCTCCGCCCCGCCATCGCCAACTCCCGGCTCATTTCGGACGGGGTGGCCCTCCTGAGCGTGCCCGCGGCGGCCCTGCTCCTCCTGCCCCGGCTCGTCCTCCTCTGGCCCGCGGCCGTCCTCGGCGGGGGCCTGGGATTCCGCCGCTCCTGGCAGCTCACCCGGACCTCTCTCCGGACCTCCTTCTGGCTGGTCGCCATGGTCTTCGCGACGGGGGCGGTCCTCGCCCTCGCCCTGGGGCTCCCGCTGGCGGTCGCGGGTGCGGCCGCGTCCGCCCTCCTGCTGGTCCACCGCCTGCGCCGCGGCCTGGGGCTCAGCGAGGCGGCCCGCTCCCCGGGGGTCCTGGGCGGGCTCGCGGTCGCGGGCCTCGGGCTGGTCCTGATGCTGCTGCCGGTCCTGGGGCCCCTCCTGGCCCGGCTCTTCGCCCTCGCCGTGGGTGGGACGGCGGTCACGCTGTTCTATCTCAAACTGACCGCCCGCGGCTCGACACTCGCCGCGGGCGTTCAAGATTCGAGCGCACCTGCGGTGCGCCTCGCCTCCTCGCTGCGCGATGAGGCGACAGAGAAGTGATATGACCGGCGATGGCCCCCGTCTATCCGCGGATGGGTATCTTGCCGCCTCCTCTGGCGTAAATCGCTTTTCAGAGTTCAATTGGGCGTAACGGCACCCCGATTCCTATATCCCCAAAGCGGAATAAATCTGCTTCTGGGTCTCCGTGTAGAAGATGACCGCGTCCCGGAGGACCGCGGTGAAGATGCTGGCGTAGTCGCCCGCCCGGGTGACGTTGGTCTGGAGGTAGTTGAGCTGCATCCGCGCCAGGGCGGCCCGGCCCTTCGTCCCGGCGAAGTCGCCGTAGAGGGCGCTGGAGTTGTTCGCGTAGTAGCCGAGGCCCGCGGAAGCGTTCTGCGTGCAGAACTGGCAGAGGGTGGAGTTCGAGAGGGCGCTGGTCACCTGCTCCCACACCGCCGAGCCATACCGGCTGGTGATGGTCGAGTTGACGGACATGTAGGCGAGGGAGCGGCTGTTGTCGGTGAGGTTGGCGAGGAGGACCCTGAGGATGTTCGAGGTGACGTTCAACTGGGCGATGCGGCTGTCAATCTGGGCCCTGGCATATTTGTCGCACGTGGAGCCGGTGGCGCAGGGGAGGGCCTGGGCCGAGGCGGGGGCTACGGCGGCCAGGGTCAGGGCGGCGAAGAGAAGGACGGCTATCGCACTCCCACGCCTCATGATTCTATTTTCGGCGGCCGTGGGATAATAAATATTCGCGGTATGGAGAACGGGGAATAAACGGGCTGCCGGTGGCGGTTTTGCGCCTTACGCCATCACCAAGTCCGGCGTCCACTGGAACGACGCCGTCTTCCCGCTCAGGTAGATGTAGAGCCCGTCCCCGGGGCTGACGGGGAAGTCGGTCCCCATCCAGCCGATGCCCGGGACGTAGCCGTAGCCGACCGTGGACTGGGCCGCCGGGTCCCACTT
>CAZANW010000116.1:0-3584 GCA_964486625.1 uncultured Halobacteria archaeon
ACCAGAACAAGCCGGTCCAAGTCAACGTGACCTTGGAGAACACAGGTGCTTCGGCCCTCTTCAACCTCCAGGCCGCCGAGGTCCTCCCACCAGGGTTCGCACTGACAGAGGGCTCCACGACCGCCAACCTCTCCGCCCTGGCCCCGGGCGAGTCGGCGAGCTTCGCCTTCTCGGCCGAGGTCCCCGCCTCGGAGGCGGCCGACTTCTTCCTCAACACCACCGTGACCGCCCTCGACAGCCAGGGCGCGGCCCACTCCTTCTCGGGAGGCTCTACCCTCAGCGTCCAACTTCCGCCCGGGGCAGTCTGCGCCGATCCGCCCCAGCCCCAGGACCACGGGAAGGGGCAGGCGAAGGGGAGGGCCCTCAAGTGCGGCAACTTCTTCATCCCCAGCGGCGACGGTAGCGGCGGCAAGCCCGACTGCCCGCCCGGGTGGCTGAAGCACAGCGAGACCGGGGCGTGCGAGAATCCCGGGCAGGGGAACGGCGGAGGGAATGGTGGAGGGAACGGTAACGGGAACGGCAATGGCAACGGCCAAGGAGGCGGGCCGTGAGCGAAGTCAAACCCCTCCCGATGCGGATCGGGGCCGCGGCCATCGCGGTCCTCTTCCTGACCGCCCTCGTCCCTCCGACGGCGCTCGCCGACCACCGGTTCGCCGGGACCGCCTTCGTGGAGGTCCGGGCGGAGGAGAGGCAGGTGGCGGTCTATGACGAGAAGAGCAACCTGAAGAGCGTCACCACGACGGGCAAAATCATCGCCAACAACACCGAGGACCGGGAGTTGCAGAACGTCCGCATCGACCTCAGCAACATCTCGGGCACCAACCTGACCTCGCCGGTCTTTGCGAATTTGCCACCGGAGAAGGAGAGCGTCGTGGCGACCTACTCGGTCAACGTGGGCCCGAGGCTGGTTCTCTCTGAGGAGTGGAGGTCCATCACCTACCAAGAGATGATTGAGGAACTCCGCGCCCAGGACCGCATCTCCGACGCGACCGCAACCCGCTACCTCTCCAACCTCAAGCAACTCTTCTTCGGCATTCCCAACACTCTGGAGTTCAACATCACCGTCGAGAACCGGGGGCCGAACGCGTCCAACGTCACGCTGACCGACCTCCTCCCCGACGCTCTCACGAACTCCGCCCTCGTTTCCGCGACCATCCCCGGGGCCAACGCCAGTGCCAATTCCGCCTACGACGCCGCAGCCGACTCCATCATCATCCCCGAGTTCCCGTCGGGAGCCTCCACGACCCTGACGTTCCGGGGGACGTTGCCGGCCATCACGGACCCCCAGCAGGACTTCCTGAACCACTCGAAGACCACCACCGCCACCTACGAAATCCGCGTGGAGGCGACGCCGGCGTTCACGCCTCCAGTCTCTCCCGAAGTCCAAGAGACCCTGACCCGGTTTGGAGATGTTTTCAACAACACCACCCGCGACCGCGCCGCCCTCGCCGCCCTGACCCCCGGCCTCGCGCCGGCCGCCGGAGTTCTCGATGCGGCGGTGGCGGCCCAAGACACGGGCCGGATGGATGCTGCCCTCCCATACGTCCGCGGCCAGCTGGAGTCCGCCGCCGAGGCCCTGGCGAACCTCTCCGGAGGTGCGACCCAGGAGGGCAGGCTCCTGGCCCGCCTCCTCGAACTGCTGAACGTCTCAGTGAACCGGAGCGACGTTCAGGCACGGGTCAATCAAATCGCCCAGCAGGGGCTGCCGCAGGAACTGCAAGACATCCTCCGGGCCGAGGGGTTCGCCGACGCCGACCTCTTCCGACTCCAGCAGTTCATCGCGGCCAACTCGGCCCTCCTCGGAAGCCTGAACCTGAGCGAGGCCTACGGTTTCGCGGGCCAGAAATACTTCGACGCCGCCCAAGGCTACACCACCGCCTCCCTGAAGGGGCTGGAGAACGCGGTTTACGTCAACAAGACCCTCGGGCGGGCGAAGAGCCCCTTTGATGCGGTTCAGGACCGCTTCAACCTCTGGGAGTGCCCCGTCCCGGATTTCACCTTCCGGCCCTTTTTCGAAGTCGACGTCGCCGGCCAGCCCTGCGACCCCGCCGGGGTCCTGCCTCTCGCGAGTTACGGGGTCTCCCGGGCGAAGCAGGGAGGCGGATTCCGCTACGAACTGCTGAGCACAACCAGCCAGGCCATCAAATTCTCAGACCCCATCGCCAGCGCCGGCGGGTGGCAACCGCCCATTTACTTCGACATCGGTTACACGCTCCGAGTGACGCGGCTGTCGGACAACAAGGTCTTTCCTGACGTCACCGGGGTCGTGCAGTGGAGGGACGATTGGATTGCGGGAGGAAGCCTCACCGTCACGTCGGTGCCCGACGTCCTCGGCGTGTTCGACGGCTTGAAACTGCAGGTTGATGTTGAATATTTCGGCGTCGCCGCACTACCCCCCCACCTCGGGAACCCCGTGCTCCAGTTCATCAAGTTCAAGACGGTGGCCGTGGCCGACCCCGAACTGGCGGCCCTGAACTCCCAAGCAATCACCCTCCGGTCCGAACTCGCATCCGCCGCGGCCGGGGCCACGTCAACAACCGACTTCAGCGCGATTCGCGACGAGGCCTCGCGGCTCTCGGACATCTCGTTCCAGCTCGCCTCCCGCTCGGGCCAGTTCGACTACGCCGACCTCTACAACGCCAGCCTCAACGCCAAACTCGCGGCCTTGCGGGGCCTATCGGGCGACCCGGACGGAGCCGCCGCCGTCCTGCGGAACATCGCCTTCTCCCCCCACCTCGTGGCGTGGATGGTCCCGCGGGAGTCTCTCCTCTTCGTCCCCGAATCCGGCAAGGACCTCAACCTCACCGTCGGCGTCGCCTCCTGGCGGGGCGGGGCCGCCGGCGGGAAGATAGAGGTCGAAGTATTTAACGGGACGGGACTCGTGGACACCGTGCGCTGCGGATTCGACGTTCCCGCCTCCGCCGGCCCGACACCGGTCGAGTCCCAACTCCACGAGTGCGTAGTGCCGGGGTCGCTCCTGAACTCCACCGGCCTCTACACCCTCCAGACCTGGCTCCTCCCCGACGGAGAGGACCGGCAGGCCGTGGACGGGGGCCTCCTCCGCGTCCAGGTGGACGGCGTGGGGCGCAGCATCGCGTTCCTTCCCACGACCGTCCAGTGGACCTCCTTCTCGCAGGACGTCCAAGTGAACAGCCTGACCTCCTACTTCTCCACCGACTCCGGCCACGCCGGGCTGACCTACCGCCTCCGGGCCGAGATTCTCGACGCGAACCGGAACCCCGTCTCCAACGGCGTCTCCTCCGACGTCACCGCCGCCCTCCCGGCCGACACCCCCGACCTCACCGACTCGAACAACCGGGTTCCCCTGACCTTCACCTTCTCCTCCCCGCCCCGCGTCGGCGCCTTCACCAATTTCCACGTCCGCTTCGTGGACGCGGACGCGCAAGCGAGCAACAGCGTCTCCTTCGCGGGCATCCAGGCCCACGGCACCTCCGAAATCGCCGGGGGCGTCCTCTACGACCAGTTCCGGACCTACTACCCGAGCGACGGCGCCACCGCCTCCTCCAGCTACTTCAACATCGCCTTCTCCACCTCCTCCCCGCCGCCGGGGCCGACGCCGACGC
>CAZANW010000117.1:0-3382 GCA_964486625.1 uncultured Halobacteria archaeon
GGGTGGACCTTCTGGCCTTTGTAATGCGCGATTCGGAAGGGAGGAACCTAGAGACGGCGGCCCTCCTCTCCATCGGCATTGCCCCAGTCGCCGCTTGGGCCGCCCAAGCTGCCGAGACCTACAACCCCATGACCTTCGGCCCCGCACTTCCTGATCCGAACTACTACCTAGCGGCCATCCTGCTTTTCACGGGCGGGGCTGCTGCCGGGACCCTGCTCGAGCTTAGAATGATCGACAGGTCGGGCGGGTTCTGACTCGCGCCAGATACTTGGCGTTTCGCTCAGGGTATCATCTTGTTCTTCCTGAGCAGCTCCCTCACCGCGTCCTTGACCGCGTCCGAGACGCTGACGTACCCCGACCTCCGGGACTTGACCAGCTCCTCCGTCTTCTCGTAAAGCTCCTCGGGGAGGCTGACATTCCTGTATCGCTTGACCATGAGCTGGCCTGTAAAAGGGCGGTTGAAGGAAGGATAAGTCCCTAATCGAGCACTAATGCGTGACCTGTCCCAATGGCTAAATAACGGCCGAAGTCGCTGAGAGGCGGAGTCGGGCCTGAGAGCGTGGGGGTGAAGGCATCCGCGGGCTTGGTCCTGGGGGTTCTGCTGCTGGTTTTCGGAATGTACTCGACTTCGGCGACCTTCGAGTTCGCGGGGGAAATCAATTACTGCGACGCCCATCCGCTCGTCGAATACGGTGTTGTCGTCCCCTGCCCCACGAACAACTGGGCTCCCACCTACGGATTACTAGGGCTCACAATCGGAGGAGGTTTACTCCTCTCCCTTGCGTCCGCTTACTACCTCGGCAGAGAGGCTTCACCCGGGAGACGGGAGGTCAAAGGGCCGTAGTCTCGGCGCCGAGGAGGGAAGCCTGAAAATGCCCCCAGTTTTAGCGTATGACATGGTTCTGTCCACCCCTAGGGCCTGGGAGAGGCGAGAGATTCTGAGGGGCCTCGGGCTCCTCCTAGAATGGACAACCGCCGACCGAAAGGAGGCCGAGGGGGCGGGGTGGAAGGGCGTGGCGGAACTCCGCCGCAAGGACATCTTCATAATACGCCGGCTCATCAACAGGGTCGAGGCCGCCACCGGGGACGACCCGGTCAAGAGCAAGATCCCGCCCACCCGCTTCCTCGAGTTCCTGGCCCGCCTGCACGAAGGCTCCGACGCGAGGTTCGGCCAGATAATCAACAACGCCCTCCAGCTCGAGTACGGCAAGAAGCGCCGTAGCGCGCGCTTCGACACCTACTACTTCACGGACGAGGAGTTCACGGCCATCTTGGAGAGGTACGCGAAGTCGGCCAAGGGGAAGGGGCCGTGACCGTCCCCCGCCGCTACGCAATCCTAGAGGGGGACGAGGACGCCGACGAGCCGTGGATTTGCCCCGACGATAAGCTACCCGGCGTCCTGTGCGGCACGGAGGGGGTCAACGTCGAACTGAAGGCGGGACTTTATGTCTGGCACGTCTGGAAGTCACGGCCGGGGGATCGGAGGGGGATGTTCCACCACGCCCGCAGGATCAAGGGGGGCGCCTACTGGGCCGCAACGAACCACACGCTCCTGCGTAGCAAGTACTCCGGGCTTTACGAGGAGTACATCGGGGAAGTCCGGCCGCCCGGGGTGCCGGTGGCGAAATCCCGCCTCCGCGGGCACCCGCACACGCCTTTCAGGGGCGTGCCCCCATGACTTCCGCGGCCTAGAACCGCCCGTCCGGCGAGGGGTTATGGCTCTACGGGGCTGTCCCCACCGCTCCCGCGTTCCCGACGGCCCCCTAGATGCGGCAATCGAAAATTTGCCGGCCGTGAGAGCAAATCCGAATTGCGCCGCCCCGCGGTCGTTCCCCTTTATCGGAGGTCGTGGCCCCTGATTCAGCAAATAATCGCCCTTCCCGCCGCGTTGTTTGGAGGGGTTTCGGATTTTGTATTTAATGAAAAGGCGCGCGTTCGGGTAGGGCGGGTTCTGTTAGGGGGTTCTGACGCTGTGCTAGAAACACGCTTTCCCCTATTATGGCGCTTGTCGGCGCCGCCGTTAATGCATAATAGCATTACGAGATGGCAGACCCCCCCGCCTGTTCGATGCACTCGGCCCGAGACGCCGCCAAGTCCGCCGCCACCGGGCCTGCCCAAGCCCCGCTCCGGTCGCTTTCACTTGGGGGAGCCTGTTCTGAGCCCCGCCGGTCGGGCGCGGCTACCTCTGGCCTTCCAGCCAGCGCAGGTCTAGGGACAGCTCCCGGCCGTACCTCCCCTGCTTGAGCAGGCCCACGATCCTGTCGCTGACCCACCTCACCCCCTTCGCCCCTATGGCCATCTGCAGGCTCGCCTTCCGCGAGGCGTTGCTGTGGCGGGGGTCGTAACCGTACTTCGCTAGGTCGCCGACGTCCAAGTCGCTGCCGCCCATCCCTGAGTAAAAGTGCGTCCCCGCTCTCGCCTTCAGTTTTAATGCTCGTGACGGACGAGGACATAGAGGCGTACCTGCGGGCCAAACCCTTCTCCCCGGCCACCCGGTTGAACGTGAGGAGCACCCTGCAGGGGGCGGCGGAGTTCGCCAAGGGGAAGCCACTCAGATTATGGACTAACGACAACGGGCTGGCGTTCAAGGGGGACCTCGAGGCCCGCCTGCACAACCGGACCCCCTCCGTGAAGTGGGGGCAGCTCTGCGCTTTCTACCGCTGGCTCGTGGAGACGGGGAGGGCGCCGACGAACAAGGACGGGGTCGCTCTGGCCGTGGCCGGGGTGGAGATGGAGCACAGGGAGGACCCCAAGATGCCGACGCTGACCTTGGCCGACTTCCTGAAGCTCGTCGACCACTTGGCCGAGACCGAGAAGGCGGCGGTGTCGAAGTCTGCGAAGGTGAGATACCAGTCCGTCCTCGTGGCCCTGTGGCAGGAGAAAGCCGCCGACGCTGCGTTCGTCAGGAAGGTGGCCGTCCTTCAGTGGAGAAAGGGGCTGAGGGGGGGAGAGTTGCTCCCGACCGTCAGGTCCGACCCCCTGACGTTCTGCGACTGCCGTTCCCGGGGGGACGGGTGCCTGAAGCGCCCCAAGCCCCACGACTTGCTCGTCGTGCCCAGGGAGGGGGGAGGCGCCCTAGTCTGGCTGAGGGTGAAGGGCGAACCCAGGAGGGTGCGTTTCAAGGCCGCGGAGTTCGATGCCGAGGAGCTGGGGTGGCTCCGGGAAGTAGTAGAAAGGCCGCGCATGATCTTGGCGACGTACGACGCAAAGCTGAAGGGCCTGCAAGAGGAGCTGGGGCTCCGCCTAGTCGACAGGCAGGGGAACCGCGTCCCCATCGCCGACGCCCCCCTCACGAGCCACACGATCCGGAGGACCGTCGCCCGGGAGCTTAACAAGCCCGGCCACCCGGGACCGGCGGCCAACAAGAAGTTCGGCGGGAGCC
>CAZANW010000118.1:0-3345 GCA_964486625.1 uncultured Halobacteria archaeon
GGGGGCTGAACTCCGGAAGATGATGAAGCGGGAGTCCGCGCCCGGGAAGAAGTAACCGTTGCCGGCGTAACGAGAAGGTTTCCAAGAGGACCGGCAACAATGCCCGGAGCCGGGATCGAACCGGCGACCCCTCGATTATGAGTCGAGTGCTCTAACCGCTGAGCTACCCGGGCGCGGGACTATGGTTTCCCTGCGCCCTCCCGGTTAAAAAAGGAAGTTTGAAAAGCGCCGCGCCCCGGGAGGTCCCATGAAAACCCGCGCGGCCGTCCTCCTGAAGCCCCGCCAGATGGCGGTCGAGGAGGTGGAGTTGGCGGAGCCGAAGGCGGGCGAGGTCCGGGTCAAGGTCGCGGCGGTGGGGGTCTGCGCCAGCGACCACCACCGCTACACCGGCGAGGCCGCAGCGCCCCTGCCGCTCGTCCTCGGCCACGAGGGGGCGGGGGTCGTCGAGTCGGTGGGGCCCGGGGTGAGCCACGTCAGGCCCGGGGACCCCGTGGTCCTCTCGGTCCTCCCCTCCTGCGGGACCTGCAAGCCCTGCCTGGAGGACCGCCCCTACATCTGCCAGCCGGGGTGGATGACCCTCGGGAGCGGGACGATGCTCGACAACACGCGGAGGCTCTCCCGCTCCGGGGGCGGCCGCCTCTACCACTTCCTCGCACAGTCCTCCTTCGCGGAGCACGCGGTCGTGACGGCCCGGAGCGCGGTGAAGATTCCCGAGGACTTTTCCCTGGAAACCGCCGCCCTCCTCGGGTGCGGCGCCACCACGGGCTTCGGCGCCGTGTTCAACGCCCCGGGGTTCGCGCCGGGGTGTTCGGTGGCCATCTTCGGCTGCGGCGGCGTCGGGATGAGCGCCCTCATGGCGGCCAGGGCCGCGGGGGCCTCCACGATTGTCGCCGTGGACATCGCCGACTCGAAACTGGAGAACGCCAAAAAATTCGGGGCCACCCACGCCGTCCACTCCCAGAAGGGGCCCCTGGCGAAAATCCGGGAGGTGACGGGGGGGCTCGGGGTGGACTTCGCCTTCGAATTCGTGGGGCGGCCCGAGGTGATGGCCCAGGCGGTGGAGGCGACCCGGATGGGCGGGGTCACCACGTTCACCGGCGAGCCCCGGGCGGGGGACAAGGTGGCCTTCGCGCCCTTCCTCTTCTACGGCCGGACCCTGCGGGGCAACGTCGTGGGCTACGTCCGGCCCCAGGTGGACGTCCCGCGCTACGCCGCCATGGTCCGCCAGGGCCTCCTGCCCCTCGACCGCCTCGTGACCCGGACCTACCGGCTCGACGAGGCCGAGAGGGCCCTCCAGGACCTCGAGAAGGGGGAGAACCTGCGGGGACTCCTCCGGATTTCGGAGGGCTAAAATCGGGCGCGGCAGAACTTCATATAGCGGCTATAGGTGGCGACTCCGTGACCTTTCGGAAGCCACTGCCAAAAAAGCGTGATAGTCGCGGGCCGCGGGAGATACCAAACGCTGGGAGGAGGCGGCACGAGGCCTCCTCCTCCCACCCCCTCCAAGCCCGCGGCTCGTTCCTCGCCGCGGGCGTAGAAAATTGAAAGAAGTGATATGAAACGATAGCCCCTGTCAAGACGCGGCGGGGTATCTCGCCGCCTCCTCCGCCGCAAGTTGCCATTCGCAGGCTTCTTATCCCCCTCTCCTCCGTTCAGCCATGGCCGATGGGCTGAAAATCCTGTTCGTCGTCATCGACGGCCTGGGCGACCGCCCCTACGGCTCCAGGACCCCGCTCCAGGCGGCCCGCAAGCCCTTCCTGGACCGGCTCGCATCGGAGGGCGTCACCGGCCTCTGCGACACCGTGGCCCCCGGGGTCAGGCCCGGCTCGGCCCCGGGTCACCTCGCCCTCCTCGGCTACGACCCCTACAAGTTCTACTTCGGCCGCGGCCCGTTCGAGGCGGCGGGGACCGGAATCCGGCTGAAGCCCGGGGAGGTGGCGTGGAGGTGCAACTTCGCCACGGTGAAGGGGCGGGTCGTAGCGGACCGGCGCGCCGGCCGCATCCGGGAGACGAAACCGCTGGAGCGGGCCATCGTGAAGGGGGCGGACCCCGGGGTCCCCTTCGAGTTCCGGGCCGGGACGGGCCACCGGGGGGCCCTCGTCTTCCGCGGGCCCGGCCTCGGTGCCGAGGTGGGCCCGACCGACCCGAAGAAGGAGGGCAAGCCCATCCTCGAAGCGAAAGCCCTGGCCCCCGGGGCCCGCAAGACCGCCGACGCCCTCAACCGGTTCACGAAACAGGCCCAGGAGATTCTCGCCGCCCATCCGGTCAACCGCAAGAGGGCAGAGAAGGGCCTCCCGCCCGCCAACGCCCTCCTCTGCCGCAGCCCGGGGAGCGTGCCGGAGATTCCAGGATTCGGCTCCCGGACGAAAATGAAGGGCGCCGCCATCGCGGCCACAGCCCTCATCCGCGGGGTCGCCTCCCTGTGCGGCCTCCGGTTCATCCCGGTGGAGGGGGTCACGGGGGGCGTGGACTCCCCCATCGAGCGCAAGATGGCGGCCGCCAACCGCGCCCTGAAGGGCCACGACTTCGTCCTGATGAACCTCAAGGGGGCGGACGAAGCGGCCCACGACCGCAACTGGGAGGCGAAGAAGCGCTACCTCGGCCGGGTCTCCGACGCGATGAAGCGGCTGGACCTGCGCGACGACCTCGTGGTGGCGGTCACCGGCGACCACTCGACGCCCTGCAAACTCGGGGACCACACGGGCGACCCGGTCCCCATCCTCATCCGCGGGGCGCCGGTGAGGCCCGACGGAGTGAAGCGGTTCGACGAGTCTTCCTGCGCGGCCGGCGGCCTGGGCCGCATCCGGGGGACGGACGTGCTTCCCATCCTGCTCGACCTGGCGGGGCGCAACGAGAAGTTCGGGGAGTAATTCGCCGCTCCATTCGGAAACCATCCCGATTCATGGCGATTGCCGAGGTTGATGGCCCGTTGCCGACGGGACGCGGCGAGGCCCGCGATGCAATCCCGTTTCGCAATGCGCGGTCCCGTAGGGAGGCGCGCAGGGGCTGCGTTTTGCCTCAGTCGAAGTCCGAGCCCGAGGCGCCGTCTTCGTCCTTGCCGCCCGGAGGCGACGGAGGGCCCCCGCCCTTGCCCATCTTGCCGGAGGCAATGACGTCGTCGATGCGGAGAATCATCGAGGCCGCCTCCGTGCTCGACGTGATGGCCTGCGTCTTGACCTGCAGGGGCTCGACGATTCCCTGCTTGGCCATGTCCACGACCTTTCCCTTGAACACGTCAAGGCCCGCGCTCTTGGAGCCTTTCTCGTGCTGGCTCCGGAGCTCCACGAGCATGTCGATGGGGTCGAGGCCCGCGTTCTCGGCCAAGGTCCTCGGAACGGCCTCCAT
>CAZANW010000119.1:0-3249 GCA_964486625.1 uncultured Halobacteria archaeon
CCCCTACGCCCTGGAGCCGGGGAAACTGGCCCACCTGGGAAGGGACCTCGCGGTCATCGAGGAGCGGGGGCGCTGAGGCCGGGGGGCGGGTCCGAAGCCGGGACGGCGGGGTTACGCCCGCGCGCCCGCCAGTTTGCGGACCCTCTCGCGGAAACTCAGCAGCCGGTCGGCCCGGGAGACCATCTCATCGAACCGAGGTGTGCTCACGTTCTCTATCATTTCCTCGGCCATCGGCCCCAAGAACTCTTCCAGAAACCTGTCGAGGAAATCGGATAGCTCACGGGCCGCACGTCGAGTAGCCACCCCGGTCATCTCTTCTTCCTCCGCTTTTCCGGGAAGATGACCAATTCACCCCGGAGAACTTTGCGCTTCTCCTCGTCCGAGAGGGCCTGAATCCTGCGAATGACTTCGTCGGCGAGTTCCCGGAGGGATCGTTCCTTGGCCATCCTCCAGAGTTCCGAATCGGGATACTTAACGATTCCGCGGGAGGGGAGCGGAAGTGTTCACCACCACTTGGCGCTGTTCTTGAACTGGGCGGACTTCTCGTCCGGCCCCAGTTTCCGGAAAATGAAAAGGTTCTCGTGGAAGAGTAGGAGGAAATCGCGTTTTCCTTTCTGCCAAACCTCTCTTGTGGTTTGCATGTGGTGCTGGATTTTAATCACGTGCTCCCGCAGAACGAACCCTGCGTCGAGGAACGCCTCGAACACCCGGAAGGAGATGGGAATCTGGTGCTTGTGCTTCCGGGCGTCCCCAATCAGCACCGCGCAGTGGCGGCCGGGCCTGAGGACCCGGAACGACTCGCGGGCCACCTCGGCCATGTCGCGGGCATACTCATCGACCGAGTGGACCGCCGAGAGGTCGCCCGGGATGCGCTCGCGGGAGTAAGGGATGATGTATGCGTAGGGGGGATGCGTGGCGACGAGGTCCACCGACTCGTCCGGGAGAGCGTCGAGGCGCCGGGCGTCGCCGACGAACGCCCGAATCCGCGGGGGGCGGTCGGCGAACTCGCTCCAGGGCGGTTCGAGGAGCGGCCCGAGGTCGAGCCGCTCCAGCGTCGTGGCGACCGCGTCGGGGTTGATGTCCACCCCTATCGCGTCGCGGCCGAGCAGTTTCGCCTCGACCAGCGTCGTGCCGCCGCCGCACATCTGGTCGAGGACCAGTTCGCCCGGGCTTGGTGTATTTCAGAATCAGGTTGCGGGGGATGTAGGGGGACCAGTTGCCCCGGTAGGAGGGGTCGTGGGTGGCCCACGCTCCACGCCGGGGGAAGGACCAGACGGTAGTCGCTTCTGGTTTGAAGTCGGAGGGGTGAAGTTCTCGGGGCCGCCTCTGCTTTCGGATCCTGCTGTGGTCAATCGGGCCCGAAAATCGCAATCGGGCGATCTTGTCCAAAGCGATCCGATCGGATCAAGGAGGGGGTATATAAAGGATCGGAAGCGGGGTGAAATTGATCCGCTCGTCGCTGTTTCTGGGGGATGCGATTGCACCTGCCTGCCGAGGTCGCGCGGGGCTACAAGAGCCCCTCGCAACGGGCGCGGGTCATGACCCAGGCGTGGGGCCGTGAGAACCTCTACTGCCCCGCGTGTCCGTCTGAGACTCTTGAAGCGACTCCGGAAGGGATGGAGGTCGTCGATTTTTCATGCCCGCGCTGCGAGTTGCCCTACCAACTCAAGGCGAAGAGCGGGCCGTTCGGGAGGAGCGTGGTGAACTCTGCCTACGGGCCGAAAATCCGCGCCATCATGAACGGGACCGCGCCGAATTATCTGTTCATGCGGTATGACCTGGATGCGCTGAAGGTTCAGGATTTGTTCATCGTTCCGCGCCACTTCCTCTCGCCGGACATCATCGAGAAGCGGGCGGCGCTGAAGGCAACGGCGCGAAGGGCGGGCTGGGTGGGGTCGAACATCCTCCTTCATCGGTTGCCTCCAGAGGCCCGGGTTTCGTTGATCGATTCCGGTTTGGTCGTCGACCCGCGGCAGGTTCGGGATGTCTGGAAACAGTTCTCCTTCTTCCGTGAACTTTCACCGAAGTTCCGGGGGTGGACCTCCGACGTTCTCTTATGCGTCAGGCGGATTGGGAAGGATGAGTTCGCGCTGGGTGACCTTTACCGGTTCGAGACGGAGTTGGAGCGGCTCCATCCTCAAAACCGGAATGTGAGGCCGAAGATTCGGCAGCAACTTCAGATTCTCCGGGACTTCGGAGTTTTGAAGTTTGAAGGGGACGGACGATACAGGTTGGTTCGGTAGTGTGGGGTTAGCGCGCCGCGCCCTTGCGCTCGCGCGAGGACCTCAGGGGTTCGCTACCCTTGCGACTGGCGTCGCAAATCGGCGCCTCCTCGGGATGCGCCGACGGCGAGGATGCCGGGCGGGCCCACGGGCGCGCGCTCGCGGAAATGCTATTTCGTGAGTCGCCTGAACGCCGCGCCTACCACTCCAAGCGCGGCTATTGCCGCAGCAACTTCAAACCCCGGCTGCCGCGGAGTCGAGGCCGCAGAGGCGGGCGCGGAGCCGGCGGGTGAGATGTAGATGTTGGCGATGGTGAAGGAAAACGAGTCCCCGCGATAGGGCGGCTTCGTCTCACTGAAACTAACTCCTGCGTTTATTGGGACACTCCCTCCGGTCCAAGTGTCAGTTGCTTTTAATTTCCATCTCAAATCGACGTTCTCACCCGCACTTTTCGGGATCGGTCCTGCGGCTTTGTCGAACTGACTCGGTCCCTCAACCACCGCAAACGGTTGTTTTGACCCTCCCCTGAAACCCGAAGCACTCAGAGAGACCGAAACTTCGGCGTCTTTGGTGAAACTCACCATGACTCGGACTTCAAACGGGTCACCAGCCTTGATTTGTTCCTTTTTTACCGCGGTGACTTCAGTGTTGTTAAACCAAGCTCTCGCTTCTCCATATTCATTTGAGCGGCTAACCTCTGCCAGCACCACGGATGCCGAGGCTATGAGTAAAAACAGATAAATCGTCACTCTTAACACTTGAATTCACCTGAACAAGTCGTTGGATTTCCGAGTCGGTCGCCAACTCCCCGGGGTCCGGGCGGCACTATAATTGGAACGACGGTCCAGAATTCAAAATTGACCCTTGTATTATTCCCTAAAATCTGTCCAGTTACACCGTCGCGTATATTCTCGCGGTCTCTACGCACCCCCCCCACCCCCTCAAACCCCCCCCCACTCCCCACCTCTCCACCGGCCCCCCCCCCCGCCAACTCAAACTCCCCCCTCCCGTTCCCACCCCCCGCCCT
>CAZANW010000120.1:0-3193 GCA_964486625.1 uncultured Halobacteria archaeon
GCGATTCATCCGCCGGGCTGAAGCCCGGGGCGTTCTCGCCGCCCGCCCTGTAACCACCGGCGACGACCAATTCGTTCGCCGTCGTTCCTCGCTCTTCTACCGGGCCCTGCGGCGATTCGCGCTGGAAGGGTCGCGCCGACCCCCAGCTCAGGCTCAACGGGCAGCTTCGGGAGCGCCTGCCGGGTTCTCGGCGCTTCCGGGCCCCTCCAACCCCATCGCCCGCCGCGCCTCTCCGGTCAGGACCGCCCATTTCGTCCTCCCCCCCCTCCCCCGGTTGATGACCGGGGCCGAGACCCACCCCGCCTCCTCCAGTTCCCGGAGGAGCCCGGAGACCCGCCGGAGGGTGAGGGGGCGGAGGCCCGCCTCCGGGGCGGCCCGCCGGTAGGTCCTCCAGAGGTGGCCGGTAGTCACCGGCCTCTCTCCTCCGGCCAGGAGGGCGAGGAGGAGCCGGGGGGCGTCGTCGAGAAGGCGGATGCGGGGGGCGGAAGAGCCCCGGGGGAATGGGGACCCCTCTTCTTGTCCGGGGGAGCCGTCGAGGAGGCGGGCGTGCGGCGGGGGGCCTGGGTGGGAAACGTCCGAGGCTCGGGCCGGGGACGCGCTGGGGGGCTGCGGCGGCGTAGCGAGGGAATGGATTGAGGGGCGGGAGAAGGCCTCCGCGACGCCGGTAGGGGGGTCTCCCAAGACCTCCCCCAGGGGAAGCGGAGGGGGGGGCGGTGGCCCGGCGGGGCCGGAGATGTGAACTGGAAATCCCCACTCCCGTTCCAAGGAGGAGCCGCTCCGGGCGGCCACGAAGAGGCCCAGTGGGGAAAGGAGGCGGAGGAGCCGCCCGATGCCGACCGCCTCGTCGGCGTGGTCGATGGCGACCACGGCGCCCCCCGGGACCCGGGCGCGCCACGCCTCGGCGAGCCGCTCCCACGACCAGCCGGTCACGGGAACCTCGCCGCCCGCGAGCCGGACCAGGGCGGCGAGGAGCGCGTAGGCGGTCCCCAGGGGCCGGCCGTCCACGAAGAAAATCGGAAGCCCGTGCCCCCGTTCGGCCGCGGTCCGGTGGAGTTCGGGGAGGAACTCCCGGAGGAGCGCGCTCTTGCCCGCGCTCCGGGGGCCGGCGAGGCAGACCCGCACCTCCTCGCCCCGGAGGAGGGGGGTCGCGGCCCTGGCCAGGGCCCGGAGAGGCTCGGGCCAGGAGGGCGGCGCCGTTGGCGAACCCCCCCGGGGGGCGGGGGGCGCGCTGTGGAGAACCTCGTCGGCCATCCTCCCATCTCGGAAGCAGTAGGCCCTCCCGGACGCCACCCCCCCCTCCGCTTCATGTGGTTCGCGTGGCGCTGTTGCCGGCCCCCTCGCGCTCTCCGGCGCGTTGATTTTCGGATTTGGAGATTTGAGATTGGGAGATAGCCCCCATCCCGCAATCTCACATCTTCCAATCTCCAAAGTCGTTCCGCGTCCCGCCGGCGACGGTCCCGTCCCTGAGGGAGCGGGGGGTTTACCGGGCGGGTGGTGGGAACGCCCCGGGCTTCATGAGGCCCCACCCGCTAAAACGGGCGGCAGGTCAGGCAGCGCGCCCGGGCGGCTTACCCCCGGAACTTCTTGGCCATCTCCAGAATCGCCTTCGTCCCCCCCTTGGCGTTCCCGAGCATGGGCGGGTAGCAGATGGCGAGGTCGAGCCCCCTCTTTCCGTAATCCTCCAGTTGGGCCCAGCACTCCTCCGGCGTCCCGCAGATGGCGACCTTCTCCACCATCTCGTCCGGAATCAGTTTCTCGGCGGCCATCATCCCCTTCGCCTTGTTCGCCGCCCGGATGGCCTCGTGGAGGTGGCCGAACCCCCCCGCCTCGATGACCCACTTGTAGTAGTAGACAATCGAGTAGAAGGTCACGTTGGGGCGGGCCTGCTGGATGGCCCTCTTCTTGTCGGCGGCGATGGAGGTGATGGGCATCGAGACGAGTTTCGGGACCTCCTTCCGGCCCGCCTTTCGGGCGCCGATTTCGAGGTGCTTGCGCGCGAAGTCGAGATACTCCGGGCAGAGCAGGGGTGGCAGGAGGACGCCGTCGGCCACCGCCCCGGCGGCCTCAATCATCTGCGGGCCCACCCCCGCGACCAGGACCGGCAAGTCCCTCCGGGGGGGCTGGAACGCCAGCTGGAACCCCTTGGACCGGAACACCTTCCCTTCGAAGTTCAGCCGCTCGCCGGCGACCACCCTTTTCACAATCTGGACGAACTCCTTCATCCGGGTGATGGGCCGCTCGAAGGGGGTGGAGTGCCAGCCCTGGATGTAGAACGGCGGCGAGGTCCCGACCCCGAGGACCATGCGCCCGCCGGACATCTCGTCGAGAGTCGCCGCGGTCATGGCGGTGGTGACCGGGCTCCGGGTGAAGATGGAGACGATGCCGGTCCCGAGTTTCACCCGCCGGGTGGCGGCCGCGAAGGCCCCGAGGGGGGTGAAGGCGTCCCGGACCGCCAGCTCGCTGGTGAAGAGCGCGTCAAGGCCCGACGCCTCGGCCTCCCGGGCGGCGTCGAGCATCTCCGGGAACTTGAGGCCCGAGCCGAAGAGGAGGCCCACCTCCATCCTCGGATGCCGCGGGACCCCGGGATAAACATGCCTCCGCGGGATTCTGTTTTCTTCGCGGCGGATGGACGGTCGGTCCGCCGGGTGGGCGGCGCACGATGCCGATTTCTCGACGTGTTTTCGGCCATCCGCCGAGGACGCAACACGACCCCCCGTGGCATCCGTGCGCCCCAGACGCCGCGCCATCGGGGTCGGGGTTTCGGTCCTCGCGAACCGACGAAGGCGGTTCGCTCGAACACTCTCCCGCTTCGCGGGAGGTGCGCTCGCTTCGCTCGGGCACGAAACCCATGCTCCCGATGGCGCGGAAATAATACAAGGCCGAGGGCCGGAGTGGGGAGGGGAAAAACGACAACCGTCCCCTCTGCTTCCTCGCGCAGTGCCCTATCCCGTCCGTGCCCACCGGTCGCCGCGGGCTACGAAGTGGGCGCCGAGGGCTCGTCGGGGGGCGGAGGCGGGAGGCCCTCGGGCGGGGCCTCCTCCCGCCCCATCCCGACGCCGGGGGTCGCCGCGGGGGGCGGCTTCCTCCTCCTCCCGTGGGCGCCGACGCCGCCCGCGACCAGGCCCCGGATGGCACCCACGCGGGCCACCGCGCCCGGGGAGGCAGGGGCGGGGCGCGGGCCGGAGGGGAGCGC
>CAZANW010000121.1:0-3010 GCA_964486625.1 uncultured Halobacteria archaeon
GCATTAGGAGGGGCGAGATAAATACTGTCCGCCCCCCTCACCAATCGCCGCCATGTACCTCCCCGCCTCGGTTATCGAAATCCGGTTGTGCTTCCCCTCCCTCTTCACCTCGATATACCCCGCGTCCGTCAATTTCTCCAGTATCCCCTTTGACAGTTTCATCAGGTAGTTGATTTTGCCCTCCCGCTCCATCTTCTTGTACTCCTGCTCGAACCCCTCCACCTTCTCCTCCCGCAGAAAGTCGAGCAGGTCGAGCGTGCTCACCGGCTTCTTCTCCCCGCTCAGCTTGCTCAGCACCTTCATCCCCCGGGGGTCCGGCAGTTCGAACCTGAAGTTCTTCAGAACGGTGAACTCTCCGCTCCTGCAGATGGTCTGCCCGAACTCCTTCTCTTCGTTCTTGTCCGGGAAGTAGTCGTCCCCGTGGACGTAGTAGACCGTGCACCCGTGGGCCATCCCGGCGAGGGTGGCCCCGATGGAGGTGAGCCGCCCGGCGGCCGACATGTTGACGTGGACCTCGTTCCCCGCCGCCCTCTCCTTCCGGATGAGTTGGCTGATTTTCTCCATCCCCTCCCGGAGGTCGAACAGGTTCAGTTCCATCGGCTGCGTCCTGATGCCCAGGGCCTCCAGCCGCCGGCGGGTCTCCCGGACGCAGTGTTCCCCCTTCTGCTCAAGCCGGTCCCGGGAGCCCCGGGAGGACTCCTGCATCGTGAGGATGTAGGCCCGGTGGGCGAGCAGTTTCCGTTTCTCGAAGGGGGCGGTCGCCCGGGAAATCTCGAATCCCAGCGGGATGATGTGGACCAGTTCGGCCATTTGTTGAATACGATAAAGATGTTAAAGAATAAGAACTTATCTACTCTCGCGGCGGGGGGGTGTTGATGGTGCCCAACATGGAAGCCAGCCAATCCCCACCGGTCGGTCCCGGGGAGGCCCCCGAATGACCTACCACGATGACGACGGCCCGCGGGTCGGGTGGTTCGAGGAGCTCGCGGCCTTCGGCGCCGGCTTCGTCGGTGGATACGCTCTCGGGAACTCGATTTTCAGCGGCGGCAAGGACAAGGGGTGGAACGACTGCTGCGCGGGTTCGTCGGCCTTCATCGTCGTGGTCCTGCTCGTCCTGGCTGTGCTCCTATGAACGGTTTCGGCCGCGTCCCCCGGGGCCCCGAGCCGCCCCACCCCATCCCCGGAGGCGCTGGCCCATGACCGGCGTCCCCGACCGCGGCTCCATTGAGAGCCAAGCGGCCGTCTTCCGCCTGCTGGGCCACCCCAAGCGCCTCAAACTCGCCCACCTCTGCGCCCGCGTCCTCGCGGAGGGCAGGGAGGCGTTCGCCATCAAGCACGAGGTCGTGCGGGAGTACAACCGGCTCTTCCGGGAGCAGGCCAGCCTCAACGACCTGAACTACGACATCGAGAGGCTGGTCCGGGGCGGCCTCCTGGAGAGACGGGAGAGGCGCGGCCTCAACCCCGCCAGCCGGAGCGTCCGGCTCGGAATCCGCAGGGACGCCGTCGAAGCGCTGCCCCTGAACTGCGACTCCACGGAGAAGGGGTCCGGGAACCCGGAAAAGGCGGCGAATGCGGACATGGAGCCCGCCGAGCCGGAGCCTTCCGCAATTCAGGCCCCCGCCGCCATGGGGGTCAACTGAGATGGAGGCCGCCATCCGCCTGACCACCCGCGCGATGGCGAGGTTCGCGGAGCGCCACGCCCGGGAGGTCGAGGTCGGCTCCCGGATGGGCGTCGCCGAGAAGATCGAGCGCGAGGTCCGCCGGGGGAACTTCTATCGCGACCGGGACGGCTCCCTCGTCTGCGTTTACAACAACCTGCGGGTCTACGTCTGCCTCGTGGAGCCCCTGCGCGTCGTGACGGAGTACCCCTACACCCCGGGGTTCAAGAGGCGCCTTGCGGAGATGGAGCGGGTCCCGAACCCGCTGGAGGGGGCGTGAGCCGCAAATACTGGAGGGGGAGGAGCGTGGCGAACTGGAAGTTCCGGCTGGCCAAAAAGATGCACCAGAGGGCGCAGGAGTTCGAGCGGAGGGCGAGGACTTGGGAGGAGATGCAGGCGTGGAGGCAGGTCCAGAAGTGGTTCGAGGACGTGCTGTCCCAGAGGCACATGACGCCGTCGGGGGCCATCGGGCTCCACTACGCTCCGGATCAGGCTGTGGAAGCCGTTCCGCAGAGGGGGCCGCCATGACCGTGTCGGTCGTCGAGTTCGTCGTCATCCCCTACTTCACATCGATTGCCTACATCGCCCTCTATCCCAGCAGGGCCAGGATTCTCGAACGGCTCCGGAAATCGGATAGCCCCAATGTCCGGGCGTGGCTTCCCATCCTCCAGAACTTCAAACTGAAGGTCTGGAGGTGGGAGTGCACCTTCCTGCTGTTCCCCGCAGCGGTCATCGGGGCGGACCTGTTCCTTGCGGCGCTCTACGGGAGGCCGCTCAGGTCCTACGGGTTCCCGCTCGTCGTCGAGGCGGCGACCTCGGGCTTCGCGGCGCCGGTCTTCGAGTCGATCGTGAGCCAGGGCTTCTTCATCGGCCTGCCCCTCACGCTGGCCGAGCAGGTTTCGGTCGCGCGGAACTGGCGCCCGGAGAGGAGGCGGCGGGCGCTCCTGCTCGTGGCTGGATGCGCGACGGTCCTCTCCGCCCTCTTCACGGCGGTCCAGCACCCGCCCCCGGCGAACGTCATCGGGACGTTCGAGTTCACCACCCGGTTCGCCGGCTTCCTGCTGTTCGGCGGTTTCTACCTCGCGAGCGGGAGGAGCCTCCTGCCCCCGATCATCGCCCACGCCGCGGGCAACTGGTTCCTTGTCCTCACGAATCTGCCGGGAGGGGCCCGATGAGCGAGCTGCTCGGCTACGCCGGCGCCACCCTCCTGGCCCTCTGTCAAGTCCCGCAGATTGCGAAGACCCTCCGCACGCGCCGGACCGAGGGGATCAGCACCGCCTACTACGGCCTACTGGCCGCGGGAATCGGCCTGATGCTGGCGTTCTCCTTGGAGGTCGAGCTGGGACCCTTCC
>CAZANW010000122.1:0-2984 GCA_964486625.1 uncultured Halobacteria archaeon
GTTCGAGGTAGCCGCCGAGGTCGTCAACCTTGGCGCCCAGGCCGGAGATGACGGGACCGCCTTCCGTGGCGTTCGACGAGTTCTGCGGCCTGCGGTCGCTCCGGACCACGAAGTCATCGCCATTGTTCCCGGAATCGCGGGCGTTCCCGGCCTCCGAGTCTGCGCCGCCGGGCGCCATGGTGGCGGCCGTGGAGGTGGAAACGGCCTTGCGCTCGTAGGACTGGGTGCTGGGAGAGGTGGGGCCCCCGGTTGCCGACGCCGTTTCGTTGCAGTTGGAGCCGCCCACTCCCGCGATGTCCGCCACGTTCCCGGCCGGGTCGCTCAGCAGGATGGCGGCATTGTCGGCGATTCCGCTCGAACCTCCCCAGTAGCGGTCCGCCGTGAGATTGTCGCCGCTGACCCCTCCGACAAGGTAGCCCGCGCTGCTCTGGGCCAGCAGGTAGAAGCCGTGGGCCGGTATTGTGTTGGGAGGGGAGCTGCTGATGGTGAATCCATTGAGCGGGCTGGTGCTGTTGGACCCGCCGCAAGAGGTCGCGGTCGAGGCCTTGACGGTGAACCACCACCCGGTCAGGTTGACGGAGCTCGAGGTGGGGTTGTAGAGTTCCACGAACTCGTCGGTGGCAGAGGAGGGGCCGCGCGTGGCCAGTTCGGAGATGAGCACATGGTCGCCGTGGCTTCCCGCCGCCACTCCGATCAGGGTGAGAGCGATGAAGAACCCGGCTACTGACCAGACGGCACTAACCGGCGCTCGCGACGGGACCCGTGACGGGCTCGAAAGTTGATTCAAGACCTCCCCCTCCACATACACGTTTAACGGTGTTGCCGCGAGGTATATTCGCTGCTGTCTATTCAACGCGGGAATATTCCCGAACTTTGCAGACGCCCGATTCCGGTTTCTCGGAGGTAACTCAGTCGCCAGGGCCGCTACGCCGCCGCGGCCCCCGCCCGCGCCTCCGCGTCCCGGGCTTTCAGGTCGTTCCGGGCCGCCCACGCCGCCAGGCTCTCGAACACCAGCTTCAGGTCGAGGGCCTTGGGGGTGGGCTCGTAGTCCACCCGGGGCGGAATCTCATTGTAGGATTTCCGGGTGACGAGGCCCGCGTTCACCAGCTCCTTGAGGCGGTCGGAGAGCGTGTTCGGGGAGATGGAGAGTTTCTCCTGGAGGTCCACGAACCGGTGGGGCCCGGGGGCGTCGTGGATGAATGTGTGGAGGAGGTCGAGCATGTGGCTCTTGCCGAGGACATGGAAGAGTTCCGCAATCTGGCAGCCTTGGGGCTCCCCGGCGCAGCGCTTCGACTTGGGCGGGGTCCGCCCGCCCCTTCCGCGGGGGGCCATCGCATAGCTACGGATTGAGAAGTATTAATTCTTTCGACTTCGAAGTTTGATAGCAACTTCCGGTTTCAGGAGTGACTCCTATACTACGAACTGAATAGTATTTAACTCCGGAATGTGTAGCAGGTCCGATGAGCCCGCTGGCTTCTGCAGCCCCGCCCTCTCCCCAAGGGCCCCCGGGGGGCCCTCCCCTCCCTCCTCCGATTCCAGCGCCCCTCCCGCCGGTCCCCAGGGGCCCATGGAGGCTCCCGTGACAGCCGCCGCTCCCCCCCTTCCCCCCGTGCTCCGGGGTCTCCCGGGGGTCCCTCCCGCCCCCGGGGGCCCCGGGGTCCACCCGGCGCCCGCCGGCCACGCCGTCCACGACCTCATCCGGAACCGCTGGAGCCCCCTCGCCTTCTCCGAGCGGCCGGTCGAACCGGAGAAAATCGCGAGTCTCATCGAGGCCGCGAGGTGGGCCCCCTCCTCCATCAACGACCAACCCTGGCACCTCATCGCCGCGACGCGGGAGCGACCGGAGGAGCACGAGAAACTCCTCGGCGTCCTGGCGGAGTTCAACCGGGTCTGGGCGCGGCGGGCGCCCCTCCTCGTGCTTACCGTCGCCCGGCTCGCCTACGGGGGCCCGCTGGCCGGAGCCTACGGCATCGAGGGAAAACCCAACCGCCACGCCCTCCACGACGTCGGCCTCGCGACCGGCAACCTGCTCCTCCAGGCGACCGCCCTCGGGCTCTCGGCCCACGTCATGGGCGGGTTCGCCCGGGGGAAGGCCCAGGCCCTCTACGGGATTCCCGACGGATACGAGCCGGTCTCGGTCATCGCCATCGGCTACCCCGGCGACCCGGAGGCCCTGCCGCCCGAACTCCGCAAGCGGGAGGAGGCGCCCCGGAGCCGGAAACCCCTCGACGCCTTCGTCTTCGGGGGCCAGTGGGGCCAGGCATCTCCTCTCGTGAACGGAGGTGATGAACCATGGCGAGAATCGTCGTGAGGAGCGCGACCAGCCCCCACATCGTCCAGGAGGGGAAGTTCCCCATCGCCGTCTGCGCCTGCGGCCTGTCGAGGAACCAGCCCTTCTGCGACGGGAGCCACAAGAGGACCCAGGGCGAGAAGCCCGGGGAACTCTACATCTATGAGGATGGGAGCCGCGCGTCCCTCCGCCCGTAAGGAGGTCGCTTTTTCACTTCCGGCGACGGAGAGGTCCGGATGAGCGCCGCCGAAAAAACCCGTTTCCGCGACGCCCTCCACGTCCTCCCCGGCATGGAGGGGGTCGAGGGCGCCGGCGTCCGCATCCGGCGCTACATCGGGGCGTCCATGCTGGACCACCTCGACCCCTTCATGCTGCTCGACGAGATGCGGAGCGACGACCCCCTCGACTACGAGGCGGGCTTCCCGACCCACCCCCACCGCGGTTTCCAGACCCTCACCTACATGGTCGAGGGGAAGTTCGCCCACGAGGACTCCACCGGAAGTCGGGGGACCCTCGCCGCCGGAGGCCTCCAGTGGATGAACGCGGGGAGCGGCGTCCTCCACAGCGAGATGCCGCTGATGAAGGACGGGCGGCTCTGGGGCTACCAGTTGTGGCTCAACGCGCCCGCGCGCGAGAAGTGGAGCGACCCCTTCTACCGGAACTTCCGGGCCCGGGAGGTCCGGGAGGACGAGGT
>CAZANW010000123.1:0-2926 GCA_964486625.1 uncultured Halobacteria archaeon
CGCACCGGAGGAGGTTCACGGCGGCCCCCTCCGGGCGGCCCGCGCGGCGGCGCGGGCGAGGTCGCAGACGGCGGCCCCGGAGAGTTCTCGCCGTTGTCCGGGAGGTCTCCCCCCTCCGGGGCGAGGGAGAGGAGGGCCTCGACCGCTTCGAGGAGTTCCGGGGCGGCCCGGACGAGCCGGGCGTCCTCCCTCCGATAGACCTTGGCGACGATTCCGGGGGAGCCGGGAGGGTGGATGTAGAAGGCCCCCTTCTTCTCCTCCTCCGAAACGTCCCACGGGCCCGGGGTGGACTCCGCCCCCCTCCGGGCCAGGACCCAGACGGTCTCCCGCGCCCCGGGGCTCGGGTCCTCCCCCCTCGGGAGTTTTCGGATGAGCCCCCGCCGCTCCAAGTCCATGAGGGCGCGGGCCACCGCCTCCAACTGCCGCGAGGTCGAGACCGCCGAGAAGAGGCGGTGTTCCGCCACGCCCCCGGGGGCCCCCCGGAGGGAGCGGAGGATGTCGCGGGCCGTGGGGGTGAGCCGTTTCTTCATGCCGCTCGCCTACGCCGCGGCCGCCAGCGGGGCCGGAACGATAACAATGGGGGGCGGGACCGAGGACCAGACCAGCCAGCGGCCCGGCCCCTGGCCTGCGGAGGAGAAGGAGCCGACGATTTTTCCCTCCCTCTCCATGCGCTTCAAGAACTCGTAGAACCGGGTCCGCCGGACTCTCCATCGGGGCCCGAACCTCGGATAGAGTCCCTCGGTGGTCCCCGGCAGGGCGGCCCGCAACTCCTCCCACCGCCCCTCCAAGAGGAGGAGCCGCTTCTCCCGCTCCAGGGCCACATATTCGGCCCACCTCCGCCCCTGTCCTCCGTTATTCCGCCGGGGCCGGTGGTCGTGGCAGTAGAGGGAGCGGGTGTGGTCCACCGGGGAGAAGCAGACCGGGCAGACCCTCCGCAGCCTCCGGCCCACCTTCACCCAGCGGGCCGGGGAGCGGGGAGAGCCCAGGACCGTCCCCGCGGGGACCCGGTTGGAGGCGTATTCGTCCCGGGAGAGGACGACCGGGAAGGGGCTCCCCGGAGGTGCGGGGCCGAAGCCTTGGAGATTCTCGGCGCTCATAGCCCGACCCGTTCCACGGTGAGACCCCCGGCTTCCTGGGCCTCCTCGATGAAGGCCCCCAGGTCCCGGGCGAGCCGGTCGGCCCGGCGGGCGATTCTCCGCCGCTCCTCCCCGGAGAGGGGGGAGGGGTGGGTGTCGCGGGAGTCGTCCAGGGAGTCGGCGAGGGCCCGGGCCCTCCTCTGGAGGGAGCGAAGCCGCCGCCAGAGGGCTTCGTTGGCCCGCGCCGAGACGCTCACGTCCCGGCCTCCTGGCCGAAGAGCCGTTGAACCGCAAACCCAACGTCCCCGGAGTCCTGGATGGCGTGGAGGAGGTCTCCGAGGAGTTCCACCTCCTTCCAGCCCACCGGGGCGGGCTCGACTCCCATCTCTTCGAGGGGTTCCCCGCCCGGGAGGGCGGCGAGGAGGGAGGCGACCAGCCGTCGGAACTCCCCGGTCTCGGAGGGGAGCCACGCCTCCAGAGCCCGAACCGCCTCGGCGACCTCGGGGCGGACAGCGGGCCCGCCGGGGCCTCTCCGGGCCCGGCAGGGGTCGCACATGGAGCCCGGGAGCCCCCACATGGAGGAGCCGCAGCCGGGGCACTTCGTCAGGCTGGGGGTTGCTCCAGGGGCGGGGGAGCGGGAGAGGGCCCAGAGGAGGGCGGAGACGATGGGAGCCGCGACCTCCCACCCGGGCGGCTCCTCCCCGCCGCCCTCATCCGAGGTCGAGACCCCCTCCGGGGCCTCTTCGAGGGCCTCTTCCGGCTCATCGGGCGGGGCCTCGGCCTCTTCCCGACCGGTGGGCCCCTCCTCCTGGGGACTCTCTTCCTGGCCGTTCCCCTCCGGCGCTTCCCGGGGGGCCATGAGGACCGCGACCTCCCCGCCCCCTTCGAGGTGGGCGGTGAGGCGGGCGGGTCCCCCCTGGACCAACTCCAGCCGGATGAACTCGGGCCGGAGTCCGAGGAGTTTGGAGAGGGCGGGGGCGAGGAGTTCGCAGGAGAGCCAGGTCGCACCCTCCCCCCGGGCCGAGACCTCGAAGGGCTCCAGGGAGAGGGAGGCGAGGGTCTCCGCGTCGCCGTCGCACACCCGGAGGGAGAGGCCACCGTTTTCGACCCGGAGGGCGACCGCGTCGGCCTCCCCCTTCGCGTTGCGGAGGGTCTTGAGGAGGCCCCGGAGACCCTCGGCCGGGGCCTCCAGGGAGGCGGCGAAGTCGAACTTCAAGGGCCCGATGTTGCGGGCGGACTCCCGGGGGAGGGGGCGGGTGGTGAAGGCGAGGCCGCCGTTCTTCAGGAAGAGGAGGGGTCCCCGCTCGTCCTGGCCGGTGGAGAGTTCCCACTCGCCCCCCTTCGCCCCGGCGCCGACGAAGTTTTTCAGTTTTTGGAGGTCCACGGCGAGACCCGCGCCGCCGTCCGATTCGCAGGCCCAGAGGAGCGCGCGGGGGATTCGCGCCTCGGCGTGGAGGACGCTGGACGGGTCCAAGGCGGGGAGCCGGAGGCCGTCGGCGTCGGCGGCGAGGAGCCCGGGGCTCCCGGAGGTCAGGTCTCCGACCGCGCCGAAGACGCCGCAAAGCAGTTCTTTTTTTGAAAAAATTTTCATCATCTTATCGCGCTGGCCGTGTCACAAGAACACTTGCGACATCGCTATGCGAAAGTAAAACGCGCTTGTTTTCTTAAGGCTTTGCCGATTTCGTTTTTTTTTAAAAAAATTTGTTACAAACTCCCTCCTCCTCTCCGGCCCCCCCGATTCCTCTCCACGTAATCGCACGATAACCGCATCATATCCGAGGCCAAGCCGCCCCGGACCCCGGGAGGGCGGACCGGACCGCTCCGGGGCCGGAAGGGCTGGGGGATTGGCC
>CAZANW010000124.1:0-2844 GCA_964486625.1 uncultured Halobacteria archaeon
CCCTGCGCCCGGGCGCCGAGACGGTGGTGAACATCGAATCTCCCGCTCCAGCCGCGGGGACGCAGGCCTCGCAGACGCCCGCCCTCCCCGTCTCCCAGGTGCGGCTGACCGCCTCCTCCTCCGCCTCCAACGTCGAGGTCCGGGTCTCCTCCCCCTCCGCCCCTCCCCCGGCCCCGCCGCCGCCCGCGCCCGCCGTCTATCGCTACGTGGAGGTGGAGGTGAAGAACGTCGCCCCCGCGGCCATCGAGTCGGCCAGAATCGGGTTCCGGGTCGAGAACGTCTGGCTCCTCCGGGACGGCGTCGCGGCCGACTCCGTGCGGCTGAACCGCCTGGTCGGGGAGGCGTGGCACCCCCTCCCCACGAAGCGGGTCGGGGAGGACGACATCGCCCAAATCTACGAGGCCGAAACCCCGGGGTTCTCCTACTTTGCCATCACTGGGGAGAAGAGCGCCGGGGTCTCGTCCGCCCCGGCGGTCCAGGCCACCGCGACCCCGCCGGGGGGGCTCGCGGCCCCTGTGCCGCAGAGGTCGCCGGGGTTCGAGACCCTCTTCGGGGTCCTGGCCCTGGCGGCGGCCCTTTGGGCTTGGCGCAGGAAGTAGCGCGCGAATCCCGCACCCCGGCAAGCCCCCCGTTCCGCCGGGAAGAAGTGGCTTCGTTGCCGACGATACGAGAGAGTTCCCGAGGGGACCGGCAACTACTTCGCGTGCTTGACCAGCGCCTTCAGCAAGTCCCGGTCCCGCAGGAGCCCGATGAGGTGGTTCTGGGCGTTGACGACGGGCAACTGGTCCAGTTTGTTCTCCCGCATCTTCTTCGCGCACTCCGAGGCCGT
Organism: uncultured Halobacteria archaeon; assembly: GCA_964486625.1. Lineage (GTDB taxonomy): Archaea > Halobacteriota > Syntropharchaeia > JACQPP01 > JACQPP01 > JAWCQZ01. The sequence goes on from CAZANW010000124.1 coordinate 830, forward strand.
GGAGTTCCGGTAGCAGGTCACGCTGCTCTTGAGCATGATTTGCTTCAGGGGCACGTTGGGGAGCCGGACCTTGGAGATGCCGTAGTAGAGTTTCATGGTGTCCCGGATGGACTCCCACGACCACTGGTCCTCGTCGGTCCCCGAGAGGTCGGAGCGGTGGACCGAGTCCTCGACCCGGGAGGCGGCGATGAGGTGCTTGTCGGTGATGACCCCCACCAGTTCCTCCCGGGAGTTCAGGACGGGGGCGGCCTTCAGGAAACCGAGTTCGAAGATGCGCCCCACCAGGGACAGGGGGGTCTCGTCCCACACGGCGGGGGTCTCCGGGTCGATGAGTCCCCCCACGGGGTCGTCGAGGTCCATCTCGATGATGGCCTGGACCACGTCCGCGATGGTGATGATGCCCATCAGTTTGCCCTTGGCGCCGGTGACGGGGAGCCGCCGGATGGAGTGCTTCAGCATGAGTCTGGCCGCGTCCACGAGGGTGGACTCCGGGGGGACGGAGATGGGGTCGCGGCTCATGAGCATCGCCACCTGCTCCTCCTCGGGGTTCTTCAGGAGGTCCACGCGGGTCACGATGCCCGCCAGGGCCCCGCCCTTGACCACCGGGACCCCCGACACCTGCTTCTTCTTGAGGATGTCCAGGACGTCGTCCCGGGAGGAGGGGAGGGTGATGTAGGCGACCTCCTTGTTCATCCACTCCTTGACGAGCATGGAATCGGGCTTTTTCTTGGCACCCATCGGACCTCCTTCCGAAGCGCCGGGCCCGTTATTTAAGGTTTGCCTGTGACTCTCCCGATTTTCGAAAGCCGGGACCCCATCCAGACCCGCCCCCGGACGACGATTCCGAGGACGTCCCCGGGCCGGGTCCGGCGGACCACCGAGGCCCGCAGGTCCCGCGACCCCCGGAGGCGGGGCGAGCGGGGGTCGAGCACGGCCAGGGTCGCCTCCCGGCCCGCCTCCAGCCCCCAGTCGAGCCCGAGGAGGGCCGCGCCGGCCCCCGTGGCCATCTCCAGGACGGCGCGGTCGTTCCGGACCCTCCGCGCCGCGAACCCCATCTCCGCGAACATGTCGGGCGCGTTGAGCATGGCGTTGTCCGTGCCGAGGGCGACGCGGACTCCCGCCCGGAGCATCTCCCGCACCGGGGGCGCCCCGACGCCGGTCGCCCGGTTGCTGCGGGGGCAGACCACCACGGGGATGGCCGCGTCGGCGACCCGCCGCAGGTCCCTCCGCGTCGCCCGGACCATGTGGACCAGGAAGTCGGGCTCCAGGGCCAGGGCCCCCTCGATGTCCTTGCGCGACGCCTCCCCCGCGTGGAGCCCGAAGAGTTTGCCGCTCCTCCGGGCCATCCGGCGCCACTCCTCCAGGGATTTCCGGGGGAGGTCGGCGGCCGAGGAGAGGCCGAACCCGTCGGAGGCGGCCAGGACCGCCGAGGGGGGACTCCCGCCGGCGGGCCGGCCGAGGACGACGCCGCGCACCGGCGTCCCCCGGAGGGCCCTCCGCAGCGCCCGCACCCCCGGGAGCCCCTCCTCCCGGAAGTCGAGAAACGCCAGGGTTCCACTCCGGGCCATCTCCGCGACGCATCGCCGCATGGCGCGCTCCTTCCGCGCGGCGGAGGCGGAGGCGAGGAGCCGGTGCTTGAAGCCCCTGGGGCCGACCAGCGCTTCGAGGTAGGCCGCCGGCGAACTCCGCCCGCGGGGCGGGGGCCGCTTCCGGGCGACCGCGTCCCCGAGGTGGGTGTGGGCGTTGACGAGGGGGGGGATGACGACCCCCCGGAGGTCGGCGTCTGCCCTCTCCCGGCCCTCCTCCACATCGTGGATGCGGTTTCCGTGGATGACCACAGTGCCCGGGCGGGCGCCCTCCGGGGTGACCAGGGTTCCGGAGAGGAGGGTCTCCTCCATGGGTAGAGGTCCGGCCCGGGGTTATTTGGCTTTCAGGGGGTCAGCAGCTCGGGCGTCCACGTGAACGCCGCCGACTTCCCGCTCAGGTAGATGTAGAGCCCGTCGCCGGGGGCGATT
>CAZANW010000125.1:0-2834 GCA_964486625.1 uncultured Halobacteria archaeon
GGGTCGCAGTGGGGGTCGGCGTCGGGGTCGCGGGCTGGACGGAGGAGACATCCAAGACGTGGACTTTGGCCTCCGTGTCGGTCCCGTAGGCCAGTTTCTTCCCGTCGGGACTGTAGGCGACGGAGAGTGCGCCGAATGATCCGCTCGTTGTCTGGAGAGCGGTTCCGCTGGAAGCGTCCCAGATTCGGACCGAGCCGTCACTGGACGCCGAGGCGACCATCTTCCCGTTGGGGCTCCAAGCGACGGAATTTACGTAGGAGACGTGCCCGCTCAGGGTCGTTGAGGTGACGGTCGAGATGTCCCAGATGCGGACCGTTTTGTCTCCGGACCCCGAGACCAACTTCGCCCCGTCGGGGCTGTAGGCGACGGAGGTGACCCAACTGGTGTGGCCGCCCAGGGTCCGGGCGATGGTCCCCGTAGTGGGGTTCCAGATGTAGATGATGCCGTCCTGGTTCCCCGCGGCCAGCCACGTCCCGTCGGGGCTCCAGGAGACCGACCTCGCCGTGTCGGCGTGGGTCAGGTTGCGGAGAATGGTCCACGAGGAGGTGCTCCAAATGGTGACGTTGTTGCCGTTGGCGACCGCCAGTTTGCTTCCGTCGGGGCTGAAGGCGACCGAGCTCACCGCGCTGGGGTGGGAGAGTGTGGCGCTGGGGATTGTGACGGACCATACACGGACTGTCTTGTCCATGCTCCCCGCGGCCGTGAGGCCGTTGCTGCCGTAGGCGACGGACATCACCCAGTTGCCGGGGCCCGTGAGGGTCGATAGGAGGTTCCCGCTGGAAGCCTCCCAAGCGTAGACCTTCGTGTCTTGCGCCCCTCCGAACACCTCACTTCCGTCGGAAGCCCAAGCGACGGAAATGACACTGCCGCCGGGCCCGCTGAGCACCTGTTCGGCCGCGCCGACTTGAACCAAGAGAAGGAGGAGCGCCACCGCAACTCCCGCCGCCCGAAGCCCGACCATGGCCGGAGTGCTCCGCTTCATATTTGAATCTTTCTTCGAGTGCCACTTTCCACACTTTTCGCAACCGCTCCTGGAGGTCGCGCCTCGAAGAGGTCCTCCCCCTGCGTCGTCGCTACCACGCAGACCGCCGCCGGTGGAGCGGCCCCGCGCCCGCGAGGGCCGCCACGGCCGGGTGGGCCGCCCACATTCTCATCCTCGCGAGTCGTCTGTGTGCCAGTCAGAAGAAAGGTTTCCCGTGTTCCTATTTGTAGAGTTTCGCGTTGATTAGTGCAAGTTTCTCCTGAACCTCGCTTCTCGGCCCTTCGAGGACCTCCCTTGCCATCGGGTAGAACTCCGCCTTCAGCATTCCTGTCGCCAGCATCGTAGTGAGGTTCGCGAGCATCTGGTCGTGGTCCTTGATGGTCGCTGCGAGTTTGTCCCGCTCCTCCAGAAGTCTGAGCCGCTCTTCAATCAGGTGCTTCGCGTGCTCGTTCCGGCCCGAGGAGACTTCCGCCCGGATGTCGTCCACGTAGACCCAGGGGTCCGCCTTCAACAGGGACTCCACCGACAGGTCGGCCACCTGTGCCCGTCTCTCCTCCCGGGGGGCGGGGAGGGGCTGCTCTTGAATCTCCCAGATGCGGACCGTGTGATCCAGGGACCCAGAGGCCACCTTCGTCCCGTCGGGGCTCCAGGCGACGGAGAGCACAAAGTCGGTGTGCCCGCTCAGGGTCCGGAGGGCGGCTCCCGTGGAAGCGTCCCAGATGCGGACCGATTTGTCATAGGACCCCGAGGCCAACTTCGTCCCGTCGGGGCTCCATGCGACGGAGAACACCCAGTCGGTGTGTCCGCTCAGGGTCCGCAGAGTCTTCCCCGTGGAAGCGTCCCAGATGCGGACCGTGTTGTCCTTGGACCCCGAGGCCACCTTCGTCCCGTCGGGGCTCCAGGCGACGGAGAGCACCCAGTCGGTGTGCCCGCTCAGGCTCCGGAGGGTCATCGCCGCGGGGTCCCAGATGCGGACCGTCTTGTCGTAGGACCCCGAGGCCACCTTCGTCCCGTCGGGGCTCCATGCGACGGAGAGCACCCAGTCGGTGTGCCCGCTCAGGGTCCGGAGAGTCTTCCCCGTGGAAACGTCCGAGATGCAGACCGTGTATTCATTGGACGCCGAGGCCAGCTTCGTCCCGTCGGGGCTCCAGGCGACGGAGAACACCGTGCCGCCGCCCCCGCTGAGGGCCCGGAGGGTCACCCCCGCGGAAACCTCCCATATGCGGACCGTGCCCGTGCCATCTTGGTACCCTGAGGCCACCCTCATCCCGTCCGGGCTCCAGGCGACGGACATCACATCGTAGGGGTGTCCACTCAGGGTCCGGAGGGTCTCCCCCGTGGAAGCGTTCCAGATGCGAATCGTGGTGTCGCGGGACCCCGAGGCGATTCTCTTCCCTTCGGGGCTCCAGGCGACGGAGTGCACGTGGTTGGTGTGCCCGCTCAGCACCATCTCCGCCACACCGACTTGAACGAGAACGAGAGCGCCGCCGCCCCCACCGAGTTCCAACGCAGCATGGGCCGGAGAGGTCTCCCCAAATTTAAAATTTCCCACCGCGGGATATGTTTAAATGCGGAGCCAGCAGGGTAGTCCCATGCCATCCGGGAGGGAGGAGCGGTGAGAGTCCTGTCGGCCATTTCTCTGGCCCCGCTCCTGCTCGCCGTCGCAGCCCTCCCGGCGGGGGCCGCGACCCGGGACTCTTCCTACGTGACCGCCACCCCCACGCCCACCCCAACCCCCACCACCTTGGAGCGGGCCACCATCAACTGGACCAACCTCTCCACGCCGACCCCGAGCCCCACGTCGGCAGTCTCCATCGCCTCCTCCTCCATCCTCGCGCCCGACCTCTACGCC
>CAZANW010000126.1:0-2747 GCA_964486625.1 uncultured Halobacteria archaeon
CCCACCGGGAACCCCGTGCCCGGCGCCGAGGTCCACCTCGACCCAGCCGCGGCCTGCGGGGGCGCCCTGGCGGGGCTCACCGACGCCACCGGCACCGCCGTCGTCAACGCCACCAAGGACCCGGCGACGGTCAACGTGACCACCCCCAACGGCTCCTCCTGCCAGGCGCTGAACTTCGGGGGGACCGTCCAGACCAGCCTGAACTTCCAGCTCCCCCAGCCCATCCCCGACCTCGACTCCACGCGCTGCTACCCCCTCCGCAAGGCGGGCGACCCGGCCCAGAAGCTCGACGTGGCCTTCGTGGGAAGCGGCTTCGCCTCCCCCCAGGAGCTGGTGGACTTCGTCGCCCAACTGGTCGACGTGAACGCGCTCCAGGGCGGCCTCTTCGCCGTGGAGCCCTGGAAGTCCGAGAAGGACCGGATGAACATCTGGGTCGCCACATGGACCGGGACCATGACCGATATCCACGGCCAGACCGAGACCATCGCCTACGACTACTGTCCCATTAATTCCTACTATTCCGACCCCACCACCCTCTCCAGCGGAGGCCCCGAGCTCGTCGTCCTCGTGAGCAAGAGCCCCGACTTCTGGCCCCACGCCTTCTGGTCGAAATACACCTTCCTCGGCCCGGGCGGGCAGCCCGTCAACGCCGGCTTCTACCGCGTCGCGCTGCTCCACGAGCTGGGCCACGCCTTCGGGGGCCTCGCCGACGAGTACGTGATCGGGGGGCCCGACGACTTCGCCGCCTCCCGCCCTAATTGCGCGACCTCGATCAACAACGTGCTGCCCGCCTGCCTGAAGTGGTCGTGGGCCTACCCCCTCGAACGGGGCGTCGTGGGGTGCTACTCCGAGTGCACCCTCTCCTCTTATTACCGGCCGACCCCCAACAGCATCATGCGCGACCCCTTCACCGACCTCAAATACCACGCGGTGAGCGAGGCGCGGCTCCGGAGCCTCCTCGATGCCTATGGATGAGGCCCTGCGGCCTCTCCTCGTAGCGGTGCTGGCCCTCCTCCTGGCGGCCCCCGGGGCGGCCCACCACCAGCCGAGGACCCTCGCCGTGGACCTCCAGGTCGAGCCCGGCCGGGTCACCCTCCTCCGCGCCGCGGTGGTCCTTCAGCCCCCTCCCAGATACGCCGACCCCGGCACGGGGTACCGGCTGGAGCTCCTCGGCCCCGACAACTCCACCCTCCTCCGCGTCAACTTCACCGCCCCCCTCTCGGCGGTCGCCCTCCCGCGCCCCGAGTGGTTCGACCCCTCCACCGGTCAGCAAATTTACACCCCCTCGCCGGGGAGCGGGGGCGGAGGCCCCGCACCGAGCGCCCCCGCGCGGGCCAACGTGAGTTTGCGGCTCCCCTGGGGAGGGAACGCGACCCGCCTCCGGGTCATGAGCCCGGAAGGGAAGGAGGCCCTCTCGGTGAACCTCTCCGTTCCCCTCTGCGGCGCGAGCCCCGCCGGCGGGCCAGGGGAGAACGCCCTCCTCTGCCCCTGGAAGTACCCCCAGAGCGGCCCCGACGACCTCTGCCAACCCTTCATGGACGGGAAGTGCGACCCCGACTGCATCCTGGGGGGCCCCTGGGACTTCGACTGCGGGCCGAGCCCGGAGCAGATCAAGCGGCAGAAGGAGACCGAGGAGGCGCTGAGCCGGGGGGAGGTCCCCCCGGTCCTACGCTCCTCCCGCACGGGGGGCTTGGTGCCGGGAGGCGGGGTCGAACCCCCCCTCGCAACCCCGGGGAAGAAGAAGGGGGGGTTCCTCGGCATGCCCGGATTCGAGGCCCCTGCGGCGGTGGCCGCCATGCTCGCCCTCCTGCTCCTGGGCTGGCGGCGGGGCCGGAAGCCCCCTGATTGGCTGGCGGTCAAGGAGGCCTCGCCGTAGCCCTAACAGGGGGCGCGAAAGGAGGATTCGACGAAGAAAACCTGACCTTGGGCCGTTGGCCGCCACTCCCTATGTTGGCGCAGGCTTGGATGGGCCGATTACCATTGGTAATAAACACCAGAGTAACTCTGGTGACGCCGCCACTTTCGGATAGAAATCGATATCTATAAACGGTTAGGTGTTGGTTATTCCCCGAACTATATAGGACACCGGCTATTATATACGAATCTTCTGCCATATCCGGTTATGGAGGTATTTTTCACTGAGAGCGCCGAAAAAATCAGGAATAGACCCGATAGGATCGGGAGGGGGAAGTGAGTCATCTCCTCCCTGTAGCCGCGGGATTTGGGATTGTACCCGTTACACTAGCCATAGCCCTGCCCCGCAGTCTCGTTCAATGGAAAAAGGAACTCAGAGTATACCAGGACAGAAAGTTGGCGACTCTGGTGTCTGAGTTATCCAAAAGGGGAGATGGTATACAATCTTCTGAGCTTGAGAATAACAAAAACTATATCGACTATATCGATTCAAAAGATGAGATCAAGGGAGTCGGTGATGGAATAATCACGACCCTTATCTTCTATGGAATCAGCTTTGCTAGTGCCTTAATCGAGTATCTTGGAATCGCAAATGGAACTTGGACGGACCCGTTGTTTACAACTTCGACGAGTATTTTTGTCGTGTTTATTCTGTTTACAATAGTCACTATCATCGCGACGATAAGGAAGGTTTTGAGAGTATGTGAGAGGTTATCAGGCAGCGGTAAATCTGAAGATTCCGCGGGCCACAGGCCTCCGACCTGAGTGTAAGAAGTAGAAAGATTTAAGATTTTACAATAGTGGGTATTTGAAATGGCTAAGCGCTACCATGG
>CAZANW010000127.1:0-2704 GCA_964486625.1 uncultured Halobacteria archaeon
GCCGACGCCGAGGAGCCCGGGGTTCGAGGTTGCGCTCGCCCTGCTGGCGATGACTGTGGTCGCCGAACTCATCGTGCGGAGCGGTCGAGGGCGCTGACCCGGATGCCGATGGCGGCGGCCATCGCGATAGCATCATAGCACTCGAAATCCACCAGCGGTGAATGGTGGAGAACCCGCCCCGCCCATCCATTCGGAATCGCCTCCTGGCGTGGGACCCCCTCCCGTGGCTGGCCATCCTCACCCTCGCGGCCCTCGCCCTCCGCCTCTACCGCCTGGACTTCAAGTCGATTTGGGTGGACGAGGCTTTCTCCATCTACGTCTCCCAGCGCCCCCTGGGCCAGATCCCTTCGCTGATCCGGGGCGACGTCCACCCGCCCCTCTACTACTTCGTGCTCAACCTCTTCCTCCCCTTCGGGTCCTCCGAGTTCGTGGCGCGGCTCCCATCGGCCCTCTTCGGGGCCGCGGCCGTCCCCCTGGCGTTCCTCGCCGGGAGGGAACTCCTGGGGAGGCGGGAGGGGCTGCTGGGCGCCCTGCTGCTCACCGTGTCGGTGATGCACGTCTACTTCTCCCAGGAGGCGCGGATGTATCCCCTCTTCACCTTTTTCGCCCTCCTCTCGGTCCTCCTCTTCCTGCGCGCCCGGAAGAGCGGGCGGTTCCTCGACTGGCTCCTCTACGTCCCGGCCACGGTCCTCGGCCTCTACACGCACTTCTTCATGGTGGTCCTGGTGGGGGTCCAGGCGCTCTACCTGGTCGCCGAGTCGCTCCTCCGACGAAAGGCCCGAGACCGGGCGAGGTCGCTCCCACCGGCGATCGCGCTGGGAGCCGTTGCCGCTCTTTTCCTTCCCCAGGCGGTGGCGCTCTGGGAGGCCCTCACGGTCAAGGCGTCCTCTCTCCGGTGGGGCTTCGCCCCCACCGCCGACCTGGTTCCCCGCATCCTCCTCCAGTTCAGCGGGCCCGAGCTGGTGGTGGGGGTGGCGCTGAACCTCCTCTTCGCCGCCGGCCTCGCCTCCCTCCTCCGGCAGTGGAGGCGGAACCTCTTCCTCCTCCTCTGGATTCTGGTGCCCCTCCTCGGGAGCTACGGCTTCGCCTCCCTCCTCTCCTTCCGGGAGCGCTACATCATTTTCGCTCTTCCCGCCTACTTCCTCGCCGTCGCGAAGGGCGTCCTGGTCCTCTCTGGCTTCATCCAGAGAGCCCTGGAGCGGCGGTCGGAGGGGGCCCGGAAGGACTCCGGCGCCCGCGGGCGGGCGGTCTTTGTGGCGGTCCTCCTCCTGGCCCTGGCGACGTCGGTCAGCGCCCTCGCCGACCTCTACTCGCGGCCCGCGGAGAACGAGGACTGGAGGCGGATCGCAACGCTCCTCGCGGACCTGACGCAGCCCGGGGACGCCGTGGTCCCCGTGCCCGGCTACATGTGGCTGCCGCTCGCCTACTACTACAACAACACCACGGACGGGACCGTCCTCGTCCAGACCGACGACACGGCGGCCCCCGGCCCTCCCCCGCCCACCCGGGACCTCTTCCCCTCCCTGCCCCGCGGCAACCTCTCCCTCCGGGAGTTCGCTTTCCAACCGAGGACGGTCTGGTTCGTGGTGTCCAAGGACATCCTCCTCTTGGACCGGGAGGGGGCCACGCTGGCGTGGCTGGACAACAACACCCAGATGAGGGTGGACGGGAGCCCGCTCTACCGGATCTACACCCGGCAGAACACCGACTGGAAAGAGGTGGCCGACTTCCTCGCCCCACGGGTTCAGAGGGGCGACGCCCTGGCGGTGGTCCCCGGCGGGGCCTCGGACCTCCTCGCGGCGGGCTACAGCCCGGAGGCGCGCGGGGTGCGAACGCTCGACGTGAGCCCCTCGTCCCTTCCCGCGGCCCTATCCGGCGAGAGGAGGGTGTGGGTCGTCGCCACCTGGGACCTCCTGCGGGAGGCCCCGGTGACCCTGGCGTGGCTCAAGGCCAACTTCGCCACGGTGGAGAGGCCGGGGAACGCGGTGGTCTTCTTCCGGCCGTGAATCTCTCCGTCGTCATCCCGGCCTACAACGAGGCGGCGCGCATCGGGGGGACCCTGGAGGGCCTGCTCTCCCGCCTCGGCCCCGACTGCGAGGTCATCGTGGTGGCCGACGGGACCGACGGCACGGCCGCCATCGTTGAGCGGCATGGAGACGCCCGCCTCCGCCTCCTCCGGTTCCCGGAGAGGCTCGGGAAGGGCGGGGCGGTGCGGGCGGGCCTCGAAGCAGCTCGTGGCGACGCCGTCGGCTTCTTGGACGCCGACGGGTCGGTGGACGCGGAGCAGTTCGGGAAACTCGTCAGGGAGCTGGACCGCTGCCATGCGGCCGTGGCCTCCCGGCGACTGGCGGAGAGCCAAGTCCTCGGGAGGGAGCCGTGGCCACGGCGGGTCTCCAGCCGGGTGTTCTCCTGGGTGGTGAACGCGCTTTTCGGGCTCGGCGTCCGGGACACCCAGTGCGGTGCCAAGGTCTTTCGGCGGGAGCCCCTTCGGGCCGTGCTGCCCAGCCTCACGTGCAGCGGGTATGAATTCGACGTGGAGCTCCTCTGGAGAATCAAGGCCGCGGGGTATTCCATCCGGGAGGTTCCGGTCCTCTATCGGCCCGTCGGAGGGTCCAAGTTCCGCCTGTGGCTCGGGCCGACGATGGTGGCGAGGCTTCTCCGGGTTCGCCTTTTGGGCTGAAGACCCGCATCGCCGATGAATTCG
>CAZANW010000128.1:0-2475 GCA_964486625.1 uncultured Halobacteria archaeon
AAACCATCCCTCCCCATTGGGGGACGTTTTCAAGCCCTCTCCGCGCGCGGGGTGAACGTTCTTATCCGCCCGCCGCCCCGGAACAGGGGATGCCCCTCTCCATCCGCACCGCCACCCTCGGCCTCCTCCGCCCCGAGGCGCGCCGGCGGCTCCTCGTCAAGCCCGCCCTGGAGGAGTTCAGGAAGGACGGGTTCCGGTTCGAGTTGAAGAAGGGGCTCTGCTACCTCCTGAAGGAGGAGAAGCCGGAGCGCTCCTTCGCCGTCTTCGCCGACCAGGTGACCCACGCCGACCCTGCGACGGGGTGCGCCGAGGGGCTCTGTTTGACCCGGACGCCCCCGGCGAGAATCCGGGACGAATACCAGTTGGCGAAGACCCCCATCCTCTGGGTCGGGGAGCAGCCCCCCACCGCCGACGTCCAGGCGGCGAACGACTGCGAGGAGATTCTCTACACCCTCGCCAAGTTCCTGAAGCACTGCCCGAGCCCCGTGGTGGTGTTCGACTGCCTCGAATACCTCTGCCAGACCGCCGACTTCCGGAAGACCCTGAAGTTCGTCTACCACGTGAAGGAACTCGCCATCAAGCACAACGCCCGGGTCATCTTCTCGGTGAACCCGCGCTCCTTCCCCGGCGAGCAGCTCGCCCTCCTCGAGAAGGAGTTGGAGCCCCTGCCGGCGAACGGGGGGCCGGGGCGCTGAGCGAAATCCAAAGCACGAAGCACCAAATCCTAAACAAATTCAAAATCCAAAACTGCCGTTTTGAATTTTGGGTTTCGGTCATTTGGATTTGTTTCGGATTTAGGATTCTGAATTTGGGATTTGGGTCAAGGCTCCACCGCGGGCCCCGCGAAGGACTCCAGGAACTCCCGCGCCCGCGCCACGGCCAGCGCCGCCCCGGCGGGCGACGGGAACCACCCGAGGGCCAGGAAGAGGTGCTGCCCCGAGGCGAGGGTCTCCGCGACCTCGGCGGGCTGGTCTCGGCACTCCTCGAAGTTCGCCAGGACGAACCGCTCCCCGGGCTTCGGGAAAGCGGGTCCCGGCGGGCTCGGCGACCGGGCGGCGCCGGTGATGTGGGACTGGAGGATGTCGAGGGTCTCCTCCCGGCCTTGGGGCTCCGCCACCGGCTGCCGGGGGGCCAGGAAGCCGGACCGGGCGCCGATGCGGTCGCCGTCGCGGAAGAGGTGGAGGTAAACGAGGCCGAGGGGGGCCATCCCTCCCCGTGGCGCAGGAATTTATGATGCCTTCGCGATGGTTCTTCCATGAGAATCGCTGCCTTCGAGCGGGGGGGCAAGGAGGAGTGGGGGCTCGTGGCCGGGGAGGGAATCGTCCCGGCCGCCTCCGCGGGCCTCCCGGCCGACCTCGCGTCGCTGTTCGCCCGCGACCCGCTGGAGTTGCTGGCCGAGGTCCGGACCCTCCCGGTCCCGTCTCTCCGGCTCTCCGACGTCGCCCTCCGCGCCCCGCTCCGCCCCCCGAAGATTGTCTGCGTCGGCCTCAACTACGCCGACCACGCCGCCGAGACCGGAATGAAGATTCCGAAGGAGCCGGTCCTCTTCGCGAAGCTCCCGAACTCGGTGGCGGGGCCCCATGACGACATCCGGTGCCCCGGGTTCGTCGAGCGGCTCGACTACGAGGCGGAACTGGGGGTGGTCGTCGGGAGGCGGGCGAAGGGGGTGGCTTCGGCCCGGGCCATGGAGCACGTCCTCGGATACGTGGCGGTGAACGACGTCTCGGCCCGCGACCTCCAGATGCGGGACGGCCAGTGGACCCGTTCCAAATCCATGGACACCTTCTGCCCCGCGGGCCCGTGGATTGTGACCCGGGACGGGGTCCCCGACCCCCACCGGCTCCGCATCTGGGCCCGGGTGAACGGCGAGGTGCGGCAGGACTCTTCGACGGCGAACATGACGGTGAAGGTCCCCGACCTGATTGCCTACATCAGCCGGTCCATCACCCTGGAGCCGGGAGACCTCATCGCCACCGGGACCCCGGCGGGGGTGGGGATGGCCCGGAGGCCGCCCGCCTTCCTGAAGGAGGGGGACGTGGTGGAGGTGGAGGTCGAGTCGGTGGGGACCCTGCGGAACCGGGTCCGAATGGAGAGATAGTGGACGTCCCCTCCGGCAGCCCCGAAGAGCGCCTCTTCCGCCTCCTCCTGGAGCGCGGCTCCTCCACGACCGCCGACCTGAAGCTCTGGCTGCGCCTCCCGCAAGCGCGGCTCGACCGCTTGCTGAAAGCCCTCGAACTCCGCTCCATCGTGGCGGTGGAACGTCTTCCTCACGTGACGTTCGTTTCTCTGCGAAGGGCAGACCTCCACTTCGTCGGGGTCAAGCGCGGCCAGAAGCACCCGGTCCGGAAGTCGAAAGGACGGAGACCCCGGGTTCCCGACGCGATGTATGGATGACGCGGGCTAGCCGGATGGACGGGTCAAGGATACCATCAGGACCGGCCTCCGCTTCCCCTCGAGTTTCTCCGTGGAGGCGGC
>CAZANW010000129.1:0-2411 GCA_964486625.1 uncultured Halobacteria archaeon
CGGAAGCGCTTGGTCAAGCGGCATCGGTCCGAGAAGGCAATGCCTCCGGACTGGGTCTTGGAGGCCCTCCCGGTGGAGGAGGAGCCCGCCCTTTACGCGGACTTCTTCCACTTCCGCCGGTTTCTCGGCCACGGGAAGCGAATGACGCCCGGGATGTGGGCCCGCTCGGTTGGAGGGTATCGGAAGAGGGGCCGGGCATATCTCAGGGCGGTCATCGGGAAGGCGCGCAAGGAGGTCCGTTGGAAAGCGGTGCGCGCCGAGGTCATCCTGTTTCCCTGCCGATATTCACCCCAGAGGGTGCCCTTCCTTCTCCTGTCGGGGTTCGACCAGGGGTTTCTGCTCCAGCGTTTGGAGGAAGGGGACAGTGTCGATGATGCCGTTTTCAAACTCACGGTCGAGTGGGCTTACAACGACCGGATTGCGCTCACTCAGCAGGGATACGACCCCTGGGCCCTGTGGACCGTCCTGGTTGACCGATATGGTCAGTGGGCCGCCCAAGCGGCCGTGAGCCGTCTCCTCCCCTTCTGGATGCAGCCCCCGCCCACTCCTCTGGGTTGGGCTCCTCCGCGGTGGTAAGTGTGGCCATGCGCCGAAGGCTCGCACCCCGCACTCATGCCGGAGATAGGGAGCCCGGTGACCGTCATTGAAGGGCTTGGAATCGTCATTGGGGCCGTTCCAGTCCACTCTCGTTTCTCAGTTTCAAGCGGTCCTCCAAGTCCCCGTTCCTGGAGGTGGGACCTGTGACGGGACGCCCGGGCTCACGAGCCGGGGAGCAGGACCGTCTTGATATCGTCGGGGGGACGCGCGAATCCCTCTCGGAACCTCTCCAGGGGAAGGGCCCGGGTGAACATCCGCCCCAGGGGCCCCGGCCACCGCCCCCGGATGGCTTCGAGGTCCTTCATCCCCCGGAGGAAGTGGCCCCGGTTGGAGTTCACCGAGCCGAAGACCGCCTTGTTGCCGAGGACCAGTTCGAGGTTGAGGGCGTCAGCCTTGATTTCGAGGCTGCGGTTGCCCCCGGAGACGCCGGTGAGGCAGAGGACGCCGTTGGTGCCGATGCTGAACATGGCGTCCATGGCGACGGCGGAGTTTCCGGTGGCTTCCAGGATGAGGTCCCATGAGGCAGAGCGGCCCAACTCGCGGACCGGCGTCTCCCGGGCGCTGACGTAGGTGGCGCCGAGGTCCTCCGCGAGCTTCGCCTTCGGGTTGTCCGCCCCGTGGGTGGCCACCACGGTGGTCTCGACGCCGCGGAGGCGGAGGAGGAAGGTGGCGAGGAGGCCGATGGAGCCGCTCCCGAGGACGAGGGCCCGCCGGGGCTCCCACCGGAGGCGCTCCTGGACGCGCCACGCCGCCCCGAGGGCTTTCACGACGATGCTCAGGGGCTCCAGGAGGACCCCCGCGTCCCGGAGGGCCGGGGGGATGGGGACGAGGAAGTCGGGGACCTCGGCGAAGAACTCGGCCATGTAGCCGTGGCGGCCCTTGATGCCGCGCTCGGTGTAGTGGCCCGTGTAGCACATGTCGCTCTCGGAGTTCCGGCAGGAGGCGCAGTTCTCGGGGCAGGGCCTCCGGACGGTCGGGACCACTAGGTCCCCCGCCCGGAACCCGGGGGCGCGGGACTCCTCCACCACCCCGAGGGCCTCGTGGCCCAAGACGAGTTCGCGGCTCCCCGGGGGGGCCTCGCCGTAGAGGCCCTGGTCAATCTCGCGGTCGGTGCCGTCCACGCCGATGCGGAGAACCCGGACCAGGACCTCTCCCGGGCCCGGGACCGGGGCCTGCGCGGCGGTTAGCCTCGCGCTGCCCGCCGCACCCGGAGTTGCCATCACTGCGCGCATAGGAACGGGGGCGGGCGCCGCATCCCGGGAGGGTGGGGCCCGGGGCTACTTATTACCTGCGGGGAGACCCAGACTCCGGGAAGCCCCGGAGGCGGACCCCATGAGCGAAGAAACCCCCCAGGCCCCCGGCGGGCCCGGCATCCCCCCGCGCTGGACCACCGGCGCCAAGAGCGGCGTCGGGACCGCCCTCGGGGTGTCGAGCCGGGTCTGGTTCACCCTCAGCCACGGCATCCTCAACGAGATTTACTATCCCACCCTGGACCGGGCGTGCACCCGGGATTTGGGCCTCATCGTCACCGACGGGAAGGAGTTCTTCTCCGAGGAGAAGCGGCACGCCCGCTCCCGGGTCCGGTGGGCGGGGGACGGGGTGCCCGCCTTCCGGATGGCCAACACCTGCAAGGCGGGACGATACCGAATCGAGAAGGAGGTCCTCACCGACCCCCGGCGCCCCGTGGTGCTCCAGCGGGTCCGCTTCGTCCCCCTCCGGGGCGCCCTGGAGGACTACCGCCTCTACGCCCTCCTGGCCCCCCACATAGAGAACCGCGGGAGGGACGATACCGCGTGGGTGGGGGACTACAAGGG
>CAZANW010000130.1:0-2390 GCA_964486625.1 uncultured Halobacteria archaeon
TAGCCAAGGGTGGGGATTGAACCCACGGCCTCCTCCTCGTCGGCCTCCCCCTGCTTCGCACGGGGAAGATACCAAGGAGGCGCACTGCCGCTGTGCTACCTTGGCGGAATTCAGCAAGCCAATGTGACGGGATTACATGAAGTTGCCCCGTGCCAGCCGCTCGATTTCAGGCCCCAGCCCCTCCTTCTCGATGAACTCGGTCAACTTCTCGGGCGGGACCTGCTTGATGACCCACCGGAGGAACGTGGCCACGACCCCATCGGCGGCCTCGGCCTTGTCTTGGAGTTCCAGGGCCGTTAGGATGTCCAGGGGTGCGGAGCACTGGGAGCAGAACCGCGCCGCCGGGCCGTTCTCCTTCCGGCACCGCTGGCAGGTCTGGGGCTTCAGGGGGTCCACGCGGGGCTCCGCGGCCTCTTTTTGGAGTCCGTGGAGCCTCCGGATGGCCTCTTCCGTTTCCGCGCCGTTCATGTGGATGTAGGTGGAGGGCGTCCGGGAGCCGGGGGTCCATCCGAAGATTCTCCGCATCATGGGCTCCGTGAGGTGCGAGGCCATGTAGGTGGCCGCGAAGTGCCTGAAACTGTGGGCGGAGAGTTTCTTGGAGATGCGCGCCCGCTTCGTGAGCGACCGCAGGAGGGAGTCGAGGCCCGAGGCCCCGAGAGGCCTCTGCCCGTCCCCCTCGCAGCACCACAGGGGCGCTTTCCGGTCGTTCCGGGCGGGGTGCATCGAGAGCCACAACTCCACGTCGGGCTTGCTCTGGACAAGGGGAACGACACGTTCCCCGGTCTTCCCCCGGAGTTTGAACCGGAGGATGTTCCGGTCCACCGAGAGGTCCCCGATTCGGAGGCTCAGTAGTTCCCCTCTCCGGCAGCCGCACTCGGCCAGGACCGAGATGATGGCCCGGTCCCGCTGGCTCTTGGCGGCTTCGAGGAGGCGCTGGACCTCCTCCCGCGTGGGCATCTCCTTGGCGGGCAGGCGGCGGCTTTGCTTGGGCCGGAGCCACCAGACGCACTCCGGATAGGGCGCGTCGGGGTCCCCGCCGGAGAAGACCCACCGCAGGAAGCGCTTCAGGAGGATGGCGCGGTCGCTGTAGGTCTTCGGGGCCACGGTCTTCTGGCACCCTTCAGCCCACCGCAGGATGTCGTCCCGGGTGAGCGCTTCGTAAGGCTTGCCGAGCGTTTCCAACGACCGGATGGCCTCTGCGTATCGAGCGAGGGTGCCCACGGCCAGCCCGTCGGCCCGCATGGCGGTCAGGAACCGCTCCACGATGGGGCGGCGGGCGGGGGCGATGGTCGCCAGGGTCCGTTGCAGGTAGGCGAGACGGAGCGGGGCGCGAACGTCCCGCTCCTCATCGAGTCGCAGGGTGAAGGTGCTGGGGTGAGCGACTTCGCTATTCAATGGTATCACCTCCCAGCGGAGGCCCAGGTCGAACGCTTCCGATAACGCCGCGGCCTCCATCCCGTCAGTCCCGGCCCATGGTCAAATCTATTTCGGAAGAGCACGGTCCCCTCTCGCCTTCAGGTGGAATCTGGCCAGGATGCAGAAGGATTCTGGGAGGCCCTGGAGACCGGCCTCGGCTTCGGCAGCGCGCTTCGGGAGGACCCCGTTCTCCGGGGCCTCCACGATGCGGGCCTGGGCCTCCGGGGTCCGTTTGGAGGGGCGGCCCGGCTTCAGGGGGCGCTCAGGGATGGTGGACCCGGTGGCCACCCATCCCTCCGGGGCGGGTGGGGTCACGGTCCGCCCCTCGGAGGGGTGGGATTCCCCTCTTCGGAGCCCCTACACGAATTTTGAAACGACTTCACAGCCCTCCATGCGGTTGAAGGGGAGACCCGCAGGGCTTGGGCGATTTTCCGGGAGCCCCAACCGCGAGCCAGGAGACGGGCCAGGAGGGCGGGGTCCACGGCTACTCGGGGGCGCCCGGGGCGGCGGATGGAGTCGGGGACGCTTACTTCTTCGCTGTTGCGTTTAGAAAACGGGGTCTCCGAGACCTTCTTCTGCGGGGCAGAGGCTCCGCGTCTGCTCAGGGATTTTTGGGCGGGCGCTGGAATACGAGGTCCACTCTCCATCCCCTACTCGGGAGTGGCCTTTGGGGAGCATATGAACCCTCGCTCCGGTTAACCGGCGAGGTCTTGTGGAGAGACATGCGCGGGAATCTACAGGCCGTCTCCCGAGATAGTGCCGACTGTTTCTCGGGACGGTGTCGGGCCGGGCGCAGACGTGAGTCCTCGCAGTCCTTCGTGTTTGCGTGCAACGGGAGGATTCTGGCGAGGGGCCGAGCATCTTGAGACGGACCCCCCCACCCCTCGCGGGTTGCGACACGCTCATTTCGGAGTGCTTATGATGGCTACCGATGCCTGTTTTCTTCCGCATAATCGAATTTAAACCGACTTACT
>CAZANW010000131.1:0-2329 GCA_964486625.1 uncultured Halobacteria archaeon
CCTTCACACCCTCCAAATGTCGCGGCCCGGGTCCCAATCGCGGAAGGCGTCCCCTCCGACCCCCGCCGCCCTCCCGGCCCCTCCGCCCCCGGTCCATCCCCCGATGAAGCGGAGGGCTTCGGCGAGGGTGGGGAACCCCTCGCTCGCCAGATGGGCCCTGTCGCGGTCGGGGACCTCGGCGCGGAACACGTCCACGCTCCACCCCTCCCGGGAGCGCCGCAGGTAGATGTCGTGGAGTTCCGTCAGGAGTTCCAGCCCGTCGCGCTCGGTGGGCCCCAGCATCTTGAACCCGACCCTCCGGTCCTCGGACCGCTCCACCGACTCCCGGGCGTCGCGGCTCATGCGGTCGCGGCCTCCTCTTCGGCGAAGGCGGGGAGAGGTGGAGCGGGCTGTCTCGGAGTGAGAGGCTCCGGAGCCTCGCTCTCCCCGGCGGGGGCCTCCGGGCACCTCCCGCCCTCCCCGATGGAGGCGGCGGGGGCCGCCTCGGGGGGCCCCGCCGGGGCCCGCCCCCGCGCCAGGGGGAGGACCGCCGGAGAGGGGACGGCAAGCCGCCGGGCCTCCGCGACGAGCCCCTCCTTGAGAACCTGGAAGGGGAAGGCGAGTTGGAGGGCGTGGCTCGTCGCCCTCGGATTGTCGCGGAGGAGGGCAACGAGCCGTTGAAGGGTCTCCCGCCTCCGCGCCCTGGCTTCCGCCCGGCTCTCGCCGCCCAGGCCGTTGGGAGAGGGTCGGGGCGGCCTGTGTTCGCGGCAGTAGTGGAACCGGGAAGCGACGACCGCTCCACAGGTCCGGCAGATGGGCAACAGGCTCCGCCCCGACTTGACCCACCGCCTCCCGCTCCGGCCTTCAACAACCGTTCCCGGCTTGAGGTAATTCGTGTTCCACTCCTCGCGCTTGACCGCGTGGAGCAAGGGGGACCCGGGCCTCACGGCTCCGCCACCTCCGAAGCCCCTTCCGATGCGTTGCTGGCGCACAGGTCGCAGACCGCGAGGCCCCCGATGACTTGGGTGGCCGGAAGTTCGCGGCAGACCGCGCAAAGCATCCGGGCGCTCACTCTCCCACCGGCCCGGAGAGCGCCGGGACCAACTCGCCCCCGCACTCGCTCGGGAGGGGCGGGGCGTGGACGTTGAGGATGAAGCCGGGGTAGTCCGAGGGGTCCACCAGGGCCCCGCAGGAGAGGCAGCGGAGGACGCTCAAGGCTCCGCCTCCTCGACCTCGTAGCGGTTCTCCGGGAAGAGGAGCCGGTCGTGGGCGACCTCCTCCTCGGCCTCCTCCCGGGTCTCGAAGAGGGGCTCCTCCCCGGGCTCGACCCTCATGTAGCAGACCACCCGGAACCTCATGGCGGCCCCCGGTTCGACTTCCGCAGGGTGTCGCGGGCGAAGTCGCAAATGGCCGCCCCGGAGAGTTCCCCGTTGTCGGGCAGGTCCCCGCCCTCCGGGGCGAGGGAGAGGAGGGCCGCGACGGCGGCCATCAGTTCCGGGGCGGCCCGGACGAGGCGGGCGTCCCGCCGCCCATAGACCTTGGCGACGATGCCGGGGGAGCCGGGAGGGTGGATGTAGAACGCCCCCTTCTCCTCGGAAACGTCCCATGGGCCCGGGGTGACGCGGCCCCCTCTTCGGGAGCCGCTCATATCATCGCCCCCTTCTCAATCATCCTCCCGATGAACGCCTCCTTCTTCCTCCGGGGCCACCTGTCCCACTTCTCGCGGAGTTCGGGCCGGAGGCTCTCCCGAACCAACTTGATGCGGGTCCCGAAGAAGACCCCCCAGGCCCACTTGGCGCAGGGAGGGCAGGTCCCGAACCTCACTTCGTCGTTCCGGTCCCACTCGCCCCGGAAGAACCCGCCGCAGACGGAGCAGGTGAGGAGTTCTCCGGGGTAGTCCGGGAGTTCGGGGGGCGAGGGACCCGCCGGGGGCTCTCCACTCATAGCCCGCGCCCCGCCTCCTCCATCTCGGCGAGCCGCGCCTCCATCTCCCGGGCGAGCCGGGCCGCCCGCCGCTGAAGCCGCCACAGGCAGGGGTAGCGGTTGCCCTGGTTCCCCCGGACCTCCCCGCCGCGCTCGCAGGTCATCCCGCGCTCCCCTCCCGGACCATGACCCCCCGCGCCTCCATCTCCACGCAGAAGTCGCAGAGGCCGCGCTCCCCGATGAGGGTCCAGGGGGACTCCCTCATGCCGCAGCGGGCGCACTTCTTCGGGCCCGGAGGAGCGGGCTTCGGGGCCTCCGGGGGTCTCGGGAGGGCACGGGGCGGCCCCCGGCGGCCCACCGCCTCCAGGGCGGCGAGGAGGGCGGCCAGGAGGGGGTGGGCGCTGTATCTCCAGCGGTCCCCCTCGGG
>CAZANW010000132.1:0-2323 GCA_964486625.1 uncultured Halobacteria archaeon
CTAAACAAATTCAAAATCCAAAGCACAAAATCCAAAACAGCCGTTTTGAATTTTGGATTTTGAAATTTGGATTTGTTTAGGATTTAGTGCTTCGTGCTTAGGATTTTCTCGGCTGCCGGCTCTTTCACCACAAGCTCCGCCGCCCGCCCGCGGGGGATGAAGAAAGCGCTCACCAGCGCCCCGACGGTGAAGAGGAGCCCCATCCAGAAGACCGAGTGGAGCGCGCGGTCGAGGCCGCCCCTCAGCAGGAGGAGGCTGGCCGGGTCCACCGAGGCGAGGGCGGCGGGGTTGAGGAGGAGGTCGGGGCGCTCGGCGAGGCGCGCCGCCTCCGAGGGCAGGGTCCGGGCCGCCTCCCCCAGGGAGGCGGATAGGGAGCGGACCATGGCCGCCCCCATGAGGGCGACCCCAATGGCGCCGCCGATGGAGCGGAAGAACTGGTTCCCCGCCGTGGCCGCCCCGAGGTGGCGCCGCTCCACCCCGTTCTGGACCGCCAGGACGAGGGTCACCACCGAGAAGCCCATGCCCGCCCCCACCAGGAGGCCGGGGAGGACGAGGGCCGACAAGGGGGAGCCGGGGCCCAGGGGGAGGTAGAGCCCCACGCCCGCCACCAGCATCGCCATCCCCATGACCGTCGTCACCCGGTAGCCGATGCGCAGGATGAGGCGCGCCCCGATGATGGAGGTGACCGGCCACCCGAGGAGGACCGGGGTGAGGGCCGCCCCGGCCCCGGTGGCTCCGGTCCCGAGGACCCCCTGGGCGAAGAGCGGGAGGAACCCGATGGCCCCGAAGACCGCCATGCCGGTGAAGAGCCCCACCGCCCCGGCGGCGACGAACATCCGGTTCCGGAAGAGCTCCCGGGGAATGATGGGGTCGGGGCTGCGCCACTGGGAGGAGAGGAAGAGGGCGAAGGTCCCGGCCGAACCCGCCGCCATGGCCAGGAGGAGGGGCGAGGACCAGGGGAGCGAGACCCCTCCCGTCAGGGCGACCAGGAGGAAGAGGGCCACGGCGGCGGTGAGGGTCGCCGCCCCGCGGTAGTCCACCCGCGCGCGGCCGGGAGCCCGGGTTTCCCGGGGCAGGGCGGTAGTCACGAGGAGGGCGGCGGTCACCCCGAAGGGGATGGGGACGAAGAAGACCGAGCGCCAGGTGAGGTGGTCGGTGAGGAGCCCCCCGAGCAGCGGGCCCGCGACGGAGCCCGCGGCCCAGACGCCGCTGAAGAGTCCCTGGATGCGGGCCCGCGCCTCCAGGGTGTAGAGGTCGGCCAGGATGGTCTGGCCCACCGGGAAGAGCGCCCCGAACCCCAGCCCCTGGAGCGCCCGGAAGAGAATCAGGTGGACCATGGAGGGGGAGAGCCCCGAGAGGGCGGAGCCCGCCAGGAAGAGGGCGATGCCGGCCGCGTAGACGCGCGTCCGCCCGTGGAGGTCGGCGAGGCGCCCCCAGAGGGGGATGGAGGTTGTGGAGGTGAGGGTGTAGGAGGCGAAGACCCAGGCGTAGAGGGAGATGCCCCCGAGGGAGGCCACCACCGTCGGGATGGCCGTCGCCACCACCGTCGCCTCCATGGAGCCGAGGAGCATGGCGGAGAGGATGCCCGCCGTGGCCAGGCGGCGCTTGGGCTCGGCCGCCATGGAACTCACGGGGCTTTCCAGATGCCTCGTTTCTGGAGCCACTCCACCTGCGTCCGGTTGTAGCGGTAGAGGACGTCGGCCTTGGTGTCCTGGAAGGACCAGGGGGTCACCAGGACCAAGTCCCCCTCCTTGACCCAGAGGCGCCGCTTCATGCGGCCCGGGATGCGGCCGAGCCGCGACTTGCCATCCACGCACCGGACCCGGAGGTGGTTGCCGCCGAGGAGAGCCTCCACCACCCCGAGCATCTCGCCGGGCCGGGGAACGCGGGTCCGCTCGACGCCCCCCTCATCACCCGGCTCCGCCCCGGGAGGGGCGGCGGGGGGGGCTTGCTCTTCGGCCATGGGGCCGCGTCCCCCCGGAAAGGAATGAACTTGTTGCCGCTCCTCCCGGAAACCCCCTCGTTTCGCCGGCAACGGGGGCTTCAAACGCCGCTCGGCCTTCCAACCGCCGGATGTGAGGCAATTTATTTAGAGGGGGGTCCCACTCTTCCGAGTGGGAACCGCCAAGCCGGGGTCGCATAGTGGCTATTGCGGCTGGCTCGAGATTCGGAAAACCGGGGGATTTTGGTTCCCACGCCCCAAACCCCATTTCCGAACCCGAAACCAGCTGTCCCGTCAGGGACGCGGGGGTTCAAGTCCCCTCCCCGGCGTGTGTCGCCGGCTGTCGCCGAGGGGGGAGGAGGCTAACGCCCCCTCCCCCCT
>CAZANW010000133.1:0-2287 GCA_964486625.1 uncultured Halobacteria archaeon
TTACGAGTGGTGTCTGAGATCTGATCATGCGCGGTCTGTTAGTGTGTTTATTGAGACGAGAAGGCGGCATATGGATGGGGGGTGCGGTGGGGGGTGGTGGGGGTGTGAATAAGAGCCAGGTGGGGGGGAGGGGGAGGGGCTGGGAGAGGGGCTCGCTGTGGCGTTGGGCGACGGGGAGGGGCTGCTCATATTGCTCATGTTCATCTCCTGCGCGAGGGCCGGGGCCGCGAGGACGAGCGAAAAAGCAAGAGCGGTGACTGCGAGGATGGAGGCTTTCATGAAACGTGGCCCCACTCTGCCCAATGTGTAATAAAGGTTCCTTTTCAAGTTTTCCACTTAAAATATACCAAAAATCGCCGCCACAACGTTAAATGGAAGTGCCTTTGTCTTACCCATGGAAAGGCTCCGCCCGCCGGACAACTTCCGCAGCCCGGGCGCTCTCCCGCTTTTGCTCCTGGCCCTCCTGCCCGCGGCCGGCCTCGCGCAGACGGTGGATACGACGGTCGGCTACAACTCGCTGGGCCTCTGCACGACGACGTCGCAGGTCGCCGGGGAGTTCTTCGTGACGACCTATCCCGGCGAGGCGACCGTGGTCGTGGACGGGAGCCAGGTCGGGGCCTCCTCCTCGACCGTTCCCGGCTCGCTGAGGGTCCCCCTCTCCCCCGGGGAGCACACCATCCAGATTAGCAAAAAAGATTACAGCACATACACGATACGGGCGTGCATCCAGAACAGCAAGACCACCTACACCGAGGTCCGGCTGAACTACCAGCCCGGCGCCACGGCTCCGTCCACCGGCGGGACCAACCTGCCCCCGGGGACCTCCTCGAAAGGAGGGTCTTCCCTCTGCCGCTTCCGGGCTGACCCCTCGGTCGCGCTCACCAGCACCCGCACCCAGGCCACCCTCGACCAGGACATCATCCTCCCCCTCTCCATCATCAACCCCAGTGCCAACGACTGCGACATGATTGCGGACCTCGTCATCTCGGTCCCAAGCGGGGTCAGCGTGGAGGGGACCGGCTTCACGCTGGGCGGCTCCAACCAGTTCATCGGCACATTCACCGTCGAACCGGGGAAGCACCGGAACATCGACCTCCGGGTCAAGGCCAACGAGCCCGGCAAGAAACTGGTCCAGGGGACGGCCACCTACTATCCCAGCGGGAACAAGGACGCATACCAGATTTTCGACCTCAGCGCCAGCGTCCAGTTCCTCGCCCCCCTCCCGAGCGCCGTGGCCAGCGCCATCACGAACACAGACCCGCGGCCCTCTCCGGGGATGGAGTTCCCGCTCGCCCTCGCGGCCCTCGCCACCCTCGCGCTTTTTTGGCGGAAGAGATAGCCGCCCCTCAAGCGACCCGCCCGCCGCACGCCGGGCAGAACCTGACCCCCGGCGCGACCGAGGCTCCGCAGGAGGCGCAGTAGCGGGGACCCGCGGGCGGGGGCGGAGACGCGGCCGGGGCCCTCGGGCGCAGGTCCGCCCCGCACTTGCCGCAGAAGACGGCGTCCCCGGGGATGGTGGCCCGGCAACTCGGGCAGAGGACGAAGGCGGGGGTCGAGGCCGGCGGGGGGACGTGGGCCGCCGGGGGAGGGGCTGTGACCGGGGTGGAGACCGGAACGGGCGCCGCCTTGCCGAAGAACGCCTTCACGTGGGGCCGGGTGAGGTAGTAGAGGAGGATGGCGTAGAAGATGGTGCCGATGATGGTCACCACGCCGATCACCGCGCCAATCACCGCAAGGACCATCGAGGTTGTGCGGGCCCACGACCTCCCCGCCCAGAGGCCCCACGCCAGCACGAACTCGAACAGCCCGACGATGAAGAGGACGAAGCCGAAGAACGTCAGCAGCCCGGGGTCCGGACCGTAGGTGGTCGTGGTCCGGTAGAGCGAACTCCTGTAGGTGGACTGCAGGGCCATGCCGGCGAACATGATGCCCATGCCGGCGATGAGGGTGAAGAGCGCCCCGATGATTTGCAGGACCACCAAGACGACGACTCCGGTGGGGCGCGGGACGTGGGAGGGCATGCAGAATCGGGGTGGGACGGCGAATCTTTAATCTTTCTCAGTCCAACTTGGCCCCGCACCCGACGCAGTAGAGCATGGCAATCGAGTTGGGTTTCCCGCATTGAGTGCAGTTCCTCTTCCCCAGGTCGGCGGGGTGAGGGCGGTGGAGGTGGTGCGGCGGGGCGGGAGAGGGTTGGGCGGCCTGCGGGGGGGGCTGGACCTGCGGCGGAGGAGCCTTGACGCGGAGGTCCGCCCCGCACCGCGTGCAGAAGATGAACTCGGAGGGG
>CAZANW010000134.1:0-2202 GCA_964486625.1 uncultured Halobacteria archaeon
ACCGGGAAGAGGCCGACGAGGACGACGAGCGCCCGGTCGATGAGGAGGGCCGCGAAGCGGCGCTTCAGGCTGGCGGGCCCGGCCATGAGCCTTCTCCGCCGCCGCGCTCAAGAACCTCGTCTTGGGTTTATGGCGATTCCAAGCGCCCGGTCGCCAGCCATAGACGGGCGTAAAAATCTGCACGGTTACGGAAAACACGGAACCAAGGTTCTTTCAGGGGATGGGACATGGAAGGGCCCGATGAGCTTCTTCGACGGCGTCGCCCAGCAGGAAGTCGCGATAGCGGGCCAGCGGGCGAAGGTCCCCATCTTCTACCGTGACGGCACGGCCATCACGGCCCTCCTCCCCGCCTCGGCCCGCCGCCTGCGCCGCCTCCTGCCGGACCCCCGCTACCGGCCTGCCACCTTGCTTCCCGGCATGGGCGTCGTGGCCCTGACCGCTCTCGACTACCGGGACACCGACATCGGCCCCTACCGGGAGTTCTCCTTCGCTGTGGCCCTCCGTCCCCCTTTCTCCGCGGAGAAGCCGGGGCTCCTGGGGCAGAACCGCCGGAAGCAGCTCCACGTGTTCATCTGGCACCTGCCGGTGACCACCGAGATTGCCCTCCGGGGGGGCGTGGACTACTACAACTTCCCGAAGTTCATCGCGGACATCGACTTCGAGGAGGCCGACGGGTGGCTCCGGTGCCGGTTGGGCGAGGGAGGTGAGCCCATCGCCACCCTGTCGGGCCGGAGAGTTCCCGCGTCGCGGCGGGACCTGCGGATGCAGAACTTCATCCACCTCTGGATGGATGGCCAGCCCCAGAGCACCGAGTTCAAAATCCACGCGGAGGAGTGGACCTCCTCCTGGGGCTCCCGGAACGCCCGCGTGGAGTTGGGGCAGAACCACCCGGCGGCCCGCGCGGTCCGCGGGGTTCTGCTCTCCACCCGGCCCCTGCAGTATCTCTACATGCCCAAGTTTGAGGCCGTCCTCTACGGGCCGGAGAGGTTCTCCGCACCCCTGCTGATGCGGCTTCTCCAAGCCATCCCGCAGGAGGAGAGGCAGAGAGCCGCGGAAATCCTCGCGAGGTGACCATGGACGCGGAGAGGAGGGGAACTCCACCTCCCTCGCTCCGGGAGATGTTCCCGCGCCTGCAGGTGCTGGGGGAGCGCGACCCGCGGTATGTCCGCTCCTTGGAGGAGTGCCAGCGGCGGGCCCGGGAGTTCGCGGAGAAGGAAGCTAAACCCCGCGTCCTGGACCTCGACGAGAGGATGGGGAGAGAGCCCCGCCACTTCGACTGGGACTTGATAAAACGGGGGGCCAAATACGGCCTCCTGAGCCTCGCCGTCCCGGAGGCGGTCGGGGGCCAGGGGTTCCAGACGGCCCACTTCAGCGTGGCCATGGAGGAACTCTCGGCGGTCTGCTCGGGGGTGGCCACCATCTTCGGAGCCCACGCCCTCGGCATCGCGCCGGCGGTCTTCTCGGGGAACATGGCGGTCTGGGAGACCGCCCTCCGCGATGTGGTCCGGGGGGAGAGGCGGGGGGAGCCGGTGCTCTTCGCCATGGCCATCACGGAGCCCGGCGCGGGCACCGACGTAGAGGACGCCGACCTGCTTCCCCGGGCCCGCATCGGCACCGAGGCGGTTCAGTGCGAGGGGGGCTACCGGCTCCGGGGGACCAAGTGTTTCATCAGCAATGGGAGCGTGGCCAGATACATCACTGTCGCCCTCCCCACCGACCCGCGGCGGCTCCTGGAGACCTGGAGCGGTTTCCTGGTGGACACCCGGAGCCCGGGGTTCTCGGTGGGCCGGGTGGAGTCCAAGATGGGCCAGCGGGCCTGCCACGCCGCCGAGTTGCGCTTCGACGACGTATTCGTCCCCGAGGCCCACCGCCTCGGCCTGGAGGGCGACGCGGTTCCGGCGACCCTCGCCGTCCTGGCGCTCTCCCGGGGCCCGGTGGGGGCCATCGCCACCGGCATCGCCCGCGGGGCCTACGAGGCCTTCGCCGACTACGCCGCGGCCGCCCGGGTCAACGGCCACCGGCTCATCGACGAGCAGAGGGTCCAAGCCGCCCTCGCGGACATGGCCGCCTCCATCCACCTGGCGCGGCAGGCCTACATGGACGCCTCCATGCTCGCCGACGCCCTGACGAGGCGCCTCACGGCTCACCCCATGGTGAGGCTGGTGGGAATGGTCCCCGGCCCCCTCCGCGCCTCCCGGTTCT
>CAZANW010000135.1:0-2156 GCA_964486625.1 uncultured Halobacteria archaeon
GGTTCCCCGAATACTTTCCGGCGGATGTGGGAAGAATTAATTTGGCCGCACTTAGAACAGCGCCTGCTTCCGCCTCTTCTCCCGGTCGACCCGGTGCCAGTAGGCGCCCACGGCCTGGAGGACCTTCTCGACCAGCGACGCGCTCATTTTCTTGTCGTTCAGGAGGAACTGCCGGGCCGCCTCCTTGTCGTCGGGGCCGAAGCGGCCCACGATGTCGATGATGAAGATGGGGTTCACCCCGTGGGTCCGGCTGAGTTCCTTGCAGAGGAGGGAGTCCACCTCGGCCATCCCGGGAAATGGGCACTGCGGTCTATCAACATTTCGATGCGACGGTTTTCAATGGGTTCGCCCCTGGAAAGGGGATGGACGGGAACCCGGAACCCGGGACTTGCCTCGGCCCGGCGGGGCTCGCCCTGGCGGCGGGCCTCCTGCTGCGGGTTCTAGTGGGGGCCGCTTTCGCTTCCCCGGGAGCGGCCGTGGTGCTCTTCATGGCCCTCCCGGCGCTGGTGGCCGTCACGGTCCTCCGCAAGGCCCGGGCGCGGATGCGGGGACGGCGGGGAGCGGAATAACTTTCACCTCCCTCGGCCAAGGGGCTCGGAATGGGGACGGAACTGGCTCCCGTGGTCCCCCGCCGGCCCGGTTCCGCGCTGATTCCCGCGTCGTCTCTCCTCTCTCCCGCCGAGGCCGAGGAGATATTCCACGCCGGGGGCGAGGCGGTCTGCGTCGCCTGCAAGGGGGCCCACCTCCTCTGCGGGAAGGAGAGATGCCCCATCCTCACGCGGCTCGCCCTCTTCCAGGCGGCCCGGCCCCTCTTCGAAAAGACCGAGTTGGCGGGCGCTACCCCGCCCGGGGTTTTCGTCGGCCGGATGGGCTACCCGAAGGTGACCATCGGGCCGCTGGTCCCGCCGGTGGGCGGGGACACCACCATCCTCGACATGCCGGAGCAGTGGCTCGGCAAGCCCATCGAGGAGATAGCCTCGATGAGGTTCTCGCTGGTCCGGGGCAAGGTCCGGGTGAACGCCTACGACGTGGAGACCTCGGGCAAACTGGCGGACATGACCCGCGAACTGGCCATGGCCGCCTCGCCCGCCGACGTCGAGGCGGAGTTCACGAAGAAGCCGGCGGGCAAGGTGATGGTCAACGAGGACTCCCAGCCATTCGGCCCCTCGGCGCCGCTGAAGGCGCTCGACCTGGGGGACCTGAAGGTGGACCACCGAATCGAGAAGAGATACGGCGACACCGACCTGAAGGCGAAGGGGGCGGTCCTCGACCTCTACCGCGACGGCCTGCCGGTCTCCCGCATCCAGCGCTCCTTCAGCGCGGGGCTCTTCGGGCTGAGGAAGAACCGCCACTTCGTCCCGACCAGATGGTCCATCACGGCGGTGGACAACGCGATTGGCCTCGACCTCGTGGCCCGGGTCAAGCGGGCGCCCGAAATCAACGAGTTCCGCGTTTACGAGGCGGGGAACCTCGACAACCGCTTCCTCGTCCTGATGATGCCAATGGCGTGGTCCTACGAGCTCATCGAGGCGTGGTATCCCAACACCCTCTGGAACCCCCTCGGGAAGCAGACGGTGATGTTCGGGGACTTCGAGTTCCACGAGGGGCGCACGACCTACGCGCAAATCGGCGGCTGCTACTACGCGGCCCGGCTGGCGGTGGGCGAGCATCTGACGCGCGAGAACCGGCAGGCGCGGGTCGTGATTCTGCGGGAGGCCCACCCCGGATACATCATGCCGGTCGGGGTGTGGAACGTGAGGGAGACGGTGAGGGAGGCGCTGCGGCGGGAGCCGCGGAGGTTCGAGAGGCTGAGCGAGGCGCTGGCGCATGTGACGACGCGGCTGGAGATTCCGCTGGAGACGTGGATGCTGCACAGCGGGTTGTTGAAGGATGTGAGGAGGCAAAAGAGGTTGATGGATTTTGTTGAGATGAAACCCGGGAAATGAAACCAAAAATACAACCGCTTGAACTAAAATTCGATCCGACACACGTTGAGGAGATGACCAAGCTTCCACACATCACCATTGAGTTCTGGTTAACTGTGGACGACGGTCTCTTCGGGGATTTTGTGGCAAATGGCCAGGTGTTCGGGATGGCTTTCTGTTACAGGGCGGGCGGCGAGAACGCCCCGGGCTTCAGCCCGGCGGATGAATCGC
>CAZANW010000136.1:0-2135 GCA_964486625.1 uncultured Halobacteria archaeon
GAGGAGGAGGGGTCCCTGAATCTCCGGCGGGGACCCGAACCGCCGGTAGGCCTCGTGGAGGACGAGGGCGGCGACAGCGACCACGGACATCGCGTTGACGAAGGCTGCCAGAATTTCCATGCGGTGGTAGCCGTAGGTCAGGCCCACCGCGCGGGGGCGACGGGCCAGCCTCATGGCCAGCAGACTCAGCCCCAGCGCCAGGGCATCGGTGCCCACATGGCCCGCGTCCCCCAGCAGGGCGAGGCTGCCGCTGAGGACCCCGCCGGCGACCTCCAGGCCGGTGACTCCCACGGCCACGGAGAAGGCGATCCAGAGTTGGGGTGCGGAGTGGGAGGCGGGGAAGCCCGGCCGGGAGGTGGTATCGGTCATGGCGGCCCTATCGTGTTCCAATTGGATGCGCCCCAGCATCCGCCTGCTGAAGTCACAACACCCACCTCACGATTCTGACGGCCCGACCACTCCATTCCCGCCCAAGTATCCCCGCACGGTCTCTTGAAAGTCGAGGTCCCTCCTCGCGCACGTTTCCTCCACGGACCGCAGCACCGCGTGGGTCCGCGCCCCCTCCAGCGACCGGCTCCCGAACGACATCTTCCGCACGACAACGCTGCGGCGGATGACCCGCTCGCTGCCGTTGTTGTGCCACGGCACCCCGGGGAACCGGAGGAAGGTGAACATCTGGCGGCGGCTGCTCCAGAGCCCCTCGGCGAACCTCTCGGTCTCCGGGTCGTGGTAGAGCCGCTTCACCAGGCGGTCGAACCTCCGCTGGAGGTCGTCGGCCGCCATCCTCCGCCTCTCGGGGTTCTGGATTCGCTCGCCGAACCAGACGGCGTCGCGCAGGATGGCCCGGAGGGTGTCGGCGAACCGGAGGAACTCGTCGGGCGGGTGGCCCCGACGGCCGAACTCCGGCGGCTTCGGCTCCGTCAGGGGCCTCGGCTTCACGCCCTTCTTCACCTCCAGTTTCTGGAGGTCGCGGTTGATGTGGACGAGGCACCGCTGGTGGGCGCACTCGATGAAGTCGTAGGCCGACCAGCCGTCGTGAACCAGGGCGCCGCCGAACCTCCGGCCCAGCACCCACTGCGGGACCGTGTGGGCCCTCCACCGGTCGGCGACAAAGAGCGCCTCCTTCCCGCTCGAAAACGCCCACAGCCAGTGTTGGACTCCGTTCACCTTCCAGCCGGTCTCGTCCCCCTGGACCACCGGGCGGGTCCGGAGGGCCTTGCGAATCTCCATGTAGAGGGGCTTGAGTTCTCGCGCCACCCGTTGCTCCAGGTTGAGGACGGACGCCCCCGTCATCTCCAGGCCGAAGGCGAGGGTCAGGAACGCGAGGACGTTGGAGACGCTCATCGCCCGCAGCCGCAGCATCACGACGAGCAGCGCGAGGTTCGGCCCGAACCTGGAGTTCGGGAGGACGCCGGGAGGGCGAGCGAGGTGGAACTTCCCGCAGCCGGGGCAGCGGTAGCGGGCCTGGAGGTAGCGGCGGACCACCCTGCGGCCCGGCACGATGTCCTCGACGGTGTGGTCCACGTATTCGAGGGGCTCGCCGAGCGGGGTCCGGCAGTCGGGACACTTCGGGAGGGTGACCTCCAGAGTCTCGTCGGGCTCGGGCGTCTCGCGGTGGTGGGGCTCGTGGTCGGGCGGAGGCCCTCTCGGCTTCGGGTCGTGGGGAGGGCGGACCTCGAACTTGGCGAAGGGCGAGGGGCGCGGGGCGGACTGGAGTTCGCGGAGTTGCTTCTCCAGGGCGGCGACGCGGCGCTTCAGGCGGGAGTTCTCCTTCCGGAGTGCGCGGTTCTCTCGCCGCAGGTCCTCCATCCCCTCGGGCATCGGAGGTAATGTGTGTGGCGTAGGATATGCGTTTCTCCGTGCCTACTCTGGAGAGCGGAGGGGTTGTAACCCCATCGACTGATGGCGGTTCTCAGAACTGTGAGGTGTTACCGTTTTTTTTAAAAATTTTTTGAAAAAAAAGCCCGTTCCACCTCCCGGACGACCCGAGTCCCTCGCCTGATAATTGTGTGATATCGCCTCCTTAACCAGGACTCCTCCCGCCACCCGAGTCCGGGAGAATCCGAGCCCAGGCAAGGGGCCGGGCCGGCGGAATTGGCCACGCTGAGGCGACGGGGTCCGCCTGGAGCACCGGA
>CAZANW010000137.1:0-2108 GCA_964486625.1 uncultured Halobacteria archaeon
ACTCGGCGACTTCGCATCATGAAACGCCCGCCCCTTTAGGGGCGGGTAGTTTACGAATCGGTCGGCGACTCTCGATTCCATGGTCCGTGGATTTTTATATCTCCTCCCCAGTAAGAAATGTGGCGGGGTCCCTGGGCCAGCAGATTCTCTCCCTCGACCCGCGAATCCGCTCCGTGCTGGTCACCGACCGGGTCGGGCGGTTCATCGAGTTCCGGACCCAGACCTCGAAGACCCGGGTCCTCATGTCGGACGACGACCTCCGGAGCCTCGGGGGCACCTCCTCCGCCCTCCTCTCCGAGGCCGCGGAACTCCTCGAGAAGTATTTCGGCCCCGCGTCGTGCGCGACCCTGCGGATGGAGAAGGCGGACGTCCACACCATCCGCCTCGGGGAACGCCTCGCGGTCGTCACGACCCGGCCCGGCGACCTGCCGCCGGAGGTCGCGAAGAGGGTCAAGGAACTGAAGCCGTAGCAGGTCAACTATATGCCCGGCCGCGTCGTGGGCCTCCGATGGCCGTCCCGATATCCATCGACGAGTTCCGGAGACTCGACCTCCGGGTGGCCCGGGTGGTCAGGGCCGAGCCCCTGGAGGGCTCCCGGAAACTGGTGAAGGTCACCGTCTCCACGGGGGAGGGGGAGCGGACGCTGGTCGCGGGAATCCGGGAGCACTACCCGCCCGAGGGGCTCGCCGGGAAGAGCGTGGTCGTGGTGGCGAACCTCCAGCCCGCGAGAATCCACGGCGTCGAGTCCCAGGGGATGCTCCTCGCCGCGGAGGGCGACGGCCGGCTCGCCCTGCTGACCGTGGACCGGGAGATGGCTCCCGGTTCACAAGTCCGGTAGCCCGGGCCGGTCGGACCGAGAGGATGGCGAACGGCGGCGACTCCCCGGAACTGAAGAAATACCGCTTCCAGCGGATGCTGGAGGCGTTGCGGGGGAAGCGGGGCCGGGGGACCGAGCTGATTTCGCTCTACATCCCGCCCGAGAAGGCGATGGCGGACGTGGTGAACAAATTGCGGGAGGAGGCGGGCCAGGCCATGAACATCAAGTCGAAATCCACCCAGGACAACGTCCGGGCGGCCCTCCAGTCCCTCATCGGCCGCCTCAAGGATGTCCGGAAGGCGCCCCCCCTCGGCGCGGCCCTCTTCTGCGGCGCGGTCCAGACCGGGGCCGACCAGAGCAAGATGGAGCTCCACATCGTGGACCCGCCGGAGCCCGTCCCCATCTACAAATACCACTGCGACTCGACCTTCTTCCTGGAGCCCCTGGAGGCGATGCTGGAGGAGAAGCGCCAGTTCGGCCTCGTCGTCCTCGACCTCCGGGAGGCGACCGTGGGGATGCTCCGGGGCAAGCGCATCGAGTCCCTCCGCTACCTCACGAGCTCCGTCCCCGGGAAAATCAGCAAGGGGGGCCAGAGCGCGCCCCGATTCGCCCGCCTCCGGGAGGTGGCGATCGAGGAGTTCTTCCAGCGCATCGGGAAGGCGGCTTCGGAGATTTTTCTCCATGAGAAGCTGGATGGCATCCTCGTGGGGGGCCCCATGCCCACCCGGGACAACTTTGTCAAGGGCGCCTATTTCCACCACGAACTGCAGCGGCGAATCCTCGGTTCCTTCGACGTCTCCTACACCGACGACGCGGGGCTGCCGGAACTGGTGGAGCGCTCCCGCGACGTCCTCAAGGGCATGGACCTGCTCCGGGAGAAGGAGTTGATGTCCCGCTTCCTCGGCCTGCTCGCCAAGGAGGGGCCCGTGGCCTACGGCGAGGAGCGCATCCGGAAGAACCTCGACCTGGGGGCCGTGGAGGTCCTCCTCCTCTCAGAGGGTCTCCGACTCCAGCGGGTGGCGTTGAAGTGCGGGAACTGCGGCAAGGAGAAACGGGTGACCCGCCGGGAGGGCTCCGAGGAGAAGCCGCCGAAATGCGAGTGCGGAGGGACGTTCCAGGCGGGGGAGGCCCGCGACGTGATTCACGAACTGGTGGAACTGGCGAGGCAGTCGGGGGCCCGGGTCGAACTCATCTCCACCGAGTCGGAGGAGGGGGCTCAGTTGAAGAACGCCTTCGGGGGGATGGGGGCGATTCTGAGATACGAGACCCAGGTTTGACTGTCGCCGGGAGG
>CAZANW010000138.1:0-2000 GCA_964486625.1 uncultured Halobacteria archaeon
GGGCAGGACCGAGCCCCCGAGGGAGAGGACGACCTTCATCACCCCGGCGAGGCCGGGGATTCCAAAGACCTTTTGCCCCGCCGAGGTCCCGCAGGAACCATGACACAGGCCTTCACCGCTGCGGGTTTCCGACTCCCATGAGGGACGGCTGGAAACGGGTGGAGAGGCTCCACCGGCGATTTGCGAGAGAACGGGAGACGGAGGCCCTCCGGGAACTGGTGGAGCGGGCGCGGGAGGTCGCGCTCTCCCTGGAGGGCGTGGAGCGGACCCGTGCGGAGTTCTACCTGCGCCGCATGGAGCGGGACCTCCGGAAGTGGGAAATCCAGGTCCGCCGGGGGGCCACGTGAGTCCAATCGTCCGCCGGGCGCAGGCGATAGCCGAGGATGGCAGGCTGAACGACGCGCGAAGCGCGTCGAAAGCCACTCTTGTTGGCCTCGACCTGGAGGGGCCGGTCTTCCGGCCCGGCCTCGACATGGCGTGGCTCACGGTGGAGCGGTTCTGGGACCGGGACCTGCGGGCCCTCCGGCCGGCGCTGGAGCGGTTCGACGCCTGGGACGACGCCTGGTATCTCGGGGAGCGCCGGAGGAGGGGGGCGTGCCACTCCACGGGGGCCACGCCCGTGGTGGCATCCCTCGGGGCCTCCGCCTCTGGGGCGACCCCCGGCGACTTTCTACGGCTCGTCCGGCGGATGGTGAAGAACCCCGGGGCCCTGGAGATGGTGAAGGGGCTCGCCGAGGGGCGGACCCTGCTCCCCGTCACCAGCGGCGCCCCCGCCCTCGGACTCTCCCTGGCCCGGGAGGCGGGCCTCCCTTTCTCCCGGACGTTCACCCACGGCCTCCCCCCGGAGCCGGGCCGCCCCTCCCTGCGGGCGGAGGCGGCCCGCCGGTGGCCCCTGGCCCTGGAGGAGCCCGCCCTGAAGGGGTTCATCCGCGGCTACCTGGAGGGGGTTCCCGGCCATTGGAGCCCGGCCGTGGCGGCCCGCTCCCGGCGGAGGGGCTCCGCCCTCGCCCGCGGACTCCCCTCGGGCCCCCGGCGGTGGGTGGAGCGCCTCCTGCTCCGGGAGGGCGGCATCATGGGGGGGCACGCCAAGCTCCGGGCCCTCCGGGGGTTCGGGAGGCCCGATTTCGCCATCGGGGACTCCATCGTGGACGCCGAGATGCTCCGGGGAGCCCGGTGGGGCGTCGCCCTGAACTGCACCTCGGCAGTCACCCTGGCGGAGGCCAAGTGGCACGTCGCCACCACCGAGGTGGAGCGGCTGGTCGAGTTGGTGGAGACACTGGAGCGGGGCCGGGACCCCCGGGAGCTGGAGGGGCCCGACCTCCGCCTCTACGACTCCAAGGACTACCGCCGGAGCCCGCGGAAGGTGCTTCAGGCCCACCGGGAATTCAAACGGATGCTCTCGGTTTGAATGGCTTGAGAATGCGGGGGAGGGGGAGTGTGCCTGTGAACGGGGGGAGGGGGGCGCATAGCCCCCCTCCCCTCCGGAGACAGAAGCCGCCGGAGGGGATTGAACCCTCGACCTACTGTTTACGAAACAGTCGCTCTACCACTGAGCTACGGCGGCAACCCTGGAAGGGGGAGGGGGGCAAAGCCCCCCTCCCCCTTCCATTGTATCCCACTAACCCCCACCCCCCGATTTTAATTCTCGCCCAGCGCGGCGATGCGCTGGAGGGCGGCCGCGGCCTTCTCGCCCGCGGGGGTCAGGCTGACGAACTTCACCCGGCCCTTGGCGCTCAATTTCACCAGCCCCAGTTTCCGCATTTTCTTGACGACCCGGGAGGCGTGGGCGTAGGTGCAGTCCACGTCCTTGGCCAGGGTGGAGATGTAGGCGTGGGGGAGCTTCCGGGCCGCCAGGAGAATCTGGGCGGGCCGCTCCTGGAGAAGGAACCGGGCAACCTCTCGCATCGCGGGAGAGTTCCAGATGCCATATAAAGGTTGACGCATGCAATCGGCGACCTACAAAGCGCGGGGGGTGGGGGGAGCGGGCCTGTGGACGAGGG
>CAZANW010000139.1:0-1935 GCA_964486625.1 uncultured Halobacteria archaeon
GGGGTCGGGGGGCGGGCTGTGCGGGTGTGGGCGCGGGGGGGGGGGGGGCGAGGTGGGGGGGGCCTGCCCGGTGCGGGGGGGCGGGGGGGGTACGAGCGGCCCCCGCGCGCGCGGGGAGGCCTGGAGAGTGTCCCACATGGGGGGGGGATGGTTCGGGACGGGCGGGGGGGGGGGGGGAAGGGATTCGAAACGGGAGGGGGAGGGGGGCAAAGCCCCCCTCCCCCAAGTCCTTCGGTCACCTACCTCCCCCTCCACGGCGGCCACACCCCCCGCTGGCTCTGGGTCCGGATGGAGCGGCTGGCGGCTCCATTGCTCGACATCCTCGTGGACGAGGTGGGCCCCGGCGGGGTCGTGGAGCGGTTCGCCGACCCCTTCTGGTTCCAGGCCCTCGCCTGCACCCTCGCCTACGATTGGCACTCCTCGGGGACCACCACGGTCCTCACGGGCGTTCTGCGGAACGTCCTGAAGCCAGACGACCACGGAATCGCCCTCGCGGGCGGCAAGGGCCCCCGCTCCCGGGAGACCCCCGCGGAGTTGCGGACGCGGGCGGAGGCGTGGGACCTCGACCCCGAGCCGCTGGTCCGGGCGTCGCGCCTCTCGGCCAAGGTGGACTCCGCGCTGCTCCAGGACGGCTACGGCCTCTACCACCACGCATTCTTTCTCGCCCGCGAGACCGGCGGCGCCCGGTGGGCGGTGGTCCAGCAGGGGATGAACGCGGAGGCGAAGATGGCCCGCCGCTACCAGTGGCTCTCGGGCATCGAGTCGTTCGTCGAGACCCCCCACGAGGCCATCACCGGCGACGCCCGCCACCCGAGGGTCCTCGACATGACCGCCCGGGCGAGCGAGGAGGCGCGGAAGGTCTCCCTCGATTTGGTCCGCGATTCAGTGGCTGAGGTCCGGCGGAGCCTGGGCCTGCTCTCACGGAAGGAGGGGCAGGCGGGGCTCGAGAAATGGACGGGCGAGAAGGTGGCCCGCCTCGCAGGCGAGAAGCGCTGGGCCCTCCCCCGCAAGGTGAACTGGGAGGCCCTCCGGCGCGCCTACGACCTCCAGCCCCGGAACTACGAGGAGTTCATCTCGCTCCCGGACATCGGCCCCGCCACGGTCCGGGCCCTCGCCCTGGTCTCCGAGTTGCTCTACGGCGCCCGCCCCTCCTGGAGGGACCCGGTGCGGTTCTCGTTCGCATTCGGCGGGAAGGACGGCGTCCCCTACCCGGTCCACCGGAGGCGGATGGACGAGGCGACCCGGGTTCTCCGAGAGGCGGTCGAGAGGGCGAAACTCGGAGACCGGGAGCGGCTCGCGGCGCTGAAGCGGTTACGGGGTTTTGCGCCCCCCGCGCAAAATGTCCAGCCCACTCGCAGGGGAGGAGGCGACCCGATACCCATCCGCGGATAGACCGGGGCTATCGTTTCATATCACTTCTCTGAACCTTCAACGCCCGCGCGAGCACCGAGCGCGGGCTTCGTCGAGGACCCGCCGGATGTTCCTCCAGTGGCCCCCCTCCCAGTAAATCTGGCCGCACTCCGGGCAGGCGAAGAGGGGCCCCGCGCCCTCCTTCGGGACGTAGTCCTTGCCCGTCAGGTCCCCGGGCCCCGCAGGCCGCAGGGGCGCGCCGTTGCAGAGGCTGCACCTCTCGAACTTCGGCTCCAGCGGCAACCCGAGGGCGCGGTGGAGGTCGGCGAGCCACTCCGCGATGTCCCCGGCCGCGAAGAGATGGACCCGGACCCCACGGAGCGGGGCGCGCTCCGCCAACTCCCGGTCCCGGGTCAGGAGGGTGCGCTCTTCGGCCCGCGCCCGCTCCAAGAGCCCGGCGTCGCCCAGGTCTCGGCCGTAGACCGTGTCGGCGTCCAGGATGCGAAGCCAGGAGGCGAGGTTGCCCAGCATCCGGTCGAGGAGCAGTTTCATTTTACTGACCAAGTGGCCCGAACGCCCCGGCTT
>CAZANW010000140.1:0-1883 GCA_964486625.1 uncultured Halobacteria archaeon
TGACAGAGGGGGTGGGCGGAGGAGGCGTAGGCGGCGCACTGGCGGCTATATCGTCGAAAGCCGCGCCAATCGGATAGGCCCGGATTTGGATGTAGGATGAAGTGGTGTAGGCATAGGCATCGTCCGTGCCCGACCCCATCAAGGTACCGTCAAGGAAAAGTTTGAACTTGCCCGAAGAGTCGCGGGTCACGCGCACCGTGTGCCAGTTATCGTCAACGGTCCATGAGGACGAAGGTATTACCCCACTTCCGACTCCACGGGTTATCTTGTCCAGTCCGATTTTTCCTCCGGCGACTTCGACCGCATAGGACCAATCGGGAGTGAACGTCCCTCCACCGGAACACGACCCCAGGTAACCGGGACTGGTAATGATATGGAAATAGAACCGGTCAGTTGCCGAATCGTTGCCAGTGGGCTTGAATCTGAACGTCCAAGTGCCGTAGGCGTCGCTGCTTGGGATACGGATGCTATCCCACCAGCCCGCCCTTCCGGTCTTCACCAGATAGCCTTGCGAGGCACTCCAACTTCCGCACATCACCTCCCAGTTCGCAAAACTTCCATCCGAAAAATCCTCAGACACGGAAGCGGTTGCAGGGAGCGATACAAGGAGAAGAACGAGGCTGGCGAATATCCGGGGGCATTTCATGTAGTGCATTCAAGCATTACAAAAGTTTCTCACGCGCGCTTCCGCAGGGGCAGGGCCACCGCCAGCAGCGCCGCGAGCCCCACCGCAACTTCGAACCCCGGGCTCCTCCGCGGCGTCGCCGTCTGGTTGTCGTCAATCGGCGGCGGGTTGAGCACCTTCGACTTCTCCTTCACGGTCACCTTGATGGTCTGCTGCAACTGCTGGAAGGCGTCCCGGTTCTCGGCGGGGTAGTAGAGGATTTGAGACTCGACCAGTTTGTCCCCCACCTCGTCGCTCGTCACCTGGATGGTGACGTGGCGCTCGCCTCCCGGCGGCACCACGAAATCGCCCGTGAACTGGTTCGAGCCCCCGGCGACGAAGGAGGTGGCCGAGATTCCGACCCCGCTCGGGACCTTCAGGATTGCCTGGACCGTCAAGGAGACGTCGTTGATGGAGGGGTTGATCATCGAGAGGGTCAGGAGGGCGGGCTTGTCCGCCTCCACGGTGGTCTTCGACGTGGTCAGGGAGACGGTGGGGGCCAGCCGGAACCCCTTCGTCTGCGCCTCGGCTGCGGAGAGGGCGAGGAAAGTGACGAGGGCAAGAACGAGGGCGGCCCGGAAAGGTTTCACCGGCGGCGGAGGAGCAGGCCGACGACCCCGATGGCGACGAGGGCGAAGACGAGCTCGAATCCGGGCGAGCGGGCGGGCGGGGGCGCGGCGGTGGTCGGGCTGGGAATGGGCTTCGACTTCTCCTTGACGTTGATGTTGATGGTCTGCTGCAACTGCTGGAAGTTGTCCTTGTTCTCCCCGGGGAAGTAGATGATTTGGGACTCGACGGTCTTCGACCCGAGGTCGTCGCTGGTCACCGTCAGGGTGTAGTGGCGCTCGGCCCCGGGCGGGACGACGAAGTCGCCGGTGAACTGGTTCGAGCCGCCCGCGGCGAAGGAGGTCCCGCTGATGGTGATGCCGCTGCCCACTCGCATGATGGCATTGACCGAGAGACTCACATCGTTGATGCTCGGGTTAATCATGGAAATGGTGAGGAGCGCGGGGCTGTCGGCCTCCACGGTGGTCTTGGTCGTGGTGAGGCTCACCGTGGGGGGCAGCCGGAACTTGGCGGTCGGGCCGCCGATGGGGCTTGGCTTGGGCTCGGGCTCCGCGGGCTTGGTCGCTGTGGGAGTAGGGGGCGCGGGGGTCGGAGTCTGGGCGGTGGGGGTCGGAGTAGGCGTGGGTGTGGCCGGGGTCGGGCTGACGGGAGT
>CAZANW010000141.1:0-1863 GCA_964486625.1 uncultured Halobacteria archaeon
GAGCCGGGGCCGAACTGGTAGTCCGCAATCACGCGGACCCGCCGCAGGTGCCCGGCTTCCCGTTTTTTCATGCGCCGGCCAGTTCAATCTCGAATGCGACCGCGGGCAACTCCAGACCGAACGCCTCCAGGACCCGGGGGTGGAGTTCGCCGAAGTGGCCGAGGGTCCGCTTCCCGGAGACGAGGGCTCCGCACCGGCCCGGGATGAACGCCCCGTGCTCCCCGGGGACCACGGCGGCCCCGACCGCCATCTCCCGCAGGAAGCCGTCGGCGAGGCTCCGCGCCTCGGCGAATGTGGCGCGGGCGTGGACCGACACGGCGGCCGCGGCGGGGAACTGGCGCCCGCCCCGGACGGCCTCGCCCACCTCGAAGAGCCGCTGGGGATAGTCCCGCTGCTTGTTGGCGGCGAGCAGGACCAGCAGGGTGCCGAGGAGGCGGGTCCGGAGTTGCGTCTGCTCCCGGCTCACCGGGTTGGAGATGGCGGTGAACCCCTCCGGCCGCAGCCCCGCCCGGTCGAAGTCGTCCTCGCCGCGGGTCAGGGTGAAGCCCACAATCTCCTGGTAGCCGAGCCCGACGAGAACCTCCCGGGCGAGAGCCTTCCGCGCCTCGACCGGGTCGCGGCCGCCGCTGCCGAGGACCGGCGGGAGCGCCCCCCCGATGGAGTCGAAGCCCCACGCCTTCGCCACGTCCTCGACGAGGTCCCAGGGGTGGAGGATGTCCACCCGGTAGGCGGGAACCTCGACCTCCACCGCTGTCCCGCGCGGCCTCGCTCCGAAACCCATCTTCGAGAGCAGTTGCGCCGTTTTCGCCGCCGTCAGGTCGAGCCCGAGGAGGCCGGCCGCTTCCGCCGCCTTGAGCGTCGAGCGCCTCGGCCTCAGGTCGGGGGTCGTGCGGCTCGCTTTGCCGTCCCGGACGACGACCGACTCGATG
The DNA here is from genome assembly GCA_964486625.1 of uncultured Halobacteria archaeon. GTDB lineage: Archaea > Halobacteriota > Syntropharchaeia > JACQPP01 > JACQPP01 > JAWCQZ01. The sequence continues at coordinate 930 of CAZANW010000141.1, forward strand.
CGCGCCCCGCGCTCCGCCAGCGAGGTGGCGACGATGTTCAGGGCCGTCTCCACCTCCTCGCCGAACCCGGTGGTCTCGACGAGGAGTTCCCGGGAACTCCCGGTGACCCGCGTCAACTCCCCGTTGATGACTGGAGGGAACGACAATACCTTCTCATTTCTGTCCAGAATAATAGGCATCCGCTTCTGGTTTTCTAGAATGAACGCATACTCTTTCCCCTTGGGGTGCTCGGTGAGAATCTCCGCCAGGGACATCTCCCGCCCTCCGTCAAGGGGCTCGAAGCGGAACTCCGGGGGGACCGCGGTGTAGGTGAAGGGGGGCTCGACCCGGGACGCGTCGTGGACCCCGATGGCGACCCGCCGCCGGTTGCGGCCGACGGTCCAGTGGAGGTGCTCCTGGAGGTGAATGAGCGAGCGGAGGGTCGCGTCGGTGAGGCGGACGCCCCGGACGTAGGCCAGGGCGACGGCGGGGCGCACCGGGCGGACCGGGGGCTCGACGGCCAGGCGCGCCCCCGAGGGGCGGACCTCGTATCTCCGCAGGCCGCGCTCCCTGCCCAGGAATGTGCGGAGCGCCCGCGCCGCCCCCTCGACGCTGAAGAGGTCGGGGCGGTCCGGGAAAAATTCAACTTCCAGCGTGTCGGGGGTCGCGCGCTCGATGTTGCAGCCGAGCATCGGGAGGCGCTCCTCGATGAGTTTCAGCGGAAGGCCGGAGAGGGATTGAAGGTCCTTTTTGCCCAGAGAAACTACGGGCATTTGGCCACCTCCCCTTCCAGCCGCGCCATCTTGCCCTGCGAGCGGCGGAGCAGCGCGTTCCCGAGCCGGGCCAAGTGGCCGAAATAGGGGCCGTTCACCAGCAGTTCGCCGCCGCGGCCCAGGGGCACGTCCATTCTTTCGGTGGAGAGGACCTCAACCACCCATCGCCGGGGTCCCGCGGC
>CAZANW010000142.1:0-1856 GCA_964486625.1 uncultured Halobacteria archaeon
CCCCACCTTGTTCTCGGTTTAAATCCTCGAAGTGGGCTTGTTCAGTATGACCTCTGGCGTAGCCAAAATTTCAAAGACAATCGCCATACGAACGGAGCCACCTCCGGAGTTCATTCCGGTTCTCGAAGACCTTGCGCGGGAATCCTCACGCTGGATTGGGTGGACCTTTCGCAGGCTCTACACCGACAAGAGACGCGGCAACTGGAAGAGGTTCGGTCCGGGGGTTCCGCAGGGGGGCGGCTATGGCCTCGCAGTGAGCACGAAGCGCAACGGAACTTACCGGGTCCGCCACCGTGCCCTCTACCCGGGCCTCGTTCGGGATGCCCCGGTGACGCAAACGCGTCTTAACGCCTACTCGCGGCAACTGCTCCTCACAAACGTGGCCCTGACGTGGGAAAACATCCTGAATGGATTCAACAGACCCAGAGGCCGTCTGCCTACGCCTCCCAGGGTCGCCGTCTTTCACGTCCCTGTCGAAAGCATTACCATGGCGGGGGAGCGGCTCGTCCTTCGGCTCTCCCACCCGTTCCAGCCGAAAACCCATGTCCGGGTGCCTCTGGTCATGTCTCGGGACCCCCGCCATCTGTCGCGGCTGGAAACCGTCATCGCGCAAGTGCGAGGAAAGACTTGGCTCAGGGTGGAACTGGTCCAAAGAGACTCGGGAGATTGGTATGCGCATTTCCCGGTCGTCGTTGAGGCCCACGTCCCGCAGAAGCGCCCCAAGGTCGTCGCCGGGGTTGACCTCGGAGTCCGGAACGCCACCACGCTTGCGGTGGTGAATGGGCCGAGGTGTATCCCGGCGGCCCATGTGCGCCACTCGGGCATGCCCGCGGTTCACCGGCTTGAACGGGTCCACGCCCGAGTCCGGGGGCTGCGGTCCATGGCCGACCGGGGCAACAGGGACGCCCGGGAACGCCTGAAGACCCTGAAGAAGAGGCGGTCCAACATCCGGATGACGCTCGACCAGCAGACGGCATACGCCGTTGCCCAGAGGGCGAAAGCATCCGGCGCCGGGGGTCTTGCCGTCGAGGACCTTAAGGGGATGCCGAAGCCGACGATGTCCCGGCGGATGAATCGGCTTATCACTCACTGGTCCCGGGGCCGTGCAAGCACGGCAATCGCGCTCAAGGCCGCCGAAAACGGTCTCGCGCTGAAGGCAGTCCATGCGAGAGGCACATCATCCACTTGTCCGGCCTGTGGCAAACTGGACAGAGCGGCAAGGGACCGAGGAACCCATCGGTTCACCTGCCGCGCCTGCCACTTCTCGGAAAACGATGATGCAGTCGGAGCCATCAACATCGCGCAGCGGGGATGGAGCTATTGGAACTCCCCGAAGTGGGAGGACTCACAGTCGAACCCCGGCAGCGGGAGCAGAAGCCCGTCGTCGCAAGATGGCGGGGCCCCTGGAAACAGAGGCCGCGGGGTGCGTCAGTCGGTGGAAACACCGGCTCGGGAGGCCTTCGCCCCCGATTCGAAGCAGCCCAAAGGCGGGAGTCCCGTGGACCTCGCGGTCCCTTCCGCCCGGGACCACGGGAAACCGCCAAATGGCCCGAGCCCCCAGGCCCGGGAACCTCCCGGTGGAGTGTGGTCTCCGCGAGGGTTGAACCGTATGCGGCCTTCGAGCGGCCCTGTGGCGTCGGACCCACGCGAGGGCGCTCGAAGCGGCAAGGAGGGCCGGAAAACAGCCAGCAATGGAACAGCCAACGAAGCCCCCGGGGGTCCAAATGCAGGGGGCGCTCGAACGCCAATAGCGGCCAATGCCGGTTCCTCCGCCTTGCTGCCGCCATGACCGACGACTCCCCCACGGAGCGCAGGGCGCCTCGGCGACCCCATCCCGCCGCCACAGCAGGCGCCGG
>CAZANW010000143.1:0-1845 GCA_964486625.1 uncultured Halobacteria archaeon
GTCCACAGGCCCGCTCTCTCCCCCCCTCCCCCGCAAGATTGCGCCAAGCTTCTATATCCCACCCCCACTCTGGAGGAACCGCCATGGGCGACAAGATGAAGTCGGAGGCCGAGAAACTCGCCGCCTCCCGCGCCCGGGTCAGGCAGATGGGCGGGGAGGAGCGGGTCAAGAAGCAGCATGACCGGGGCAAACTGACGGTCCGCGAGCGGCTCGACCTCCTCTTCGACCCCGGGACCTTCATCGAGACCGGCATCCTGGGGAGCGAGCACATGACCAAGGAGCTCGTCCCCGCCGACGGGTGCGTCACGGGCTACGGGAAAATCGACGGCCTGTGGACCGGGGTCGCGGCCTACGACTTCACCGTGAAGGGGGGCTCCATCGGGGTCACCAGCGAGATGAAGGTCTCCCGCATCCGCGCCCTTGCCCTCCAGATGGGCTTCCCGATGGTGTGGCTCATCGACAGCGGCGGCGCTCGCATCGACACCAGCGCGGGGGGCTTCGGGGGCCCCGGGGCGACCCGCTTCGCCGATTCGGGCTACCTCTTCAAGGAGGAGTCCCTGATGTCGGGCGTGATTCCGCTGGTCTCTGCCATGATGGGCCCCGGTTTCGCGGGCACCGCCTACATCCCGGGCCTCTCCGACTTCGTGCCGATGGTGAAGGGGCGCTCCTCCATGGGCCTGGGGGGCCCGGCCCTGGTGAAGATGGTCACCGGCGAGGACATCACCGAGGACGCCCTCGGGGGCTCCAAGGTCCACTGCGAGACGAGCGGCGTGGGCGACCTGGAGGTGGAGGACGACCCGGCCTGCATCCGCGCCATCCGGGAATACCTCTCCTACTTCCCGCCGAACAACCGCGAACTTCCGCCCCGGAAACCGTGGAGCGGAGACCCGTTAGCGCCCATGCCGGACGACATCCTGCACGTCCTCCCCGACTCGACCCGGACCGCCTACGACATGCACAAACTGGTCGCCCTCCTCGTGGACGGGGGCCGGACCTTCGAAATCAAGCCGAAGTGGGGCCGGAACATCATCACCGCCCTCGGCCGCATCGGGGGCTACTCCGTCGGCATCGTCGCCAGCAACCCGATGTTCTACGCCGGGGCAATCGACATCAACGCCTCCGACAAGGCGGCCCGCTTCATCTGGCTCTGCGACGCATTCAACATCCCGCTCCTCTTCCTGAGCGACGTGCCCGGCTTCATGGTGGGGAGCAAGGCGGAGCAGTCGGGCATCATCCGCCACGGGGCGAAGATGGTCCACGCGGTCTCGGAGGCGACGGTGCCCAAGATGAGCATCATCATCCGCAAGTGCTACGGGGCGGCCTACTACGCCATGTGCGGCCGGGCCTACGACCCCGACCTCCTCCTGGCGTGGCCGGGGGCCGAAATCTCGGTCATGGGGCCCGAGGGGATGGTCGCCATCTTCGCGCGGGAGAAACTCGCCCAGGCAAAGTCGAAGGAGGAGGCGCAGAAGACGGTGGAGATGCTGGCCGAGGCCATCCGGCCCCACATCCGGGCGGAACGGGCGGCGGCCGAGGGCTACGTGGACGACGTGATTGACCCGAGGGAGACCCGCTCGCGGTTGATTGCGTGCCTGGAGTTCACGCGGGACAAGAAGGTGGTCCGCCACCCGAGGAAGCACGGCGTGTACCCGGTGTGACGTTTTTATAAATGCAGGCAGGTCCCCGTATATTCTGGCAAGCGGCTCTCCGGCTTATTCAAGGGCCTTTCCGCAGATAAATGTTCCTGCGACGACCAGCCCAAGCCGCGGCGGTTGCGATGGCGAGAGCGGCAAAGACCACTTCGAACCCCGGCGACCTCTGGGGAGATGGAGCGGTGCCGACAAC
>CAZANW010000144.1:0-1746 GCA_964486625.1 uncultured Halobacteria archaeon
GGAAGCCTGCGAGGAGGGCGCGGAGGCGCTCCTCCAGCCCCGCGGGAGCCACGTCCGCCAGGAATCCAATCGTCCCGAGGTTGACCCCCAGGACCGGGACCGGGCGCCGGAGGGCTTGGAGTGTCCGGAGAATCGTCCCGTCACCCCCGACGCAGAGGACGGCGTCGGCGCTCATTTTCTCCACCGGCGCCCCGGGCAGGCCGAAGACCCGGGCCGTGGCCGGGTCGGCCGACAGTTTCACCCGCCCCCGGAGGAGTTCGACGGCGCGGGCCGCGACCGGGATGGCGCGCGGGGCGGAGGCTTTGGCCACGATGGCGACGCGGCGGGGCTTCATCCGTTCCCCGTGGAGGCGTGCGACCATAGAACTTACCCCCCGTTCACTATTATAGACCGGAGAGGCGAGAAGGTCCCATGGCGAGGAAGGAGCGGAAAGAGCCGCGGGCGCCTTCCGGCCCGGCGAACTCCAAGACGGTCCTCCAGGTCGCCCTCGACCTCCAGGAGTTGAAGCGCGCCCTCCGGATTGCGGAGGAGGCGGTGGCGGGCGGCGCCGACTGGGTCGAGGCGGGGACGCCCCTCGTCAAGAGCGAGGGGATGGACGCGGTCCGGAAGTTGAAGGAAAAATTTCCGGGCCGGACCCTCGTCGCCGACATGAAGATTGCCGACACCGGCGCGTTCGAGGTCGAGATGGCCGCCAAGTCGGGGGCGACCATGGTGACCCTCCTCGGGACCGCCGACGACGGGACCCTCGAGGACGGGCTCCGGGCGGCGCGGAAGTACGGCGTCAAGGTGATGGTGGACCTCCTGAACGCCCCCGACCCGGTGGAGAGGGCGAAGCAGGTGGAGGCCCTCGGCGCAGACGCGGTCTGCATCCATGTGGGTATCGACCAGCAGATGAAGGGACAGGACCCCCTCGACACCCTGCGGGTCGTGGCCCGGGAGGTGGACATCCCGGTGGCGGCGGCCGGGGGGCTCGATGCGGCCTCGGCGGCCCAAGCGGCCTCCCTGGGGGCCGCGATTGTCATCATCGGCAGCGCCATCTGCAAGTCGGCCGAGCCGGAACAGGCGGCCCGGGCCATCCGCAAGGCGCTCGACGGCGCGGCCCCCGCGGCCCACGCCGAGCGGCGGGACCGGGACGCCCAGATATTGGAACTGCTCGCCGCGGTCTCGACCCCCAACATCTCCGACGCCATGCACCGGGCCCGCGGGATGCGGAACATCCTCCCCCTGAAGACGGGCCACAAGGTCGTGGGACCCGCGGTCACGGTCCAGACCTTCGAGGGGGACTGGGCCAAGAGCGTCGAGGCCATCGACGTGGCGAAGCCCGGCGACGTGCTGGTGATTTACAACGGCTCCCGCTACGTGACCTGCTGGGGCGAACTGGCGAGCCGCTCCGCCCAGAACAAGGGGGTCGCCGGGCTCGTCATGGACGGCCCCATCCGGGACGTGGATGACATCATCCGCATCGGCTTCCCGGTCTTCTGCAAGGGGGTCGTGCCCAACGCCGGGGAGCCCAAGGGGTTCGGGGAAATCAACGCGGAGATTCTCTGCGGCGGGGTCAAGGTGCGGCCCGGGGACTGGATTGTGGCGGACGACCACGGGGTGCTCGTGGTGCCCAAGGAGCGGGCGCTCGAAGTGGCGAAGCGGGCGATGGAGGTCAAGAAGAACGAGGACCGGGTGCGGGAGGAGATTCGCAGGGGGAGCACGCTGGCGCAGGTGATGGACCTCTACAAGTGGGAGAAGAAGTAA
>CAZANW010000145.1:0-1693 GCA_964486625.1 uncultured Halobacteria archaeon
GCGCAGCCCCCGCCCCCCTTCCCCCTCGCCACGGTCCTGGGCCTCCCCGCCCTCGTGGCTGCGGTGGGGGTCGCCATCGCCCTGGGGCGCCTGGCGAGGAGGCGGAGAAAGTGACAAAATCGCTACCGGGAAAACCAAGCCTATGAACCCCCCAAGGAAACTATAATAGAAGAACAACCATTTACTATGGGGTTCACGGGGTCCTTGCGGATACTCTTCAGCCTTCTCCTTCTGGCCGGGCTCGCCTCCGCCGCCGAGTTCGGAACGGTCTCGACCCTCGACATTTCCCTCTCCCCCGGCGGGAGCGTGACCAAGGTCCAGGAGGTCTCCCGCTGCCGGGACGGGGGCTGCACCGACACCCTCCGCCTGGCGGTTACGGCGCCGCCCGAACTCTCCATCCAGGTCTCTCCCGAGGAGATCAAGGTGGACCGGGCCAAGGCGGGCCAGTCCTTCTCGGTCAACGTGACGGTCTCCGCCCAGGCCTCGACCCCCGCCGGCCGCTACGAGGGAGCCCTCAAGGTCACCAGCGGCAGCGGGGACGCCTGGGGATACAAACTCAACATCACCGTCGGCCAGGCCGCTGCGGCGCCGCCCCCGGCGACCGGGCGGACCTCCGCGACCAGCGGCCCCTCCACCGGCGGCGCGACGCGCGGCGCGGCGGCGGGCTTCGACCCGACCCTGCCCATCGTCGGCGGCGCGGTGGTGGCCGCCGTGGTGCTCCTCCTCCTGCTCCAGCGGCGCGGCCTCCTCCCCCGGGGAGTCCCCCGCCCGGCCCCCCGCAGCAGGGGACGCGGTACCCGGGGTCCCTCTCCGCCCGATGCGAGACCTTCCCCGATTTCGGCCCTGCTGCGGCCTCTGGGCGCCGTTGGCGGCCGCATGAGGGGGCTCGCGGCCCGTTCCCGGGCGCGGGGGGTGGGCGACGCGGAACTCGACAGCGAGTGGAACCGCTTCATCGGCGAGCGGCTTCCCGGCGAGGAGGTCGCTGCAACCGCGGAGGCTCCGGCCGCCGGGGAGGAACTTCCGCCCGCGGCGGGGGACGCCCCGCCCGGGGAGGCCGCGCCTTCCGATGTTGAACCTGTCCCGGAGCCCGAGCCCGGGGTCCCGGAGGAACCCCCGGCGGCGATGGCCGGCTCCGGGCCGGAGCCTGCGGAAGTTGGGCCCGAAATGGCGGAAGGGGAGCCGGCCGAATCCGCCCCGGAGCCTTCCGGGGGGATGGAAGAGGCGCTTCAGGCCATCCCCGGCGACGCCCTGGCCGCGCTCCAACAGGAGATCGAGAGCCTCCGGGCCGGGATGGAGGGCGTGGCGGACTTCAAGGCGATGGTGGAGCGGAGCCTCGGCGAACTCCGGGAGGAGGCGGCCCGGGCTGCCCCGGCGGTCCCCGGAATCGTCCCGCCCGACGCCCTGAAGAAGATGCAGGCCGAGATGAAGCAGGAGATGGCGGCGGCCGTGGAGGCGCAGATGGCCGCCAACGTCGAGAAACTGGGGTCGTGGCTCCGGGAGGCGGTGAAGGCGGTGACCCTCATGAAGGCGCAGGCCCCCCAGGCGGGCGGCGGTGCGGGGGCGGCCACCAGTCTCCAGCCCCTCCTCGACGGCCTCTGGAAGGAGGTGGGCTCGCTGCGGAGCGCCATCCAGAGACTGGAGGCCGAGACCAAAAACTCCCTCCAGGAGATGGCCCGACAGAGGGCCCCGGGGG
>CAZANW010000146.1:0-1683 GCA_964486625.1 uncultured Halobacteria archaeon
CTCCAACGAAGCCCCGGTCCCGAGCCTCGGTACCCTCCAGGGGCGCGAAATCCCCGTCCCGATGGAGTTCAAGGGGCTCCGCCTGGGGGTCGTCCTGGCCGAGAAGGCCTCCTTCGCCACCGACGGCCAGCCCGCCACCATCTCCCAGGTAAAGGCGGACCCGAAGGGATACGACCTCTCGCTCGTCCGCATCGACGCCACCCTGCGGCAGGTGGCGGTCAGCATCGACCCCGACCCGGCCCCCTGTCCCACCTGCCCCGTGTGGACCGTGACCGCCGGGATGGTCTTGGATAACCCGGTCCAGGTGGCGCCCCTGGCCCGGGAACTGGTAACATCAGCGGACAAAATCACCAAGGCCCAGGGGGCCCTCCAGAAAACGTTCCTCGGGAGCGAGGACCACTTGCTCACATTCAACTTCATGGAGGACTGGTGGGGCGATGTTCCCGCCTCTGTCCACGGCGTCGTGATGAGCGCCGACAAGGTGAAACAACTCATCCCCGCCATGCCCCAGCGGACCGGCGGGGCGGTCCTCGCCGACGAGACCCCCATCCTCTACGTCGTGAAGGTCACGCCGAAGCCGCAGCAGGTCTCCCTCTCCGACCTTCTGGCGAATCCGAAGGCCTTCGATGGCAAGACCGTCTCATTCGATGCCCCGGGGCTGGGATTCAAGGTCTCCCTCCAAGAGACCGCCCGCCTCGCCCTGGAGAACTACGAAGCCGATGTCGTCGTCCACGGCCTCGTGGCCTGGACGGAGGGGTCGGGCGGCGGGGGCGGTTTGGTGCCCGCTGGGGTCGCCACCCGCATCATCCCAGTCGTTGCGGCGAACAATGAACATTATGAGCAACCCGCAGGCGGAGTCCTCGGGAGGTTCCGGTTCATCGGGAAGGTGATTACCGCCGGAGCGATGGTCGAGGGGCTGCGGGGGGAGCCAGTCCTGTTGCAATACCGGCGCGAGAAAATCGGCGACTTGGACCTCGCCCAGGTTGCGGCGGAGGTTCGTGCGCAGGTCGAGCAGGAGGCTCAGGCCATCCTCGGGATGGTCAAGGGCCTGGGAGCCCTCTCGGGCTCGGCCTCCCTGAGCGTCAGCGGGGCTGGAGGGTCGGTGAGTGTTTCGGTGTCGGTGGAGGGGCCGCCTGGGTCCACACCGACGCCGGTGCGCGTCTACATTGGGGACCAGGGGGTACAGCCACAGAAGTCTCCGGGGTTCGAGGTGGTTCTGGGGTTGGGGGTCCTGGCGGCGGTTGGGCTGGCGTGGAGACGGCGATGAAGCTCTGCCCAGCGGGGTGACTCTCCTCGTCTTCGCAGCCCGCGACCCGGAGGAGGCTCGTCGGCTGGCCATCAGGATGGGGAGGGCGGTCGGATGGGAGGGGTGGAGGCTGGAGCGCCGGGGGCCGGGTCTCTGGAGCCTCCGGCCGGAGGACCGGAATTGATACCCCCCGGTCCGGCGGGGCGGGTGGAGCCCCCCGGGTCGCAAGCCTTGACCTCCCACGGGAGACCCTCGATTTGAACCCGTTCTTACTCAGTAAACGCGGGCTCCGGTCCCGGTTTTGACCCCTCCTTACTGGGTTTGCTCCCGTATCACTCTCTCGGTCCCGGGTCCGGGTAGGACTTAAACCAGGGGCCCGCCGCCCACCCCCGGCGACTGTCTTCCGGGAGGGGCTTCGCCCTCTCTTCCGCGGATTT
>CAZANW010000147.1:0-1658 GCA_964486625.1 uncultured Halobacteria archaeon
CCATCGGGGGGCGGGTCTTCGAGACCGAGCCGGCCGGCGCCCACAGCCACAACGCGTGGGGGTTCAAATCGGGGTCGCCGAGCTTCTGCGGCAGCCCCTACGACTCCCTCGGCGGCCCCTGCATCGCCGGGGCCCACAGCCACGCCCTCCGGGTGCCCCCGTTCTTCGGGCCCTCCGTGCTCCTTGGGAACCAGACCCTGGAGGCCCCGGCGGAGAGCCTCCAGCCCGCGGCGACCGTCCCGCTCTCCGGTTCCTTCAGCGGCGAGGTCCCCCTCACCCTCTCCTTCCGCGAGCCCGGGAAGGCGAAGTTCACCCTCCGGGGCAACCTCTACGGCGAGGGGGCGGTGCGGAACGTCACGCTCTCCGTCCCCGGGGTCACGAGGAATGCCACCCTCTCCATCACGGGGGACTCCCTCTCCCTCCCGTTCTCGGGCTCCTCCTCGGCCTTCTTCCCCCTCTCCGGCCCCTCGAACCTCCCCGGCGACGCGCGCCTCTCCCTCGCGGACCCGTCCCACGCGGGCCGGGTGGCGCGCGCCTTCGTGGTGCTGAACCCGCGCGCGACCGACTTCAACTCGAAGACGGTGAAGGTCACGGTGGACGGCCAGGTGGTGGCCGACCAGTCCTTCCCGCCGGGCTATAGCCTGCCCGCCGGGTTCAGCCCGTGGCGCATCTCCATCGACCCCGCGGGCCTCAACTCCCGGGGCGCCGTGGACCTCCACATCGAGTCCCCGCAAATCGAGTGGCAGGCGGGCCTCGACTACGAGGTGGAGTTGCCGACCCGGAATCCGGGGGTCGGCTTCTCCCGGCCCGGGGCCGCGCCCGAGGCCCAGCCCCCCGCGTCGGCGCTCTCCGCCGATTGCGGCGGGGCCGAGCCCTGCCGGCTCCTCCCGGTGGCCCTCGGGTTCCTGCCCTACGCAGACGGCGGCACCGCCTACCCCCTGACCGAACCCGGCCCCATCGCCCACTACCCGGGCCTGGAGGTGGTGGAGACCACCGTCCCCGCCCAGAGGAGCGGCATCCTCCTGAGCGGGCTGCCCTCCGAGGGCGAAGTCGTCGTCTACAAGGCGAAATACTACGGCTTTCGCCTCTACCTCCCCGCCGACAACTCCACCCCGCTGCCTCTCCCCGCCCCCCTCGGGGAGGCCTCCTTCTCCGGAGTCCCGGCGTCGGTCTACGAGTTCCCCTTCAGCGGCTCCCCCGGCTTCCTGAGGTTCGTGGCCGACGACTGGGGCAGCGTGGGGCTGGGGGTCGCGGGCGCCGGGGGCGCCCCGCAGGCGTCGGTGTTCGGGACCCTCGGGGACAACCAGACCCGCACCCTCGCCGTGAGCCTCGCCGAGGGCGCCAACACCCTGGAGTTCCTGACCAACCCCGTGGGCTTCTTCCTCGGGAGCCCGGCCGTCCCGGCGTCCGCCGCCTCCGGGAAGTTCAAGTGGAGCCTGAAGGCCGACATCGTGGAGACCTTCAACGTCTCGCGGGCCGACACGCTGCTGGTGGAGCCCGAAGCGGGGCCCGCCAACGTCGAGGTCGCGCCGGTGGTGAACGAGACCCCCATGCCGTCGGGAGTGGTCTTGGAGCGGCTGAGCGCCTCCGACGCCTCTGCGTTTATCCAGAGGCTTGCTCTCCTCCTCCGGGAGGGGGCGGCTCTCGCGGACGAGTCG
>CAZANW010000148.1:0-1594 GCA_964486625.1 uncultured Halobacteria archaeon
GCGCTGCTGGAGACGCTCGATCCCGAGCAGAACTCCACCTTTCGCGACAACTACCCCGACGTGCCGTTCGACTTGTCGAAGGTGCTGTTCCTCACCACCGGGCACATGCCCGAACCCATCCCCGAACCGGAGCCCCCCATGCCGCTTCCCGAGCCGCAAACGGCCCCCGAACCCGAGCCGGAGCCGGGGCCCGAGGAGCCTGCCCCGGCGGGTGCGCCCCCGCCCCCCCCGGAGGCGTCCCAGGCCATGGACGCCCTCTCCGCAGGGCTCCCGGAGATGAAGGAGGAGCTGCGGGGGGAGATCGCCAAGGAGCGGGAGAACGTCGAAGCCTGGATCCGCGAGCGCGCGGGCGCCATGGAATCCCGGGAGGAGGAACTCCGGACCCGGGAGCAGACTCTCGAAACCCGGGCCCAGGCGGTCGAGGCGGCGCAGGCCTCCGTCACGGAGCGACTCCAGGCCGTCGAGAAGGACGAGGCCCGCCTCGCGGTCCTCAGACTCCTTGGCACCGTCCCCGGCATGACGGAAGCCGCGGCCCAGACGCTGGTCACCGTGTTCCCGGACCTAGGCTCCTTGCGCGCCGCGGACGCGCAGGCCCTCACCCAGTGCCAGGGCGTCACGGAGGCCCTCGCGCGGGCCGTCCGGTTCGAGCTCGTCCCCGGGGAGGTGGAGGACGAGCAACGCTCGATCGATCTCCGGGAGGAGGCCCAGGCCTTCCTCGAGGAGGGAGACTACCGTGCCGCCCTCCGGTGCTACGACCGGCTCCTCGCCGAGCATCCCGAGGACAAGGTGTTCTGGTTCGACAAGGCGGAGATCCACGTCCTCCTGGAGGAGACCGAGGAGGCCCTCCAGTGCTACACGCGCGTCCTCGACCTGGACCGCCGGGACCGCCAGGCCTGGTTCGAGCGCGCCAACCTCCTCTTTGGGATGGGCCGGCTCGCGGACGCCGTGGACGCCCTCCGGGAGGCCGTGCGGATCGATCCCCGGCGGTCCGGTGACATTCTCCTGAAGGCGGAGCAGCTCCGCCGGGACGGCCACGCGAACGAGGCCGCGATCCTCTACCAGGCCCTCCTGGACGTGGACCCGGGGAACGGCCGGGCCGTGCTCGGCCTGGGCGACACGTTCCTCGCCTTGGGGGATCAGGACGCCGCAGAGGGCCTCTTCTCCCGCGCACTGGGGAAGGAGGGGAAGGACCCCGAGCTCCTCTTCCGCAAGGGGGAGCTGCTGAACCGGAAGGGACGGTGGGGCGCGGCGATCCAGTTCTTCAACCGGGCCCTCGCGCTCAAGTGGGACCTCGCACCCGCCTGGCTGGCGAAAGGGCAGGCCTTGGTCGCCCACGACCGGGCCCAGGAGGCCCTCGAGTGCTTCGAGAAGGTCCTCTCCCTGGACCCGGAGAACGAGGAGGCGCGCGGAGGCCAGCGGGAAGCCCAGGCGCTCCTCCGCCCCGTGCGTGCTCGACCGCGGGACGAGGCCCCGGCGCCGCCCGCGACGGAACCCGCGGCCGAGCCGCCGGCTTCCGAGAAGCCCGTGGATCGGGAGATTGACGAGCTCCTGGAGTCCGTGGAACCCAGCTTCGCCGAGGCGCTGCGTGAGGCCG